>JAFXTJ010000109.1 GCA_017535945.1 Lachnospiraceae bacterium
CCTCTCCGATCTTGTAGAGGAGATGCTCTTCATCGAGCAGATACTGTCCCTCCGGCAATTCCGGTTCGGCGGGTTCTTCCTGTGTCTCCGGCAGCGGCGCACTCTCCGCGCCACCGGCGGTTTCTGCCGGCTGATCCGCATCCGCGGTAACCGCCTCCGCACCCGCATCCGCGGCGGGAGCGCTGCTGCCGTCCGTTCCGGTCCCTGTCGTTCCGCAGGATGATAACGCGACCATTCCTGCCGCACACAACAGGCACATTACTTTTCTGATCTTCATAGGATACCTCTCCTTCCCCTCTTCCGGCAGCCACTCCGCCACCGAAAACAACGACATTCTATATCCCCGAAAAATCGATGTCAAGAATCAGGTGTCTGCCGGTACGGAACCCCTGCGCTCTCCGTAACAGGCCGGCCGTGGCCGCCGATGCGCGGGATTCCGGCAGCCGGCCGGATATCAACGCGATCGCGGCCCGCCGCACCTGCAGGAAAAAAGCCCCGCTGCGGACAGCGGGGCTTGCTCTTCCTATCTCCTGTATCCATGATCTCCGGCGTATGTCCGGTTTCTTACCTCGCGTACATCGCGGCCGCCCAGTCGCCGATGCCCATAAAGGCCGCCGCGCGCTGGATATAGCCGCCGGCCTCGCCGGAACTCATCTTCTGGAAGAATTCAAAAGCCAGCTTGTGGGAACCGTCGGGTCTCGAAAGGCCGACGGACAGGCCCTGCTTCATCTCGGCCGCCACATCGGTCTGCCGGTTAAAGATGATCATCTTGAGATGCTGGTTCGTCATCGTGCGCTGATAGGCGTATACGATGGCCGCCGCCTGCGCCTCCTCGCCCTGCGTCGAGGAATAACCGACCTCCGTCAGCAGGATCGGCCGCACCTCGCCCTTGGTATTGCGCATGGCGGGCTGGGCCATGTAATCCGTGAGCTGCTCGATGTTCTCCATGGACAGATATCCCGTATCGATCGTGTGGGAGATCATGGAAGCTGCCGTCGCCGACTGCGGTGTCCAGAAGGACGTCCAGGTCAGCGGATAATTGTAGGGATGCTCCGCGAGCGCCCAGTCAAAATTGCCCTGGGAGCAGGCACAGGCGTTGATCGCCTCCAGCATGCTCCTCGCGGAATAATAAGACGCCACATTCTGCACCTTGCACCAGTTCTGGTCAAGGCTCGCGCACACACGCGCGTTGGCGTGATTGCTCTTGATCGCGTTGTAGCAGACACGCAGTTCGTCGGTATAGAGCTGTGCGTACTGCATCTCATCGTGGATGGAGGAATAATTCCAGACGCTCTTGGCATTGACCTCATTGCCGATGACCCAGTTGTCCACCTGGCCGCAGCCGTTCCTGCCGTTGTATCTCCTGGCCAGGAAGGACACCACCGCCTCGAGATACTCCAGACCCTTTTCCTCGGAGGTGTTCATCATATAGTAGCTGCAGCGGCCGCCTCTGGAGGAAGGTGAGATCATGAACTCCTCGCCCTTGGCACGGGGATTTAAGAGCACCATCGTGAGGCCGATCCCCTGGGAAGTCGTGACGCGCACGACATGGTCATACATGCCCATGGATACGGAATCAAAGGCGTAGGTCTTGCCGTTGTAATTGTACTGGATCGCGCCGTTGCCGCCGATCACGTCCTCGAGGTTGATGTTGTAGGCACCCTGCTGGACTCCCAGCTGCTGCACCTCGGTATTGCCGTTGCCGATCTTGGCGGAATCGAGGATCAGACCCTTCTTGCCGTTGTTGACAAAGCCGTTGGAACCGCCCGCGAGTGCCTCGGGATTGGTGATATAGTGGGCGCTCGATACGGGCACATACTTGCCGCCCTGCAGCACCGCGATCTGGAACTTGTCATAGAGACGGTTGTTCACCGTATTGTAGCCCAGCGGTACGACGAAGGTCGCTGCAGGCCCGATCGGCAGGGAAGCGATCGGCGCACCCGCCGGATCGATCTGGTAAACACGCTCCGCGAACAGATGGAACTGCCCGTCGTCGCTGGCCGGCATCTCACTCGCCACAGCGTTGATGACGACATTGTCCCCTCCGATCGTCGCAGAGAGGATGGCGACGGAGCCGATCCCCCCGGGCTGTACCACAGCAGCCTGTGTTGTCATGGCATCCGCTCCCAGAACGGAAGCAAATATCATCGCTCCCGCCACAATGCCGATCAGTCCTCTCTTGATTCCTCTTCTCACTTGATCTCCTCCGGATAAAAGCACAATATTACATATCCCTGTCCACCGGCAGGGACATCACTGATCCAAGGTGATGATAACCAGTATACGAAATTATAAAGGAAATGGTTTTTCGCGTCAACCCTGAAGTGTAATAAATTTGTAATAAATGCGTAACGGATATGTAACGCCGCTCACCGTCAGCTTCTCAACTCCGCAGTGACCTCCGCGACATCCCTGTGCTTTAAGTCGCGCGGTTCGAAGCGGATCACGGTATACACAAGCTGCATCACGAGCCCTGCGCCAAAGGTGCTGATCACCGTACCGATACCCACCGGGCCGCCCAGCAGCCATCCGATGAGCAAAACCGCCGCCCAGAGGATCACCTCGACG
>JAFXTJ010000015.1 GCA_017535945.1 Lachnospiraceae bacterium
CGCGGCACCGGGATCTCCGTGGTGCTGGTCATGTTTGTGCTGCCGCAGATCCTGCTCATCGGCGACCGGATCATCGCCAAGACGGCCTTTGATATCTCGATGCCGATCCACGCTCGCGAGGAGGTGGGCACGGTCGTCGTCAACGGCGCGATCCGCGGGATCGTGAACGGTACGGTCATCGGGACGATGAACGCGGTGGTGCGCGGCGAGGTCCGCGCCGTCATGGTCTCCGGCACGATGGAGAACGAGGAGGAGAGCATCCTCACGGCGCCCGAGAGCCAGATCGGAGAACTCGTGACGAAGCAGGAGGAGAAGCGGGAAGAAGAACCTGAAGAAGAGGTTGAGGAAGAAGAACCTGAGGAGGAACTTCAGGAAGAAGGGATAGAGGAAGATCCTGTAGAAGAGGATGAAGGGAAAGAAGCAGAGGAAGATGCAGAGGATGCTGAAGAAGCAGAAAAGCAGAATGTCCAAGAGGATGAAGTAGAGGAGAAAAAGGACATTTCATCAGATGACGAAAAGAAGAGTGATAAGGATTCTGATGATGTAGAAAAAGACCGCATCACCGTCATCCATCCCGAGAAGGGAGGTGACGAGGCATGAGCAAGCGTATGAAAAAGCTCGCCGCGATCCTCCTGTCGGTCACGCTCTTCGCATCGCAGCAGATGTGCCCGCACGTGCATGCGACCGTCTCGGAGGCGGCCCTCCTGACGGAGAAAGCGGCGGAGAAGATGACAGCGGAACAGACCGCAGAGGATGGTGACCCGCAGCCGCAGACGCCGGAGAGTGAAGGGAATGCGTCACTGCAGCCGGAATTCGTCATCTCCTCGGCGGACGAGTGGGAGGTCTTTGCCGTCTCCTGCCATACGGATGCCTGGTCCAGAGGGCGGACGATCCGCCTCGCCTGCGACATCGATCTGCGGGACAGGGAGACGGTCTGCGTTCCCTATTTTGCGGGCACCTTTGACGGGGGCGGACATACGGTGGACGGCGCGTCAATTCGCACCGAAGCATCGCAGGTGGGACTGTTCTCCGTGATCGCCGGCGAGGGCACGGTGCGTAATCTCCGCGTGATCGGCGCGGTACTCCCGAAAGGGCGGCAGAGCGGCGCCGGCGGGATCGCGGGCGTGAACCACGGGCGGATCGAGAACTGCACCTGGTTCGGCGATGTCAATGCGCATACGGCAGCCGGCGGGATCGCCGGTTACAATGAAGAGGACGGCACGATCTTCGCCTGCACGAGCGCCGGTGTCATCCAGGGGGATTCCGTCACGGGCGGGATCGCCGGGTACAATGCGGGCCTGATCATTGACTGCGACAACAAGGCGCAGGTCGACACCGTCTACACGGATGTCCCGTTTTCCGCGGATGACCTGAGTGTAACGCTTGATTCCGTGCTGCAGACCGGACGGATCTCTACGCCGGACAATATGGATCAGAAAACCGACATCGGCGGCATCGCCGGACATTCCATCGGCCGGATCGAGGGCTGCTCGAATCACGGCGCGGTCGGCTATGAGCACGTGGGCTTCAATATCGGCGGGATCTGCGGGCGTTCCTCGGGTCTCATCCGGCTGTGCACGAATGACGGCGAGGTCTACGGCAGACGCGAGGTCGGCGGCATCGTCGGGCAGCAGCAGCCGGATCTCAAGATCGATTTCTCGGAGGGCAGGCTCGGCGAGATCGACACCGCGCTGGATGACCTGCAGGGGATGATCGACACGGCGCTCGGCGACACCAAGGGCTATTCCGACTCGGCGAGCGATATCCTGTTTGAACTTTCCCGTCTCACCGGCGTCGCCAAGGGCGATGTGAAGACGATCACCGACAGTGCGGCGGACCGTGCCGATATGGAAGCGGCCCGGGCGAACAACGCCGCGGAGCAGATCCGGCAGTCCGCGCAGGATGCCTCCAACGCGACGGAGGACATCTCGCAGGCGGTGGGCGATGTGAAGGATTATGCCGGTAAAGTCGCCAACTCGCCGATCGATGATACCGATTCGGTCTCGACGGGGCTCGATACGATCGCGGACAATTATACGGCGATCGACGGGACGCTCACGAATATGATCGTTGTGCTCGACGCGGCGGCCACGCCCGCGGACAGCGCCTTCTACAAGGATGTCCTGGCGATGAAAAACGCCCTCGCGGAGGCGGTGAAGGGAATCGGCGGCACGAGCTCCGTGGCGGCCTTCAACGCGCTGGAAAAGGATTCCGAGGCGCGGGCGAAGTTCCTGGACGGGCTCACGCAGGCGCAGCTCGCGGACTTCAATTCCCGGATCGAGCGGATCCAGATGAAACTCAAGAGCTATACCCGTTCCGTCGGCGGCAAGAGCCGTCTGCAGAAGGATCTGGACGACGATACGACCGCCGGCCTGGATAAGGGCACCCTGGAGACGATGATCGGCAGCCTCTCCGGTCCGATCTCCGCCGTGGACACCGCGGTCGCCGATATGGCCGTCAAAGCGGGACAGGAGCTGCCGGAATCCCTGGCGCAGAACAGAGGAGAACTGGGACAGGCAGCGGAGCATATGAATGATGCGATGGAGGATCTGGCGAACGCATTCCGACGTCTGACCGGATTCGACCTGTCCATCGAAGGAGTTTCCCCGACGGTACGGGCGGCTTCCGGTGATCTCTATTCCACGATCGACAGCATGTTAAACAGCGCCAATGCGCTCAATTCCAGTCTGCGGGGCGCCGCCGGCGGCACGATCGGCAACCTCAGGGACATCAACGATCAGATGGGCAAGATATCCGATCTTATCGAAGAGGCGGTGCAGGAGGAACTGAACAAGAGTCTGGATCCCGCGGATTATACCAAGGATGTGTCCGAGGAGGAACTGGAGAGCGCGGTGAGCGGCCGTGTGAGCTGTTGCACGAATGAGGGCACGATCCACGCGGACGGCGACGGCGGCGGGATCGCGGGGATCATGGGCGTGGATCTGCAGCTCGATCCGGAGCATGATATCACGACGGTGACGAACCGTTCGACGGGCGCCATGATGCTGGAGAAAGCGATCCTCGATTCCTGTCAGAACAAGGGACTGGTGGACGTGGACGGCAATTATGCGGGCGGGATCGCCGGCCGTATGCAGATGGGCATCATCTACTCCTGCACGGGCCTCGGCAACATCGAGTCAGAGGGCGACTACGCGGGCGGGATCGCGGGCTTCTCCGGCGCGGCGGTCAAGAACTGCCTCTCCAAGAGTTATATCAAGGCACGCAGTTATGTGGGCGGTATCACCGGCAGCGGAGAGGTACTCACCGGTAACCGCGCCATGGTGCGGCTCAAGGATCCGGTGCAGTTCTTCGGCTCGATCGCGGGCAATGTGACTGCGGTCACCTCTTCGAAGATCTCCGACAATATCTGGTGCGGCGGCGACATCCATGCGATCGACGACGTCGATTATGAGGGCCTCGCCGGCTGGGCGGATTTCGATACGATCTCCCTGCAGGAGAAGAGCACCTTCCGGCTCCTGCGGCTGGTATTTCTCGTCGATGACGAGGAGGTGGCGGCTCTGTCCGTCCCGTACGGCGGGTCGCTGAATGAGAATGAGATCCCGCAGGTGCCTGTGAGGGACGGCTTCTACGGGACCTGGGACCGCACGGATTTCACCGATATCCTCACCGAGGACAGGATCCATGCCGTCTACACAAGGGTGGTCACGCTGATCTCTTCGCCGATGAAACGCGACGGCGGGAACCCGGTCTTCTTCGCGGAGGGGAGTTTTGCGCCCGGCGATATCCTGAACGCCACGGAGATGCCTGCCGGTGAAGGCGAGGAGCATTATCTGCTCACGCTTCCCGCGGGCCAGAAGGGGGAGCATGTCTTCCGCTTCCTCCCGGCCGCCGGGCAGGATGATGTGCAGATCTGGCTCGTCAAAGACGGGGAGCGGGAGCACCTGTCAGGCGGCACGATGGGCGCGTACCGCACCTTCTCCGCCGAAGGACGGGAGGTCGAGGTCTTCATCGTCTACAGCAAGGCCGGCTGGAAACAGGCGCTGTACTATGTGATCCCGGCCGGCGCGGGGATCCTTCTCCTCATCATTATCGCGCTCGCGGTCCGGCATGCGGCGCGGCACAGGAAGAAAAAGAGGAAAGTAAAGCACGTGAAGCACCGCAGAAAGCGGCGGTGAGAGGCGCGTCCCGTCAGGGACGGAGATTCCGGATCTTCTCCGAGACGGCCACCCGGTGGTAGATCTCCGCGTAGGCGGCGGGCCCGGTCTCCTCGAGATAGTTCTGTTCGAAATGCCTGGTGAAGCCGTTGCGGGTCAGGATATCGGCCGCCTTGTTATAGGCAATGGCGGCTTCCTCCTCCGTATCGTAGACGCCGATCACGAAATCCCCGCGCACATGGATCACGCTCTTGTAGCGCTGGAAGCCGCGTTCATTCACGCTGCGCACGCCGCGGTAGCGGTTGATGATCCGGATGTTCTCATAGCGCAGATCATGGTCGTCCCCGTTGATGAAATCATAATCCCTGCCGGCCACGGAGAAACTGCGGATCCCGAAGCGGCTTAAGACGCCGATCTGCGAGCCGTAATCGGACACGAAGAGCCGTCCGCCGCGCTTCATGATGCGGTGGGAGGCGTAGTAGAAGAGGTCCTCCACATCGAAGCGGTAGACCTCTCTGCGGTCCACATAGTAGAGGAAATCGCGCCGTCCGAGCAGGATCGGGGCACCGAAATACAGCCCCGTCTCCCTGAGGTTGATGAGAGTGACGGCCTTGAGAAAAGGGAGATCCCCGGCGTAGGGGGCATCGTCGTAATTGTCCGGGGTGACCGCCGTATCGTTAAGGAGCCGGTTTCCCGCTTCATAGGCCGCGTGGGCGGCTTTTTCACTCGCAAAGCTCCCCAGGGAAATGTGCTTGCCCTTTCTGGTGAGCGAAGCCCGGTAGCAGGGGGCTCCGTCCGACCGCCGGATCACATAGACGCCGGGAGCATTTTTTCTGTCAGTCTTTGCCATGATAACCCATATATGTTAAAATGAAATACTGTTTTTTGAGAGTATAGCAGATTTCACGGCACTCTGCTACCGTGACGGCAGGCGGAAAGGAAAGGGTTATGGAGATCTATTATCGCAGTACCAGAGGCGGCGGTGAGCGTGTCAGCGCATCGCAGGCGATCTTAAGGGGCATCGCGGAGGACGGCGGGCTCTATGTGCCGGAGAAACTCCCGGTCTTTGACCGGCCGGTGCGTGATTTCGCGGGCATGTCCTACCGGGAGACCGCCATGGCGATCCTCTCGCTCCTTTTGACCGATTATACGGCACAGGAGCTGTAGCATTGCGTGGACAGCGCCTATGACGACAAATTCGACACGGAGGCGATCGCACCTATAACCGAAGCGTGCGGCGCATATTATCTGGAACTCTGGCACGGCGCCACGATCGCTTTTAAGGATATGGCGCTTTCCATCCTGCCGCATCTGATGACGACGGCTGCCAAGAAGAACGGCCGGACCGAGAAGATCGTGATCCTCACGGCGACGAGCGGCGATACCGGAAAGGCGGCGCTCGCGGGCTTTGCGGATGTACCGGGCACCGGGATCGTGGTCTTTTATCCCAAGGACGGCGTGAGCCCCGTGCAGAAGCTGCAGATGGTGACGCAGCGCGGCGACAACACCTGTGTCGTCGGGATCGAAGGCAATTTCGACGATGCCCAGACCGGCGTGAAGAAGCTCTTCACAGACGAACGCGTGCGGGGCGAACTCGCTGCCGCGGGCTACGTCTTTTCCTCGGCCAATTCCATCAACATCGGCCGCCTGGTGCCGCAGATCGTCTACTATGTCTACAGTTACGCGACGCTGCTGCGCGAAGGCAAGATCAAGGACGGCGATGAGATCAACATCGTCGTGCCGACCGGCAATTTCGGCAACATCCTCGCGGCATACTATGCGCGGGCGATGGGGCTGCCGGTGAAGACGCTCATCTGCGCCTCCAACGAGAACCGTGTGCTCTATGATTTCTTCGGGACGGGGGCCTATGACCGCAACCGCGAGTTCATCCTTACGAGCTCCCCTTCCATGGACATTCTGATCTCGTCCAATTTAGAGCGGCTGATCTATCACATCGCGGGCGATGACGCGGACAAGGACCGCGAGCTCATGGCGAAGCTCCTTTCGGAGGGACGCTACGAGATCACGCCATCCATGCGCGAGCAGCTGACCATGTTCCACGGCGGATTCGCGACGGAGGAGGAGACCCTCGCCGAGATCGGCCGTGTCTACAGGCAGGCACATTATCTCATCGATACGCATACCGCGGTCGCAAGTGCCGTCTATGCCGCCTACCGGGAGAAGACCGGCGATGCGACGCCCACGGTCATCGCTTCCACGGCGAGCCCGTTCAAATTCCCGCGCGCGGTGGCGCAGGCGATCGATGTCCCGGCGGACGGAGATGACGACCTCGCACTCGCCGCGAAGCTCGCCGAAGTAACGGGGAGGACCTTGCCGAAGGCGGTCCGGGAGCTTTCCTCCGCGCCCGTCCGGCACAGCGGCATCTGCGCGATCGACGGGATGGAACAGGCGGTGAAGGGGTTCTTAAAGATCTGAGATCAAGCTGCGAACACAACAAACCACGCAAGGAGGGACGACCCATGGCAAACGACGAACGCTACTGTGAGCTGACTCCGCAGATCATCGATCTCGCCGAGATCGGGAGGCGCGCCGATCTGATCGACGCCGATCTGTATACGAGGTTCAATGTCAAACGCGGACTGCGCGACTTAAACGGCAAGGGTGTGCTGACCGGCATCACGCACATTTCCGAGATCCTCGCCACCAAAGATGTGGACGGCGAGCTTGTGCCGGCGGACGGCGAGCTCTACTACCGCGGCTATCAGATCGGGGACCTGATCGACGGTTTCGCCGCGGATAAGCGCTACGGTTTTGAGGAGATCACCTATCTGCTGCTTTTCGGGAGGCTCCCCAAGAAGAATGAGCTCAAGGACTTCGAGAAGCTTCTGGCCTCCTACCGGTCGCTGCCGACGAGCTTTGTCCGCGATATCATCATGAAGGCGCCCAGCCGCGATATGATGAACACGCTTGCGCGCAGCGTCCTCACGCTGTATTCGTACGACGAGCTGGCGGACGATGTGTCCCTGCCGAATGTCCTGCGCCAGTGCCTGCAGCTCATCAGCCTCTTCCCGATGCTGTGCATCTACGGGTATCAGGCCTACAATCATTATCACGAGGGCAACAGCCTCTTCATCCATCAGCCGCAGGAGAAGCTCTCCACGGCGGAGAACATTCTCCATCTGCTGCGCCCGGATTCATCCTACACGGAGCTGGAGGCCAGACTTCTCGATGTGTGCCTGGTGCTGCACATGGAGCACGGCGGCGGTAACAATTCGTCGTTCACGACCCACGTCATCACGTCAACGATGACGGACACCTACTCCGTGATGGCGGCGGCGATCGGCTCCTTAAAGGGCCCACGCCACGGCGGCGCCAATTTAAAGGTCGTGAAGATGTTCGAGGAGATGAAGGAGCAGGTCCGCGACTGGAAGGATGACGACGAGATCACGGCGTATCTGGAGAAACTCCTGCACAAGGAGGCCTTTGACCGCGCGGGGCTGATCTACGGCGTCGGTCATGCCATCTACTCCAAGTCCGATCCGCGTGCGCGGGCACTCAAGAACTATGTGTCCATGCTCGCCGAGGAGAAGGGCATGGGAGAGGAGTGGGGACTTTACCAGCGGGTCGAGGAACTGGCACCGCGCCTCATCGCCGGCGAGCGCCGGATGTACAAGGGCGTCAGCGTCAATGTCGACTTCTACTCCGGCTTCGTCTATCAGATGCTGGGGCTGCCGATCGAGCTCTACACCCCGATCTTTGCGATCGCGCGTATCGTGGGCTGGAGCGCGCACCGGCTCGAGGAGCTCTCCAACGAGGGCAAGATCATCCGTCCCGCCTATATGGCGATCGGGCCGAGGAAACCTTATGTATCCCTGAAGAAGCGGTAAAGGTGCGGACGGGGACAATGACAGAATAATGCGCGGCGGGCTTATGTGCGGTGCCGTAAACAATAACGTAACAGACTGACAGAAACGGGGTTGTCATCATGCAGGAGAATACGATCATCAGGGAACGGCTGGCGAGGCTGCGTGTCGCGATGGCGCGGCGCGGTGTGGACGCGTGCCTGATCCCGACGGCGGACCACCACCAGTCGGAGTATGTGGCGGATCATTTCAAGGCAAGGGAGTATTTCTGCGGCTTCACGGGCTCAAACGGGACGCTGGTCGTCTTAAATGACGAAGCGGGCCTGTGGACCGACGGCCGCTATTTCATCCAGGCGGAGCGGGAACTGGCCGGCACCGGCGTCACGCTCTACCGCATGGCGGATGAAGGTGTGCTGACGATCAACGAATTCCTGAAAGAGAAGATGCGGGACGCGGAGACGCTCGCCTTTGACGGGCGCTGCATCACGGCATCCTTCGGGCAGGGCCTGGAGGAGGACCTCACGCCGCAGGGGGTGCGGCTCGACTACGGTTTCGACCCCGCGGAGGCGGCCTGGCCGGAACGCCCGGCGCTGCCGTGCCATCCGGTCTATGTGATCGAGGATGCCCTTGCGGGCAAAGGTGTGCGGGGGAAGCTCTCCGAAGTCCGGGCGAAGCTGTCGGAGGAGGGCGCGCAGTGCCTGCTTCTGACGGGCCTTGATGCGATCTGCTGGCTCTTCAACATCCGCGGCAATGACGTGGAATGTTCGCCGGTTGCGCTCTCCTATGCGCTGATCGACGGGGAGGAGACGAGCCTGTTTATCCAGAATGAAGAATTGACCGATGCGGTCAGAGAGCACCTTTCCGCCGCAGGCGTGAAGGTCCGGGACTACCGGGAGATCGGTGAGGCGCTCGCGGCGCTCGATCTGAACGGAAGAGCGGTGCTGCTCGACCGCAAGGTCACGAGCTATGCGGTGAAGAAGTCGCTGGAGGACGCGGCGGAGCGCACCGGTGGCCGGGTGATCGAAGGGACGGAACCGGTCACGCTGTTAAAGGCCGTGAAGAACGGGACGGAGCTTGCGAACATCCGCGAGGTCTATCTGCGGGATTCGGCGGCGCTGACCCGCTTCCTGTACTGGGTGAAGACGAATATCGGCAAGGTCCCGATGGACGAGGTCTCCGTGGCGAAGCGCCTCGACGGGATGCGCGCGGAGCTGCCGGGCTTCATTGAGCTGTCCTTCCCCACGATCAGTGCCTACGGCGCCAACGCGGCGATGATGCACTATGAGGCGACGCCGGAGAAATATGATGAATTGAAGCCCGAAGGGGTTTATCTCGTGGATTCCGGCGGGACCTACATGGGCGGTACGACGGACGTGACGCGCACGATCGCGCTGGGACCGGTATCGGATGAGATCCGGAAGCATTTCACGGCGGTGGCCGTCGGGATGCTGCGCCTGGCGAACGCGCGGTTTCTGAAGGGCTGCACGGGCCGCAATCTGGACATTCTGGCCCGCGGGCCGATGTGGGATATGAACATCGACTACAAGTGCGGCACGGGGCACGGCATCGGCTATATCCTCAATGTCCACGAGGGGCCGCACAACATCCGCTGGCGCGCGCTGCCCGGCGAGAAGGAGGCGGAGATCCTCCCGGGTATGATCGTATCCGACGAGCCGGGCGTCTATATCGAGGGCAGCCACGGAATCCGCACGGAGAACATCCTGGAAGTGACCGAGGGAGTCAAAAACGGCGACGGCCAGTTCCTGGGCTTCGCGATGCTGACCTGGGTGCCGCTGGATCTGGATCTCATCGATCCGGCGTATCTGGATCCCGCGTCACGCACGCAGCTCAACGAATATCACTGCCTGGTGCGGGAGAAGCTCGAACCGCTCATTGAGGAAGAGGAGATCAGGGAATGGCTGCGGGAGGCGACCAGAGCCATCTGAAAAAATACGAGATCGACATGGTCCACGGGGCGCTCCTGCCCAAGATCCTGCTCTTTGCGATCCCGCTCTTGTTATCCAGCATGCTGCAGCTGTTCTTCAACGCTGCGGATATCGTGGTGGTCGGACGTTTCTCGGCAAACGGCTCCCACTGTGTGGCGGCCGTGGGCTCCACGGGTTCCATCATCAACCTCATCGTCGCCCTTTTCATCGGGCTTTCCGTCGGGGTCAATGTGCTTGCCGCGCGGTATTTCGCCTCGGGCGAGAAGAGAAACCTCTCGCAGACCGTGCATACGTCGGTCTGTCTGAGCATTGTCGGCGGGATCGCGGTCGGTATCTTCGGTTTTGTGATGGCCGGGCGGCTGCTTACCGCCATGGGCTCGCCGCCGGAGGTGCTGGGGCTGGCGACGCTCTACATGCAGATCTATTTCCTGGGCGCGCCGGTGCTGTTCCTCTATAATCTCGGCAGTGCCATCCTGCGCGCGGTCGGCGACACCAGACGGCCGATGTTCTATCTGATCATCAGCGGCGTCATCAATGTGATCCTGAATCTTATCTTCGTCATCGTGCTGCACATGGAGGTGGCGGGTGTCGCGACGGCGACCGTGATCTCGGAGGCGGTCTCTGCCTTTCTCATCCTGCGCTGTCTGATGCGGACGGATTCGGCGTATAAGCTCACGCTCTCGAAGATCGCGATCGACCGGCACAAACTTGCGCTCATCCTGCAGATCGGCGTGCCGGCGGGCGTGCAGAGCATGATCTTCTCCTTTTCCAATGTGCTGATCCAGTCCTCGGTGAATTCGTTCGGCGCGGTGGCGATGGCGGGAAACGCGGCGGCGGCCAATCTCGAGGGCTTCGTCTACATGGCGATGAATTCGATCTATCAGGCGTCGGTGTCCTTTACCGGTCAGAACTACGGCGCGGGCGACATAAAGCGCGTGAACCGCTGCCTGTTCGTCAATCTCGCGACCGTCACCGTTATCGGACTTTCCATGGGGAATCTTTTTTATCTGTTCGGCAGGCAGCTGCTGGGACTGTATACGGACGATCCCGGCGCGATCGATTACGGTCTGAAGCGCATGGCCGTCATCTGTGTGATGTACTGTCTCTGCGGGATCATGGATACGATCTGCGGCAGCATCCGCGGGCTGGGACATTCCGTGACGCCGATGATCGTCTCGCTGATCGGCGCCTGCGGCTTCCGGATCGTATGGATCTACACGTATTTCCGGGTGCATCATGATCTGACGGTGCTGTATCTGTCCTATCCGATCAGCTGGGCACTCACGGGGTTCGCACATTTCATCTGCTTCCTCGTGATCCGGAGAAAGATCGTGGCGGCTCTGGCGCAGGCGGGCAGGCAGACGGCCGGTGCGCAGAGCGCGGGAGGTGCGTCATGAGTGCGGCCGAGGTTGCGGTATTTTCCGATATTCATGGGAATTACGAGGCGTTTAGGGCGTGCTTCGAGTACTGCACGTCGCGCGGGATCGATCATTACCTGTGTCTGGGCGATTATGTGACGGACTGCCCGGACACGGAGAAGACGATGGAACTCGTCTACATTCTGCGCGATTATTTCCATGCGCGCTTCATCCGCGGCAATCGCGAGGAGTATCTGCTGGATTACAGGAACCGCGGGGAGACCGGCTGGCACGACGGCTCCGCGAGCGGGACGCTGCTGCATACCTACGAGCATCTGACGAAGCAGGATCTCTTTTTCTTCGAAAAACTCCCGATCTGCGATGTCTGGGAGGAGGGTGGTTATCCGCCGATCACCATCTGCCACGGGACGCCGGAGGTGAGCAACGGCCTGATGTTCCGCGGCAAGCGTACGACGAAGCGGATCCTCACGGCCTGCAAGACGCCGGTCCTGCTGCACGGGCATCATCACGAGCAGGAGGCCTATGTTGAGCGGGGCAAGCTCTGCCTGAATCCCGGCTCGGTCGGAGTCCCGTGGCACCACGGCGGCAAGGCGCAGTTTGCGATCCTCAGATGTACCGGCGGCGAATGGGTCGAGGAACTCATTCAGCTGGAGTATGACAGAGAGGCGGAATTCCGCTCCTTTGCGGAGAGCGGCTTGAGCTCCCGTGCGCCGGCCTGGGCGGCCGCGACGATGCACACGCTGCGCACGGGGATCGACCAGAACCAGGCGGTCATGCTGCGCGCGACGCAGCTGTGCCGCAGGGAGCAGGGGAGGGCCGACTGGCCGGACATCCCCGAGAAGTACTGGGCGCAGGCGCTGATGGAGTACCGCATCGACCTCGCGGGGCGGCCGATCGCGAAGTAGGAGCATCCCGGCGGGGACTTTTCCTGTTTATTAAAAAAGTATGAAATCGGGAAAAAGTGCTTGCATTCCCCTTATCTTGTGCTATGATAGGCTATGTTGTTAGCACTCGAGTATATAGAGTGCTAACAAGGAAAGGTTCATTCATAAACATTCTAATATAAAGGAGGCAAGCATTATGAAACTGGTACCGTTGGCTGACAGAGTCGTGTTGAAGCAGCTCGAGGCGGAGGAGACCACGAAGTCCGGCATCGTTCTGCCCGGCAAGGAGAAGGAGAAGCCCCAGCAGGCCGAGGTCATCGCTGTGGGTCCCGGCGGCATCGTGGACGGCAAGGAGATCAGGATGGAGGTCAAGAAGGGAGAGACCGTTATCTATTCCAAGTACGCCGGCACCGAGGTCAAGATCGACGAGGAGACCTATATCATCGTGAAGCAGAGCGATATCTTAGCGATCGTGAAATAATCAACTGTAATATAGAAGAGGAGGCGAATCAAAATGGCAAAGACGATCAAACACGGTGCGGAAGCCCGTCTGGCAATGGTGGAAGGTGTCAACAAGCTGGCGGATACCGTTGGCGTGACCCTCGGACCCAAGGGCAGGAATGTTGTTCTCGACAAGAGCTACGGCGCACCGACCATCACCAACGACGGCGTGACCATCGCCAAGGAGATCGAGCTTGAGGATCCCTATGAGGATATGGGGGCACAGCTCGTTAAGGAAGTGGCGACCAAGACCAACGATGTGGCCGGCGACGGCACGACGACCGCGACGGTCCTGGCACAGGCCATGATCAATGAGGGCATCAAGAACCTCGCTGCGGGCGCGAATCCGATCGTGCTGCGCAAGGGCATGAAGAAGGCCACGGATACGGCTGTGGCGGCGATCGCCAAGATGTCCACCAAGGTCAAGGGCAAGGAGCAGATCATGCGTGTTGCGGCTGTTTCATCCGGCGACGAGACGGTCGGCGAGATGATCGCGGAAGCGATGGAGAAGGTCGGCGGCAAGGACGGCGTCATCACGATCGAGGAGTCCAAGACGATGCTCACCGAGATGGATCTCGTGGAAGGCATGCAGTTTGACCGCGGCTATATCAGCGCCTACATGTGCACCGATATGGACAAGATGGAAGCGAACCTGCAGGATCCTTTCATCCTGATCACCGATAAGAAGATCTCCAACGTGCAGGATATCCTGCCGATCCTCGAGCAGGTCGTCAAGACCGGCGCTCAGCTGCTCATCATCGCGGAGGATGTCGAGGGCGAGGCGCTCACGACCCTCATCGTGAACAAGCTGCGCGGCACCTTTAATGTGGTAGCGGTCAAGGCTCCCGGCTACGGCGACAGACGCAAGGAGATGCTGCAGGATATCGCGATCCTGACCGGCGGTTCCGTCATCAGCTCCGATCTCGGCCTTGAACTCAAGGATACGCAGATGAGCGACCTCGGCAGAGCCAAGAGCGTGAAGATCGAGAAGGAGAAGACCACGATCGTCGACGGTCTGGGCTCCAAGAAGGATATCCAGGCGCGCGTCGCACAGATCAAGAAGCAGATCGAGGATACGACCTCCGATTTCGACAGGGAGAAGCTCCAGGAGCGTCTCGCCAAGCTCGCCGGCGGTGTGGCGGTTGTCCGCGTCGGTGCCGCGACCGAGACCGAGATGAAGGAAGCCAAGTACCGCATGGAGGATGCTCTGAACGCGACCCGCGCGGCCGTGGAGGAAGGCATCATCTTCGGCGGCGGCAGCGCCTACATCCACGCGATGAAGGATGTCGAGAAGATGGCTGACGGTCTTGACGGCGATGAGAAGACCGGTGCGAGGATCGTCCTGAAGGCCCTCGAGGCGCCGCTGTTCCAGATCGCGGTCAACGCCGGTCTCGACGGCTCCGTGATCGTCAACAAGGTCAAGGAGTCCAAGAAGGGCATCGGCTTCAATGCCTACACCGAGAAGTATGTCGACATGGTCCAGGACGGCATCATCGATCCTGCCAAGGTGACCAGGAGCGCACTGCAGAACGCCACCAGCGTGGCCTCCAGTTTCCTCACCACCGAAGCGGCCGTTGCGACCATCAAGGAGCCTCCGGCCCCGATGCCGGCTGGAAATCCGGGCATGGGGATGATGTGATCAACCAAGCCATGCAGCAGGGATAAAAAACAGGGCCCCCGCCGAGTTTACTCGAGCGGGGGCTTGTTTTTTAGACCGGCTATATGGCGCAGCCATACACCGAGGAAACCGAGCGCAGCGAGGTTTTCGAGGTGAGCTGCATGGCTTGGGCGGCCTCCGCAAGCAAGCTTGCGAGAGCCGCCTCTTTTTCTGCCTGCCCCTGTGACCTTTGGTCACAGGGGTGCTGTGCGCATTGTGTCCGCACCTATGCGTATTCGACGCCAACGGTAACGAGGAAAACTGCTGAGATCAGCATCGTTCCGTTTCCACAGCGTATCTTCCGAAGCGATTTTCCGAGTCTGAGCGGGAAA
>JAFXTJ010000110.1 GCA_017535945.1 Lachnospiraceae bacterium
GCCGGCCTCTTCCTCTGTGAGCGCCTGACCGCAGCGCTGCAGATGAAGCATATAGGTCAGATCGCGGATCAGGGCGTCGTATACATGTTCCCCGATCTCAAACGGACAGGAGGTCTCTTCTCCCGCCGTGATCCGGTAGATCCCCGGTCTGTCAAAAGAAGAGAAATTCCCCCGGCTGCATCTTTCTCCGGTGTTGATCTGGTCCTGCGGGGGAGATTGCAGAAATTCCGCAACGGTCCCCCCGGTCCTGTCATCCACCAGCCGGAAAGTGGCGCCGATGGCGCTGTCGCGGAAGGTCACCTCCTTGACGCCGTGCGGCAGGAAGCCGATCTGATTCACCAGAATGCTGCTCATAATAAATACACCGATCCTTTCAATACAAATGCAACAGTAAACATAATAACACAGGTCCTCTGTTCCGAAAAGCCCGAAAAACAGGCTTTTTCAGAACAACAGGAAAAAATAAAAATATCCCCTAAATCCTATTGACAAAGTAGGAAATATGTGTTTTAATGCTGACCATAGCGCGGGGGACCGCGTGTAAGAAGAGAGGAGGATAAGATGATGAAAATGACCATGATGTGTCGCTGTCGAATGTTCGGAGATCGGGCGTACTGTACCGGAGGACTTTGTCGCGCGCGAATGTGACAAAACAGTCTGCCATAGCAGTGTAATGTGACGCCCGGAACGATCCATCAGGTTTCCGGGTTTTTTGTTGTTTAAAAGAGGAGGAAGAAGAAATGAAACGGACAAAATGGTTTGCGATATCTCTCTTGGCGGCGCTGGGACTGACCCTGGCGGGATGCGGCCAGGTAAGTGCGGGGAGTGCCGCACAGGCAGCGGAGACGACTGCCGATCAGGGGAGCAAGGCGGTCTACCGCACCCTGGATGAGATCAAGGCGGACGGCACGGTCAACATCGGCGTGTTTTCCGATAAGAACCCCTTCGGTTATGTGGATGAGAACGGGGAGTATCAGGGGTATGACGTCTACTTCGCGGAGCGCATCGGTCAGGATCTCGGCGTGAAGATCAATTACGTTTCCACCGAGGCGGCCAACCGGGTGGAGTATCTCGAGACCGGCAAGGTCGACATCATCCTCGCCAACTTCACGGTCACGGCGGAGCGTGCGGAAAAGGTGGACTTCGCCCTTCCTTACATGAATGTGGCACTGGGCGTGGTCTCCCCCGATGCGAGAGTTATCACGGATCTCTCCCAGGTCGGTGCGGATGACGAAGTGATCGTCATCTCCGGCACGACGGCCGAAACCTATCTCACGGAGAACAACCCGGAGATAAAGCTGCAGAAATACGACACCTATGCCAATGCGAAGAATGCGATTGAGAACGGCAACGGTGTGGCGTGGGCGAATGATAATACCGAAGTCATCGCTTTTGCACTGCAGAATCCGGGCTACACCGTGGGCATCCCTTCCCTGGGGTCCCAGGATACCATAGCTCCCGCGGTTTCCAAGGGCAATACGACGCTCCTTAACTGGATCAACGATGAGATCCGCGCGCTGGCCGGCGAGCAGTTCTTCCATAAGGATTACGAAGCGACGCTGGTGGATACCTATGGTCTGGATTATGAGGACAGCCTGGTCGTGGAAGGCGGTGAGACCGCTGCGGCTGCGGCCCCCGCTGACGCTGCCGCTCCGCAGGCTGCAGGCGGCAAGATCACGATCGCCGCGTCTCCCACTCCGCATGCCGAGATCCTCGCACAGGCGAAGCCCATCCTCGCGCAGAGCGGCTGGGAACTCGAAGTAACGGAATTTGAGGACTATGTGCAGCCCAATCTCGTGGTGGAATCCGGTGATTTTGATGCCAACTATTTCCAGCACATTCCTTATCTTGATAATTTCAACGCGGAGCAGGGCACCCATCTGGTCAATGCCGGCGGCATCCATTATGAGCCCTTCGGGATCTATCCCGGCACGAAGAAGTCTCTGGACGAGATCGCTGACGGCGACGAGATCGCCGTTCCCAACGATACCACCAATGAAGCGAGAGCACTTCTGCTGCTGGAGGCGAACAGTGTCATCACTTTAAAGAGCGGCGCGGGCCTTACCGCCACAGTGAAGGACATCGAGACGAATCCGAAGAATGTGAAGATCGTGGAGCTTGAGGCGGCCCAGGTGCCCCGTGTCGTCGGTGAGGCAGCCTTTGTGGTCCTGAACGGCAACTATGCGCTGGAAGCGGGCTTCTCTGTCGCCAAAGATGCGATCGCCTATGAGAAGAGTGATTCCGAGGCGGCGAAGACCTATGTCAATGTGATCGCTGTTAAAGAGGGCAATGAGAACAGTGACGGGATCAAAGCGCTGGTGGATGTGCTGAAGTCCGACGCGATCACGGACTATATCAACAAGACCTATGACGGGGCGGTGATCCCGTTCGAATAAGGACGAATCAAACAGTACTCGGCAACCGTTCGGGGGCTCCGCATCGATTTCATTCGTTGACGCGGAACCCCCGATAGGTTATGATTAGGGACGTTATGGCATTCATCGAGATCGAACATCTGGAAAAGACCTTTCAGTCCAAGAGCGGCGATACCGAAGCGCTGAGGGATGTCTCTTTTTCCATCGAAAAAGGAGAGATCTTCGGTGTCATCGGCTTATCCGGTGCCGGCAAATCGACACTGGTGCGCTGCATCAATCTGCTGGAGAGACCCACGGCAGGCCGTGTGATCATCGACGGCGGGGATATGATGCAGCTCTCCGACAGGGAACTCAGGGCCAGGCGCAGGGGGATCGGCATGATCTTCCAGCATTTCAATCTCCTCATGCAGAGGAGTGTCCTGGACAATGTCTGCTTCCCCATGGAGATCGCCGGCCTGGGGAAGAAAGAAGCGAGACAGAAGGCAATGACCTATCTGGAGCAGGTGGAGCTCTCGGATAAGGCAAGGGCCTATCCGGCGCAGCTCTCCGGCGGACAGAAGCAGCGTGTCGCCATCGCGCGCGTGCTGGCGTCCAAGCCGGAGATCCTCTTATGCGACGAAGCCACCAGCGCCCTCGATCCCCAGACCACACAGTCAATCCTGCAGCTGTTAAAGCATATCAACGAGGAATACCGGATCACCATGATCGTCATCACCCATGAGATGCGGGTGGTGCAGCAGATCTGCGACCGCGTGGCGGTGCTGGAATACGGCAGGATCGTCGAGAGCGGCCGGACGAGGGAGGTCTTCGACGCGCCGAAGACCGAGGCGGCAAAGCGGCTGATCTACACCCATGAGTATACGGGCGTGGAAGACGAAGGGAGCGGCATATGACCTGGGATGCGGAAATGACAAAGATGCTGGTCGACGGTCTCAGGGATACGCTCTACATGGTGGTCTTTTCCACGCTCTTCGGTTATATCCTGGGTCTTCCCCTGGGCGTCCTGCTGGCGGTCAGCGACCGCGACGGCATCCGCCCGAGACGGGTCCTCTACCGCGTGCTGGATATCGTGGTAAACATCCTGCGCAGTGTCCCGTTCCTGATCCTGCTGATCCTGGTGATCCCGCTGACCAAGCTCCTGGTGGGCAAGAGCTACGGCTCCACGGCGACCATCGTGCCGCTTACCATCGCGGCGGCCCCTTTTATCGCGCGCATGGTGGAATCCTCTCTCAAGGAGGTGGACCACGGCGTCATCGAAGCGGCGCAGAGCATGGGCGCGAGCAACCGCACCATCATCCTCAAGGTGCTCATCGGCGAAGCCCGGACATCCCTGATCGTGGGCGTGACCATCGCGCTGGGGACGATCCTTGGCTATTCGGCCATGGCCGGCGTCGTGGGCGGCGGCGGACTGGGTGATATCGCGATCCGCTACGGCTATTACCGCTACGAGACGGGGGTCATGATCGTCACCGTGGTGATCCTGGTACTGCTGGTCCAGATCCTGCAGGTGCTGGGGATGATGCTGGCGCGTCTCACCGATCGCAGAAAGGTGTGACGACGGCATGAACGCGGCCGTACTGCAGGAATATCTGCCTTTATACGGAAAAGCGGCACTGCTGACCATCCGTCTGGGGATCCTGGGGGTTCTGCTCTCCATTCTGACAGGACTTTTCTGTGCGGCCGTTCAGTATCTGAAGATCCCGCTTCTTAAGACGATCGTGCGGGTCTATATCGAACTTTCCCGCAATACTCCCCTGCTGATCCAGCTGTTCTTTATCTATTACGGTCTCCCCAAGATCGGGATCCGGACGGATCCGGCGGTCTGTGGCGTGGCGGGCCTGACCTTCCTGGGAGGCAGTTATATGGCGGAGGCATTCCGCAGCGGACTCGAATCGATCCCGCCGATCCAGGAGGAGAGCGCGCTGAGCCTCGGGATGACCAGGATCCAGGCGGCGGTGCACGTCATCCTGCCGCAGGCGCTGTCCGTGAGCGTCCCCGCTTTTGTCGCGAATGTGATCTTCCTGCTCAAGGAAACCTCGGTATTCTCCGCGGTATCTCTCATGGACCTGATGTTTACGGCCAAGGACCTCATCGGTCTGTATTATGACACGACGGAGGCCCTGTTCCTGCTGGTTGTTTTTTATCTGCTGATGCTTCTCCCGGTGTCGATCCTGGGCAGCATTATAGAAAAGAAGGTGCGTTATGCAGGCTTTGGGACTTGACGTACTCTTCAAGGGGAAGAACTTCCTGCGTCTGCTCGGCGGACTCGGTGTCGCATTAAAGATCAGCCTGATCTCTGTGGCACTCAGTATCCCGCTGGGCATCCTGCTCGGGATCCTGATGACGAGGAGGAACCGGGTACTGCGCGCGATCCTGCGCCTGTATCTGGAGGCGCTCCGGATCATGCCGCAGATGGTGCTGCTGTTCCTTGTTTTCTTCGGCACGACGCGTGCCCTGGGCTGGGACCTCGACGGCGAGACAGCCTCCGTCATCGTCTTTACCCTGTGGGGGACGGCGGAGATGAGCGATCTGGTCCGCGGCGCGCTGATCTCGATCCCGAAACATCAGTACGAATCGGCGGAGGCACTCGGACTGTCCAAGGCGCAGATGCATCTGTATATCATCCTGCCGCAGGCGATCCGGCGGCTGGTGCCCCTTTCCATCAATCTCATCACGCGTATGATCAAGACGACCAGTCTGGTGCTCATGATCGGTGTGGTGGAGGTGATCAAGGTGGCGCAGCAGATCATCGAGGCGAACCGCATGGTCAGCCCGAACGGGGCGTTCGGGATGTACCTGACCGTATTTCTGCTGTATTTTATTGCCTGCTTCCCCATCAGTCTTCTTGCGGGGAAACTGGAAAAGAGCTTCCGGGAATGAGCGGACCGGATGGAGCATGACAAAGAGGTGGATGTGATGGAGAAGAATACGGTGCTGTCTCTGCGGGGGCTGGTCAAACAGTTTGATAACGTGACGATCCTGGACGGGATCGATCTTGATATCCGGCAGGGGGAGGTGGCGGTCATCATCGGACCTTCCGGCTGCGGCAAATCCACCCTGCTTCGCTGTATCAACGCACTGGAACCCGTACAGGGAGGAGAGATCCTGCTCGAAGGGGAACCGGTCGTGAGCGGCGGAAAAAATCTCCCGCGTATCCGGCAGAAGATCGGGATGGTCTTCCAGAGCTACGATCTCTTCCCGCATCTGACGGTGATGGACAACATCACGCTCTCCCCTCGCAAGGTGCAGAAACGCTCCAGAGAGGACGCGGAGCGGGAGGCGAGGGAACTGCTCGGACGGGTCGGGCTGTCGGATAAAGAGAAGAGCTATCCCAGGGAGCTCTCCGGCGGTCAGAAGCAGCGCGTCGCCATCGTGCGCATGCTGATCATGCATCCGGAGATCCTCCTCTTTGACGAGGTGACGGCCGCGCTGGATCCGGAGATGGTCCGCGAAGTGCTCGATGTCATGCTGGATCTCGCCGCACAGGGGCGGACAATGCTCATTGTCACGCACGAGATGAATTTCGCCAGAGCGGTGGCGGACCGCGTGATCTTCATGGATGAAGGACATATCGTGGAGGAGGGGGCTCCGGACGATCTCTTTGACCATCCGCAGACGGAGCGGGCCAGGTCCTTCCTGAACATGTTTACCTTTGAGAGTGTGCGGGCGGCAAAGCAGCCTGTATGAGACTTTACGGAGAAGATGGACCCGCCGCCCGGCGGGTCATTTTCTTTTGGCCCGCAACAGCAGGACGCCGTTTTCATCGATACCCGCTTCGATCTGACGCAGGTACCTGTCCATGAACTGTCTGCGTTCCGTGGGTGTCATGGCGATCCGCGTCGTCACGAGGATCTCGTCCATCAGCTCATCGAGGCTGATCCGGCATCTGGCATCGAAATACCGGTCGGTTTCGCGCAGCAGTGCGGCCGTCTTGATCTCTTCGCTGTTGCCGGTGTAGAAATCATCGATGTAACAGTAGAAGATATCTTTTTTTGCCAGCGCATCCCGCATGGCGGGGCTGAATTTGCGATGCTCCACCATGACCAGAAAACGGGCATCGGAAATGGACTCGATCAATCCCCAGTAGTCGGAATCGCTGGATGCCAGGACAAAGGAATCCACATGGTTTTCGTAATACTCCCTGCAGGTGCCGGCGGTCAGCTTGATGTCGGCAAGGGATTTGTTATCCTTGAGGCGTTCGATCTTGATGTATTCGATCGGGATCTGTACATAATTTTTCAGGATATCCCATGCGGCGGCGGCATGCACATCGTCGTAGAGGACGATCTTTTCGATCTTGCCCAGCTTATCGGCGTCAAGATTGCGGATCGCGGCGCACAGCGCATAAGGATCGGAATTCTCGCAATCCACCATGAAGACGGTCTTTTCGCTGCGATCGAGGAAATCATAGATGTTGTTCTTGGTATCCTCGTTCACATCCTGAACATAGCTGAATTCCCGGAATTCGTCTTCATTCCAGCCATACAGGAGTGTCACGAATTTCTTATCATTGAACAGGATGTTGCCCTGATCCTCCGCGGGCCAGTTCAGATAGACGCCATACGGATAATACGGTTTGTTCGCATAGTATTCCGCGGCGGCTGCTTTGATCCCGTTTACCGTCAGTCCGTCCGGCATGATGAAGATACTCTTGACATATTCCCATTTCAGCCAGTGAGGGAACAGCCCCTTGCAGTTATCGATCCTGGCTTTGAGTGTACGGTTGATGGAGATCAGATACTGGTTGGGATCCTTGCGGTCACTGTAGAAATCGATCCCGTCGCGGCCTAACCGCTCGATATGCCGCTGGGGCACCAGCTCCGGCACGGAAGTGATGCTCTTGTATTCCCGGTTGATCGCATCACAGATCCGTTTGAAATTCTGTTCGATGGAATTGCGCAGATAGCAGAGATCGCGGATGATCCGCGCGCTTTTATCCCGCTCCAGCCGCTCATATATTTCCGGCATCGGCGGCTCGTGTTCGTTATCGAAGATCCGTTTCGGCACACCGGTCAGGTAGGCCACAACGGATACCACCTCAAAATGCTCTCTGGCACTGTGTGACGGACCGGCGAATAACGATCCGTCCAGATCGGCCAGCGCGTCGGA
This sequence comes from Lachnospiraceae bacterium, assembly GCA_017535945.1. GTDB lineage: Bacteria > Bacillota > Clostridia > Lachnospirales > Lachnospiraceae > Butyrivibrio. The sequence continues at coordinate 7,485 of JAFXTJ010000110.1, forward strand.
GAGCGTCCCGAACCCCCGGACATTCTCCTGTCTGACGGATTTTTCCAGTTCCTCTCTGCTGTTCATCGTCTTTGATCCTTCCCAGGCAGATCGCCCGCATCCTGTTCCATTGTATCATCACGGGGACGGATTGTCATTCATCCGGCACAACGCTGACCGCAAAGCCGTCCGGGGCAGGGAGGCCGCATTCCGGAGTGATCATGATCTTACATCTTTTCATGCGGATCATTTTGCATTACAATAGGGTCTGTAGGGAGGGCGGCGATATGGAGGCTGCATATCAGAGCACGGAGAGCATACTTCGCTATATTGTTGAGTTTTCCACTCTGTTACTCGAGTTTTTCGGTATCTGCATTCTGGTTTTTACCGCGGTAAAGAGTTTCATCTTCTGGCTGAAGAAAGATGATTCCATCCGGCTCGCGCTCGCGCAGGGGATCGCTCTCGCGCTCGAATTCAAGCTCGGCGGGGAGGTCCTCAGGACCGTAGTGGTACGGGAGTGGGCGGAGCTCGGTATACTCGGCGCGATCATCGCACTCAGAGCGACGCTGACATTCCTCATTCACTGGGAGATCAAGAACGAGGAGAAGGCCCTCGAACCGAAAAGCACCGAACAAAAGCAATGATACATATTAATCATACAGATCGGATACCTTGACCACCACCACATCCTGTATCACTTCGATGGACCCTGCCGCCGGAAAGACCGGCATGGCAGCTACGGCATCCGTGGCGCGGAGTGTATCATACGTCACATCATCGCACAAGGGGAAGGTGACCCCCAGATAGCCCGTCAGGACACCGTACCAGGAGACGCGGTTGTTGCGCGGATCCGTACTCCAGTACCCGAACTGCGCGTATTCGTTGGCCATGTCAAAGGCTTTGCTGCGGGCAAAATACGGATTGTTGCCGGGGCGTCCCACCAGGGCGACGCTGCGCGGCGTTTCCGCTTCCAGATAATTTCCCCGGTATAGTTCCGAAACAATCTGCTCCGTCAAGGTGACGGTCGCCGTACGACCTTCTCTGAGCGCCAGCTGGTCGTTGGTCACGGTAAACAGCGCATACCAGCCAAAGAGGAGAAGGATCGCCGGCCAGACGACGCGAAGGACATCGGCTGCCGGTCCTCTGTCCGCTTCCGGCAGCAGGATCAGCGACAGTGCGACGGAAAGCAGCAGCCCCGTGGCCATCAGACCGGTCATCACATTGCCGACGGCGAGGAACAGCACGGCATTGGCCGCCGGCGGGATGAGGGCGAGGAAGAGCAGATACAGCGCGAAATGCACTTTGGAGGATCTGAACAGACCGGCAGCACGGCAGAGTGCCAGTGCCGCGAGGCCGATCACGAGCAGGGCGCACAGGATCCCGGCGAATTCCAGATCCGTCCAGAAGTGATAGCGGAATATATAGTTGCAGGCCTCCTGATAACTCTTCACAAAGGAGGCCGGGAAGGCGAGCAGGATCGTCACGGGACCGATGTCCGCGGCACCCTTGTAGTCCGCCATGGTTGTTCCGGCGCGGAAGAGGAGCGCTTTGGTGAGGAGGAGATAAAAGATGCCTCCGCAGAGGATCCCGGCCAGTGCATCCGCGCAGTAGCGCAGGATCTCCCTGATCTCACGCCGTTGCAGGATCATACGGATCCCGTAGAAAACCAGGAGTACGCAGAACACATCAAAATACGCCTGGTACAGTGCCATGGAGACCGCCAGGGCGACCGCACAGGAGAGGATGCCGCGGATGCGCGCCTTCGGGGCGGCCTCCGCGTCCGCGGTAAGCAGATAAAAGGCAAACACCGCGAAGAAACAGGCCAGCAGATAGTTGACCGCCAGATAGATATAGGACAGAGTGTCACACAGGGAAGGATTGACCGTCATGAGAAAGACGATGAACCATGCCCGGCGTGTGCCGCCCAGTTCAAAGCGGCGGATGATCAGCGCCAGAGAGATGCCTAACAGGAGCAGGCACAGGATCGTCCCGAGAGGGGAAGAGACGACACCGAAGCGCGCCCGGTCGGCATAGCGCTCCAGACCGCGTCCGAGCGAGATCTCGAAATCTCCCGCGACGAAATTGGAGAGATGCCAGATCCCGTCATAGTTGTTGTTGAGTTCTTCCGCCATCAGGGAAAAATAGGAGAGGATCCCGATGATCAGCGTCCCGGCCGTGTATTTCCCGTATCCGCGGGCAAACTCACGCAGGCTTTCCGATTGTTGCAAAAAGTATCCGCGGATACTTGACAGGCTCATTTTCATCGTGTACAATACTCCTTGCCTTTGCGATAGTAGCTTAGTTGGTAAAGCGCCACCTTGCCAAGGTGGAGACCGCGGGTTCGAGCCCCGTCTATCGCTTTTTTTTTATTGCCTTCGGGAGCCGCGTGGTCACGCGTCTCCCGTCTTTTATTTCCGTGCGGCACCGAGGGCTATTATATCATTTCTGCATACCCCCGACAATTCGATGATCGGATATAAGGGAAATTCAGCAGAGTGGAGTTTGAACAGACAGGCCGGTCATCTGAACCCGGAAGGGGTGGAGGCAGTCGCGGAACAGACGGCGGGGGTCATTCGTCAGATGCCGGAATAAAATGAAAAGACGGTCTTCTCCGCCACCGCCACGGGAAACGGCAGTCTGTCCAGGACGTCTCTGCGGGCGTCGATGCCGGGATAGACTTCGGTCAGCAGGAGTCCGTTCTCCGCCAGCTCGAAGACACAGCGTTCCGTGACATAGAGGACTCTCTGGCCGTTTTCGCGGGCCCGTTTTGCCGAAAAACTGACGCTCTTGACATGCTCCACAAATTTCCCGATCTCCCCCTCCTGCCGGATCGTTATCTCACCGTCTTTTTCTTCCACGGTAAGTCCTTTTGTATCAAAGGTAAGACAGAACACGACCGTCGCCGTCCTGGCGGTGATGTTGGCAAAGCCGCCCACGCCCGCGAAGGAGCCGGGGCCTTTGTGGGCATTGACATTGCCGGAGCGGTCGACTTCGATCGCACCCATGAAGCAGATGTCCAGTCCGCCGTTGTTATACAGGTCGAACTGATTGGCCATGTCGTAAATGGAATCCGCGCCGATCACGGCACCGAAGACCTTGCCGGAGGCGGGAAATCCGCCGACGCCTCCGGATTCGACGGTGAGCGTGATCTTGTCCAGCATGCCGTTCTGCCGTGCATATTCCGTCACGGTCTCCGGGATGCCGACACCGATGTTGACGATGTCATCCTCCCGCAGTTCCTGAGCGGCTCTTTTCCCGATGATCTGCGCACTGACATTCACAAAGCTTTTGGTCTTTGTGCGGTCACTGAGCATTTCCGCCCAGTCCTGCCATTGTGTGTAAGGGATCTCAAAACTGCCGGTGAGTGACTCGTAAGCGGCGTGCCGCGGCTCGGGCGGGATCTCGACGACCGCGTCGACGAGACATCCCGGGATGATCGTACTGTGCGGCCTTGACGGTCTCACCACCAGCCGGTCCACCTGTACGATCACCTTGCCTCCGTTGGCTTTTACCGCCTGGCAGATCGACAATGCGTCGCCCGCAGTGAACATGTCATCAAAACAGATATTGCCCTTGCGGTCCGCGCATGTCCCCTTGATCAGCGCCACCGTGATGAGCGGCAGCTTGTAGTACAGGAATTCCTCACCGTCCAGCTCCACATATTTGACCAGGGAATCATCTTTGGAGATGGCATTGATCCCGGGTCCCTCCAGTCTCGGATCGACGAAGATATCCAGACCGACCTTGGAGAGGGCGCCGGGCAGTCCTCCTGCCTGCGCGCGGATCGCGTGCGAGATGCATCCCAACGGCAGATTATAGGCTTCGAAGCGATCCTCCAGGACCAGTTTCTTTGTGCTGTACATCGCGCCGAAGTGTCCGCAGATGATCCTGTCCACCGCACCTTCCCGGATGTATCCCTCTGCGGCCCGGTCGTCATCCCAGGCGCCGAATCCGGCACTGGAGATCGCGGTCAGATGCCGGGGGGATCCTGTGGCGTGATACCGTTTGTATAACGCTTCGTGCAGCTCCACCGGGTTATCGATCCCCAGAAAGGAATTCATTGCGATCACGTCGCCGTCCTGTATCAGCGAGACCGCTTCATCTGCTGTCATGATCCTGACCATGGAGCTCTCCTTCCGAATAAGACATCCTGTTGTCTGTATGTTCCATTGTATGCTCTGTCCCTGCCGATAGCAACCGGAATATTCCCTGTCTGTCCGCGCGGGAGATGCCGGTCCCGCGGGACGGTGACGGATTTGACCGCCATATCCGAAAGCGCTATACTCAAGGTCGTTACCGTTCATTGCGCCGTGATCACAGGCCGGGTCGGACGGGAGGTCTCGCCATGAATCTGCGGAATATCATTTTGACCATACAATGTATCACGATCGCCGGCTTGTTCATTGAGAGCTGGATCGTGGTCAGACGTTTTCGGAGCGTGAATCACGCGTGGCTTTTGCTGAGCGCCGTTGCGGCCCTGCTGAACAATACGGGTTATCTGATGGAATTGACCGCGAAGACGCAGGGCGAGTATATGACTGCGCTGAAATTCTCCTATCTGGGGCGCAACTGGTATGCGTTTTTCATGCTGTTTTTCTGCGCGGAGATCGTACAGGTCCGGATCCACGATGTGGTGAGAAAACTTCTCGCGGCGCTGCAGACCGGCGTCTATATCGTGATCCTCACGGCGGAGCATCACCGGCTGTATTACACGGATATGGATTTTGAGACGGGAGGGATCTTTCCGGTGCTGCATCACGGCAACGGTATCGTGCACGATCTCAATATGATCCTCCAGCTTCTGTATACGCTCTTTATCCTGATCTGGATCTTTCGCGCCATGCGCAGAGAGAAGAGGAGGAATACGAGACGCGGACTGGTCACCTTTGCCATGGCGGCGATCGTGCAGGCAGCCTTCTTTGTGCTGCAGCTCATCGGGATACCGGGTCTGAAGGGGGTTTATGATGTCTCGATGATCGGATATTTCCTCGGGACGCTTCTCATGCTGGTCGCGATCCTCTCCTGCGATCTGATGGGGACGGTGGAGATCATCAGGGATTACGTCATTGACCGGATCTCGGAGGGGATCATCGCCACGGATGCGAACGGCATGGTGCGTTATTGCAATGAGCCGGCGGTCCGGCTCTTCCCGGAGCTGGAGCGGATCCCCGGGATCACCGTGCAGAAGGATCATACGATCACTGTCTCGGGCTCGGTCAGAATCCCGGAGGAGATCACACATGCCGTGCGATCCGGGGAGACGATCACGATCGGGGACAGGATCTACGCGCCGGAGGAGAACGATCTCTTCTACAAAGGGGAGAGTTCCGGCAAGCTCTACGCGCTGGTGGATGAGACCGAGCACTACCGGTATATGGAAGAGCTGAAGAAACAGCGGGAGATCGCCGACCGGGCCAATGAGGCCAAGAGCCGCTTTCTTGCCAATATGTCCCATGAGATCCGCACGCCGATCAACGCAGTGCTGGGGATGGACGAGATGATCCTGAGAGAAGCGGAGAATGATTCCGTGCGTTCCTATGCGGCGGACATCATGTCCGCGGGGCGGACGCTGCTCTCGCTCATCAATGATATTCTGGATCTTTCCAAAGTGGAGGAGGGACGGATGGAGATCATCCCGGTCCACTATGAACTGTCCTCCCTGATCAACGATCTGGTGAACATGATCCGTGAAAGAGCGAAACAGAAGGGACTGGACTTCCTGGTCGATGTGGATGAGACCATCCCCCACCTGCTTTGCGGCGATGAGGTCCGCATCCGGCAATGTGTCCTGAATCTGCTCACCAATGCGGTGAAGTATACGGAGACCGGCTCCGTCACGCTGAGGGTGCGCTATGAGAAGACGGGAGACGAAGACGCGCAGCCGGCGCATATCCTGCTGGGGTTCTCCGTGGAGGATACCGGCATCGGACTGAAGCAGGCGGATCTGAACAGGCTTTTCGTGCCGTATCGCCGGTTTGAGGAGGAGAGGAACCGCGATATCGAGGGAACGGGGCTGGGCATGAGCATCACCGCGCAGCTGCTGGATCTCATGGGGAGCAAGCTCTGTGTTGAGAGCGAGTACGGGGAGGGATCGGTCTTTGCCTTTGCCGTGGATCAGGAGGTCGTAAGTCCCGAGGGGGTCGGCAACTTCAGCAGACGCTATGGCGCGGCCGCCGAACGGACGCAGCCCTATCGTGAACTGTTCCATGCTCCGAATGCGCGGATCCTGGTGGTGGATGACACGGAGATGAACCTGACGGTTATAAAGAGCCTGTTAAAGAAGACGAGGATCCGCATTGACACGGCATACTCCGGCCGGAAGGCACTGGAACTGGCCGGGACGGAGCATTACGATGTCATCTTCATCGACCACATGATGCCGGAGATGGACGGGATCGAGACACTCACGCGTCTGCGGGAGGATGGCAGAAACCGTGAGACTCCCGCCGTGGCGCTGACGGCAAACGCGGTGTCCGGGGCCAGGGAGACCTATCTGGCTGCGGGCTTTACGGATTATCTGTCTAAGCCGGTGGACGGCATGAAACTGGAGCGGATGCTGCAGAGTCTCCTGCCGGCGAACAAGCTCCGGGACCCGGCTGCGGATGCGGCGGAGGAGGAACGGGACAAAGAACGGAAGGGACGCGCCGGAGAACCGCCGGCCGGGGATGCGGGTGACGGTCTGCCGGGATGGCTTACACGGATACCGGAACTGGATACCGGAGCCGGCATGAAGAACTGCGGCTCCGCGGAGGGATATCTCTCCGTCCTCAGAGTCTTCCACGAGACGGCCGCGGACAAAGCGGAGGAGATCGACAGGTTCTTCAGAGAGGAGAATACCGGAGATTACACGATCCGCGTGCATGCGCTCAAGAGTTCCGCGAGGATTATCGGTGCGGCTGCGCTTTCCGGACTCGCGGCGAAACTGGAACAGGCGGGAAAGGACGGGGATACGGAGCTCATCCGCACGGAAAACGGACGGCTTGTTGCGATGTACCGGTCGCTGGACGAGGCGCTTTCGCCGCTTGATCATGCCGGTGAGGATCTGCCCGGGATCGATCCGAAAGCATTGCGTGAGGCCTATCAGACGATCGGCGAGATCGCACAGAGCATGGATTATGAGTTGATGGAGGGGATCCTTGCGGATCTTAAAGGATATCATCTTCCGGAGCAGGACGCGGAACGGATCCGGACGATCGGGAAAATGCTCACCGGTCTGGACTGGGACGGGATCGCTAAGATCGTGACAGAGGCTGCGGACGAAGCGTAAGAGCTCCCGGATCGAAAGGGGCAAGGGAGGTTAGGTATGGAGAGCAATACAGACAAGGGCAAGGTCCTGATCGTCAGCGTGGCGGAGAGTTTTCTTGCCAAGAGTCTGATCACCAGACTGAAGGATGCGGGTGTCCGTTCGGAGCTCATCCGCGCGCAGATCCGGGAGATCGAAGAGCACGCCGCGGATGTCGCGCTCATCATCCTGTTTCTCAGTGAGGAGCTGGAGGAGATGCCGGAGACGCTGATCTACCTGAAGGATATGGTGCAGGAGGCGGATCAGGGACTGCTCCTCATCGGCGATGAGGAACAATATGAGACGGTGATAAAATCCATTCCGGAGCAGCTCGTTACGGAATGGTTCAAACGGCCGATCGAGATCGATCAGCTGGTAAAGCGCGTCAGCGTATACCTGGACGAGAATACGGGGGAAAAACGCAAGAAAACCGTGCTGATCGTGGACGATGATATCACTTATATGCGCACGGTCTACGAATGGCTGAGGGGCAGCTACCATGTGGGGATGGCGGCCAACGGTGTCCAGGCCATCAGCTATCTGACAAAGAACAAGGCGGATCTGGTGTTGCTGGATTACGAGATGCCCATTGCCAACGGACCGCAGGTCCTCTCCATGCTGCGCAGCGATACGGAGACCGGTCAGATCCCCGTTATGTTCCTCACGGGACACGGGGACAGGGAAAGCGTCCTGTCCGTGGTGGGCTTGAGCCCGGTGGATTATCTCTTAAAGACGATCGATCGGGAGACCCTGCTCAAAAAGCTGCGGGATTTCTTCGCGGCAAGGCACTGAGGAACCATGAATGGTACTTGTTGCGGTAAACCCCGAACCGTATAATGAAAAGAAAAAGCGGATAAGATCGCGATAAGCGCGGGATAACAGCGAGAGGAGGAACGGCATGGAGTTTTCGGAAGTGGTAAAGAAACGGTATTCATGCAAGAAATATGACGGCAGGCAGATCGGCGAGGCAGAGCTGCAGGCGATCCTGGAGGCGGGGAGACTCGCTCCCACGGCAAAGAACACCCAGGAGCAGCATGTCTATGTGCTGCGCTCCGCGGAGGCGCTCGCAGCGGTCGACAAAGCCACCCCCTGCCGTTACGGCGCGCCGACGGTACTGGCGGTGACCTATGATAAGGACAACGGCTTCTCCTATCCGGGCGGGAAATATGATTCCGGCGCGGAAGACGCGACGATCGTGGCCACGCATCTGATGCTCGCGGCTGCGAATGCCGGGGTGGACAGCTGCTGGCTCAATTTCTTCGATCCGGATCTGCTTGCACGCGATCTCGGACTGCCGGAGAGGGAAGTCATCGTGATGCTGCTGGATCTGGGCTACGCCGCGGAGGGCGGCGGACCGCTGCCGAATCACGACAGCCGCAAGCCTCTCACGGAAACGGTCACCTACCGGTAGGATGGTAAGCAGGCACGGATCCATGAGCGGTACTTGCTGCGTGAGACGACGATACGGATGATGAGGGCGGGATCCGCACGCAATAAGGATAACGGGGGACCTTATGAATATCATACAGCTGAAATATGTGATCGAGGTGGCGGCATCCGCATCCATGCGGGAGGCATCCACCAGATTGTTCGTGTCGCAGCCTGCTCTGTCCGCGGGGATCAAGGATCTGGAGGAAGAACTCGGCATCCTGATCTTTGAAAGAACGAACAAAGGGATCTCCCTCACCGATGAGGGGCGGGAGTTTCTGATCTACGCCAAGAAAGCGGTCGGACAGTACGCGGTCCTGGAGGAACGCTACCTCTCGGAGTAGACTTCCTTCACACGGAGTTGAAGAAAACTCATGAACAGATAGGAAGTATCGGGTATACGGTGATCGATGATACCCCCGTTGGAAAGATCGTACATCTCGGGTATTTCACGTTTCAGCGGTACTGGGGAAATGGGTACGTTTCCGAGGCACTGGGAAAGGTTCTGGAATATGCCTTTACAGAAAACAACGTTTACAGAGTGACAACCGGATGCCTTGCGGAGAACAAAGCCTCAGAAAGAGTTATGCAGAAGAACGGCCTGATCAAAGAAGCCGAGCATCTCGATCATGAATGGCATGACGGAAAAATGAAGACACGCCTGGAATACAGATTACTCAGAAATGAATGGGAAGAGAGGCGGGCGCATATGAGTGATCTACAGGAATTAACGAATGAATAAACACGCCGATCGGGAGGTCAATGAGTACGATGATGACAAACAGGGAAATGCTCGCGATAGCGATGAGACAATCAGCCGAAGATATCGGATGCAGACCGGATGATTTCATGTCTGCCGATAATGTCGTGGTACCTTTTTATATGGGACCGGACGCACGCAGGTATCTGAAGATGCCGATCACCTGCAATCTTGTTTCATACGGAAACAATGTTGTTGCTGCGGTGACGGATGAGGTTTCTGATGTGGTGACGGAATTCATCGGCAGATACGGGTTTTACCGCTGCTTTGAGACGCCGAATATGCATTGGCTGAATGAGCGTCTGGCGGAAAGAGGTCATAAGATCTGCTTTATGGCGGAATACTATCTCGCAGATGTCAGCAGGATCCCGGATATATCCTGTGCTTATGAAACGCGTATCCTGCAACAGCCGGATTTCGAGGAGTTGTATCTCCCGGAGTGGGGGCATGCTCTTTGTGAGGAACGAAAGCAGCTGGATGTGCTCGGCGTCGGTGCGTATGATGACGGGAAACTGGTTGGTCTGGCTGCGTGCTCGGCTGACTGTGAGGACATGTGGCAGATCGGAATAGATGTCCTGCCGTCATACAGGCGTCAGGGGATCGCCTCGTGTCTGACAGCTATGCTCACAAAGGAAATTTTGAAACATGGAAAAGTGCCCTTTTACTGCTCTGCCTGGTCCAATATCCCGTCCGTCAGAAATGCCGTGAAGAGCGGATTTATTCCGGCCTGGGTGGAGATGTCGGTAAAGCCTGCCGGTGTTGTTGATGAAATGAACAAAACGGAAGATGAAAACGGTTGAACTCAGACCGGGAACAGCAGGGAGAGATTCAATGATCATTCGTGAATACTACAGCTGTGATGCAGCCGGGCAGGCGCACTGGCGCGAAGCCATCGCGAAAAGCGACTGGAATGCCGGGCAGAAGCTGCATGAGCTTTTATCGACCGATACACTCCGGACAAAGGAGTGGATCGGGGCGGATGCGCGCCTTTACCTGCTGACGGAGGATGATCAGCTGTGTGCTTTCTGTACGCTTGCCGCCAATGATGATGTACCGGACACGGATCTGACTCCATGGATCGGTTTCGTTTATACCTTCCCCGCATGGCGCGGGCAGCATCTGTCCGGAACGCTTCTGGCGCATGCCATTGAACAGGCGCGGACGGATGGACACACTGCCGTCTATATCTCCACCGGTCACAGCGGTTTGTACGAGAAATACGGTGCCGCCTTTCTGGAGCATAACAAGGATCTGTGGGGCGGGAACACACGCGTCTACCGGCTCGATTTCGGATGGATGCAGGCGGATGGAAACGAGCGGGAGTCGGGTCTTCCCTGCCGCGAAAAGGCGGAGCGCATTCTGGAGGTATCTCATCTCCTCAATCCGGGTCCCTGGAGGGAGCACAGTTATTGTGTGGCGCGGGCAGCGGAGCGCATTGCCAATGCCTGCGGAGATATCGATCCTGAGCAGGCCTACCTCTGCGGTCTGCTGCATGACATCGGCCGCCGTTTCGGGAAAGGGCATCTGCGACATGCCTATGACGGGTGGCAGTTCATGGAACATCTGGGCTTCCCCGGTATTGCCCGCATCTGCCTGACACATTCCTTCAAAACGCAAACGTTGGATGATTATATCGGAAATCATGATCTGACCGGTAAAGAGGAGGGAGCGTTGAAGGAGGCGCTGGCCGCCTGTCATTATGATGATCTCGATCTGCTGATCCAGCTTTGTGACAGCATCTGCGGAACACAGGTCATGAACATCGAAGAGCGTATGTTGGATGTAAAGCGCCGCTATGGCGGTTACTATCCACAGGATAAGTGGAACGCAAATCTGGAGATCCTGCGCACGTTTGAAGCGCGCGCGGGAGGGGACATCTATCAGATCGCGGGGAACGGTGCATAGTGCCAAACCTGTCGGAAGAACCGGAGGAGTTGACGGAATGGATGCTGATAACGGAAAACAACCGCAGATGATCCTCTTTGATTACGGCGGAACTATCCTGCATGAGCCGGATACGGACTTTCTGCGTTCCGAACGGAGTATCCTCCGCCATGTGATCAGCAATCCGCATGATCACACACCGGATGAACTGAGTGCCTGGGAGGATGAAAGATTCCGTTCCCTGCAGCCGGTCCGCGATCTGGACGCTGAGCTGACGGAGATCCAGCTGCTGCGGCTGAAATACGAGCTGTTCGGTATCAAACTGGACATCTCATACGAAGAGGCGGAATGGATCAAGTGGTCGGAAGCCTGCCCGCTGACGGAACAATGCCGCAGCACTCATATCGAAGAGTTGTTGAGATTCCTTTATGAGAAAGGGATCCGTACCGGTGTGATCAGCAACATCGGATGGTCCGGTGCTTCCCTCAGCCGGAGGGTCCAAATACTTCTGCCGGACAATCACTTTGAATTCATTCTGGCATCAAGTGATTACGGGATCCGCAAACCGAGTCCGGTGCTGTTTGAGGTGGCTCTCGAAAAAGCTGGCCTTCCCCCCGGCGATGTATGGTACTGCGGGGATACTTTTGACAAGGATGTCTTTGGCGCGCATGCATCGGGACTCTTCCCTGTGTACTACCGGCGCGGCAGGGAAGCGGTAGATCCGCAGCAGCTGCGGGAACAGACGGAAGAGTTCCCGTATCTGACCGTAGACGACTGGCAGGAACTGATCGATCAGCTCGGTTAAATATCCATAAGAACAGCCCGGCAGGGCGCGCCATCTGCACCGCCGAGATTCAGCGGCGCAGCGTTCAGCAGATATACACCTTCGGGTACATCGTGAAGCCGGATTCCCTCGAGAAGGATGATCCCTTCGGAGAGCATGATCAGATGAACGGCCATGGGAGCATCCTCGGGTCCCACTGTCTGGGATTCGTTTCCGAACAGTCTGATATGCGCATCTGCAAAGACTTTTGCCGCCTCTTCCGTGACAACCGCGTTCCCTTTCACCAGGATCCGGAAAGATGCCTTATCGGACGGATCCGTGCAGTACGCATCGGCTTTTCCGGCTTTGTTCAGAATGGCAACCGCATCTTCTTTACCGATGGCTCCGTCAAATTCGGCGACATAAGCATAGCCGATAAACCGGTCCAGAGGGATCTGATCGATCGTAGCGCCGTGATCCAGAAAATGATAGGGGGAATCAACGTGCGTTCCGTTGTGTGCGCACATCCGGATCACTGTGAGATTGCAGATCCCGTTCTCGCTGATCCGCTGTGCCCAGATGTGCTCCGGCTGTGTGTCCCCCGGGAATACCGCACATCCGAACACTTCCTGTGAAATATCAAATATTCTCATATCCGCCCCTCTTCCTTCTGCCGGACTGATCCGTCCGGATATCCGCATATCATCTGGCGATCATTTCCCGCTTACACGCCCTGCCCGGCCACGAATACCATCAGGATCGCCAGGATCACGCCTGACGCATGGGTGAGGATCTCAACGATGCCCAATACGAGGTATTTCCGCGCCGGGACGATCCCTTCTTTTACTGCCTTTGCCGCAAATATGGTTCCCGCAACAGACATCGCCAGACATGGCAGGGGTGACAAAACGATACCCAGGATGCCGACAAGGGCGAACAGCGAGTAGATCGTGCCTTTGTTCGTGGGTGAAGCGAGCATGAGCGCGAATACCAAACAAATCACCGTGACCGCGAAAACAGCGATCGGGATCAGCAGCAATACTCTGGTTTTCGAAAGATTCCTGTTTTTCATGGGTTCATCCGTACAGTTCCTTTCATTATAATCCATATTGACTTCCCGTGCATCCGTAACTGTCTCTTGACAAAGCGCGGCATGCGCGCGTATTATGATATGTCAGCAAAGGCGTTGACGGGCTTATCCCGTCGACGCCTTTTTTTCTGTTGAAAGAGGGAGGCAGTATGGTCAAGTA
>JAFXTJ010000111.1 GCA_017535945.1 Lachnospiraceae bacterium
AATGCTGTATTTCATGCCCGCGTTGATCACGCGGGAGAGATTGTCGAGACTGGAGAGCTGGCCGTCCGCACCGATAAAGGTCTGGACCGCCATGCAGTCGGCGTTCATCCGGATCGCGTCCTCGATGTCCACGGCGACCACCTCATGCGAAAGATCGTCATCAAGCATGGAGGAGCCGGAGGTCACGCGCAGGGCGACGCCGTTTTTCAGGCCCGCAGGCACACAGGTGCGCAGCGCGCCGCGGGTGGCCATGAGCACGTCCACGGACGGGGCGAGCGTCGGGATCAGCAGATCCAGCCGCTCCAGGCCGGAGGTGGAGCCCATGAAGTATCCGTGGTCAAAAGCGAACATCACCGTTTTGCCTGTCTCCGGATCAAAGATCTGCGAGAGATGCTTCTTCATCCCCCAGTCCAGACCGGCCGCGCCTTTCACATGGAAACCGCCCATGTTGGCAAACGGTTCTTCTACATGATAATCCTTAGCGATCTTGATACCATCCTTATCCGCCATGCTGCCTCCCCTCTGCGTTTTATCAGTGCCGCCGGATGACCGGCAGCGAATCCGGAACAAGGTTTATTATACCAAAAAACGGCGGTCCGGGGAGGCTGTTTTTCCGCCCCGAGACCCTCTTTTTCTCTTGTTTTTCCCTTGTATGAGTGTTATTATGATTTTTGGCGGTTTTTCTATTCGGTCAAGGCCGCCAACACGACAGGAGGGGAAAAAAATGAGCAAAAAGCAGGGCAAACCCAAGAGATCGTTTCTGAACAGTGTTAAGACCAGGCTGACAGCCATCATCATCCTGACGATGGCGATCCCGCTGCTGATCACCGTGCTGATCAGCTACACCTCTTCCCACAGCGAAGCCGTGAAGAACATGGAAGAGATGAACGTGGCGCAGGCCGAGCTGGTGGAACACGACATGCAGGCCGTGGTGGATCAGAACAAGCAGATCCTCTACACGATCGCGCTGTCCGTATCCGCGCGCAAGGTCTTAAAGGGCGAGCTGGATGTGGAATCTGTACAGGAGTGGCTGGCCAAGGTTGACGCGACGGTGGGCGACGGCAATACACTGGCGATCACCAATGCGGACGGCATGCAGATCGTCAAGGCCAAGGGCGACTGTGTGGATGTCTCCGACCGCGAGTACTTCAAGTACGTCAAAGCGGGCGGTCTGTTCTACGCTTCCGACCAGAATATCTCCAAGACCTCCGGTCAGCGGATCTGTACCTTTATCTATCCGATCTATGATCTGGACGGCTCTTTCCTCGGCGCCGTGCAGCGCAATTACAATCTCTCGACCTTTAACGAACTGGTGAAGAAGGAAGTCAAAGCGAAGAATCAGGATATCTTCATCGGTGACAACAACGGTGATCTGATGGCCCATACCTCCATGGATCTCGATGGCGGCGAGCCGGTCAACTTCAGCGCGCAGCAGTGGTATCAGGCATCCCGTACGGACCCGGCAGCCACCGGCAGCTATGATTCCCATTTCAACGGCGGCAACTGGCGGATGTCCTATCAGAGAGAGGAGACCACCGGCTGGGTGACCGTCATCGCGAGCGATGTGGATGTCGCTCTCGCAAGCGCCAACAAGATGCTGACGATCATCATCGCGGTCGGTCTCATCATGCTCATCCTTGCGGCGGTTCTGTCCATCCTGTTGGCGAGCTCCTTTACCAAGCCGATCCTGGCAGTCAACGAGTCCATTGACGCGCTCTCCGACGGTGTCTTCGAGAATCTGGACGATCCCGGCCTTGTTTCCCGCAAGGACGAGTTCGGCGACATTGTCAAGAATATCAATTCGCTGGTCGACAGACTGCGCGAGGTTGTGCAGAATATCAAGGCGGCTTCCGCGACGGTCACGGATCAGGCCAGAGAGCTGTCCGGGACTTCCGAGCAGATCAACACCACGACGAACGATGTGTCCAACGCGGTCCAGGAGATTGCGCGCGGTGCGACCGAGCAGGCGAGCACGGTGGAGCGCGCAAGCGAGCGCATGTCCTCCCTGTCCGAGGCGATCCAGACCGTGGCGACCAACGCAGAGCAGCTGGCCGGCGCTGCTTCCGACATGAACGGTGCGAGCCAGTCCTCCGCAGATGCTCTTAAGCAGCTCTCCAACAACATGGATACGATGGGCAGTTCCGTCTCCGATATCACGCAGGTCATGCAGGCCACCAATGCGGCGGTGCAGAATGTGAATGATAAGGTCGACGGCATCACCTCCATCGCCTCCCAGACCAACCTCCTGGCACTCAACGCCTCCATCGAGGCCGCCCGTGCGGGCGATGCCGGCAAGGGCTTCGCTGTCGTCGCCGAGGAGATCGGCAAGCTGGCGACAGAGTCCGCCACCACGGCTCAGGAGATCCGTGACGAGATGGCCAACCTCCTGCGCCAGGCGCAGGAAGCCATCGAGAAGACCAATCAGGTTTCCGATATCGGCAACGATGTCAATGCGGTTCTGGTCAACACGGTTGACAAGATCAACGAACTGATCGGCGGCGTGGGATCCACTGTGGACGGCGTCAACACGATCTCCGGCCTGACGCAGGAGTGCGACGCGTCCAAGACCATCATCGTGGAAGCCATGACGAGCCTGGCAGCGATCTCCGAGGAGAACGCGGCCTCCACCGAGGAGACCTCCGCCTCCATGCAGGAGCTGAATGCCACGATCAATGTGCTGACGGAATCCGCCAAAAGCCTCAACGAGGTCGCGGAGACGCTCACCGAGAACCTGTCGTTCTTCAAGATCTGAAAAACAGACCCCGTCTGCAAACAAGAATCCCCGGACACCGACATGTGTCCGGGGATTTTTTAACGGAGTTGGAGGGGCGCACGAGGTCCGGTGGACCTCGGTCCTGCGCCGACCGGAGCGGAGCGGAGATCGAACCCTTCTTCGGGGCTTCGCCCCTACGCAAGTGGGGCAGTAAGCATCCGCTGCGCGTCTGCCAACTGCCCCATCATCGCGCCTCCGGCGCTCGGGTATATCATTGATACGGAGTTGGAGGGATTCGAACCCTCGCGCCGGTCGCCCGGCCTGCCGCATTTCGAGTGCGGTCCCTTACAACCACTTGGGTACAACTCCAATACGTGGTATAATACCAGCGCAACGTATTGTAGCAGAATTGCCGCGATTCGTCAATCCGGGACGGAGCTCCGTGCGGACGATCCGGACATTCGCGGCGAAGAGGACCTGATACATCATGAACAGACAGCTGCACATCGATCCGGAGTACCCCTACGTCTACGAGACCCATCTCCATACCTGCGAAGCCAGTGCCTGTGCCCGCTCAGGCGGGGCGGACATGGCGCGCCGGTGCAAGGAGGCCGGGTACACCGGGATCATCGTCACCGATCACTTCGTCTACGGCAACACCGCCATCGACCGGAGCCTCCCCTGGGAGAACTGGGTCAACGCCTTCTGCAAGGGCTATGAGCATGCGAAGCAGGAGGGCGACCGCATCGGATTGCAGGTCTTCTTCGGGTGGGAAGCCTGTTATCGCGGGACAGAGTTTCTGATCAACGGCCTGTCCAAAGAATGGCTGCTTGCGCATCCCGAGATCCGCGACTGCACGATCGAAGAACAGTTCGAGCTGGTCCATGCGGACGGCGGCATGGTGGTCCACTGCCATCCATTCAGAGAGGAAAGCTATATCCCGGAGGTCCGTCTCTTCCCGGAGTATACGGATGCAGTGGAGACCGTAAATGCCACGCACAGCTGCGTCTTAAGCGGTTCCCACAATGATCCGCAGTTTGACGAACGGGCCAAAGCCTATGCAGAAGAGCACGATTTCCCGCAGACCGCGGGGTCCGATATCCACCGCGTGGACCTGTTCTTCGGCGGCATCGCCTTTAAACGGAAACTCGCGGATTCCCGCGATTATATCCGTGCCGTGATGGGCCGGGAACCAAGCCTCCTCTTAAACGGCAACGAAAGCGTATAACAAAACGGGAGCGGCGGACCGCTCCCGTTTTATTCTGTCGTTTAGAGAAGCCTTACTTGAAGTACCTGTCGTGCAGCCCCTTGAAGGCCTTGCCGTGACGGGCCTCGTCCCTCGCCATCTCGTGCACGGTGTCATGAATGGCATCCAGATCCAGCGCCTTGGCGCGCTTGGCGAGATCGGTCTTGCCGGCGGTGGCGCCGTTCTCCGCCTCGATGCGCATCTCCAGATTCTTCTTCGTGGAATCCGTGAGAACCTCACCTAAAAGCTCCGCGAACTTGGCCGCATGCTCGGCCTCCTCCCAGGCTGCCTTGGCATAGTAGTCGCCGACCTCGGGATAGCCCTCTCTATAGGCCTGTCTGCTCATCGCCAGATACATGCCCACTTCGGAGCACTCACCGTTGAAGTTGGCACGGAGATCCGCGATGATGTCCTCCGGTGCACCCTTTGCCACGCCGACTACATGCTCGGCGGCCCACACCATATCCTCGGCCTGTTTGATGAACTTCTCACCGGCCACATGGCAGACGGGGCATTCTGCAGGAGGCTCATCTCCCTCGTGTACATAACCGCAAACCGGACATACCCATTTCATAACCGCTTCTCCTTTCCACCTGTGAAACGGCGCGCCGCATCCGCGACGCGGATTAGTATCAACTACTTCTATCATAGCAGAAATACGGACGCAGATAAAGGTGCTGTTTTATTTACTTTGTGCTAACAATGTAATACAATAGGAACCGCATCAATCCACACAGATCAAGGAGGGATCACACTATGGAAAAGATCGCCAGTTTCACGATCAATCACCTGAAACTCGAACCGGGCATTTACGTCTCCCGCAAGGATCATGTCGGTGCGGAGACGATCACGACCTTTGATATCCGCATGCATGCCCCCAACCGGGAGCCCGTCATGAACACGGCGGAGATGCACACCATCGAGCATCTCGGCGCGACGTTCCTGCGCAACGACCCCGAGTGGGCGCCGAAGACCATCTACGTGGGCCCCATGGGCTGCAGGACCGGCTGCTACATCCTCTTTGCCGGCGATCTGGAGTCGCGCGACATCGTTGATATCATCACCCGGATGTTTGAATTCATCCGCGATTTCAAGGGGGAGATCCCCGGCGCCGCGGCGCATGACTGCGGCAACTATCTCGATCACAATCTGGCGATGACGCAGTATGAGGCCAGGAAATATCTGGAGACCCTCTATCATATCGACGATGCGCACATGACCTATCCGGAGGACTGAGGAATGGCGGATAAAAAATACGGCATCATCGGCGCCATGGAGGTGGAGGTGGAAACCCTCCTCGGCATTCTGAAAGAGGAACGGACGCTGCGCAAAGCCTCCATGGAATTCCATCAGGGACGGATCGGCGGGACCGAGGTCGTGGTGGTGAGAAGCGGCGTGGCCAAGGTGAATGCCGCCCTGTGCGTGCAGATCCTCGTCGATGAGTTCGCCGTGACACACGTGATCAACACCGGTGTGGCGGGATCTCTGGATGCACGGATCAACATCGGGGATATCGTCCTCTCCACCGATGCCTGCTACCATGATGTGGACGCCACGATCTTCGGCTACAAGCCGGGCGAAGTGCCCCAGCTGGGATGCGCGGCGTTTCCGGCGGATGAAGCGCTGCGGCAGGCTCTGAAGCAGGCTGTTTCGGAAGCCGCCCCGGATGTGCAGATCTTTGAAGGACGCGTGGTCAGCGGGGATCAGTTCATCGCGGATGCGGAGAAAAAGCAGCATATCAAAGAGACCGTGGGAGGTCTGTGCTGTGAGATGGAAGGCGCCGCCATCGCGCAGGCGGCATATCTCAACGGACTCCCGTTCTGCATCGTGCGCGCCATCTCTGACAAGGCGGACGGCAGCGATGTCATGGATTATCCGGTCTTTGAGAAGAAGGCCGCGGCAGACTGCGCGAAACTGGTGCAGCGTTATCTGACAAACCAGGAATAAGGTGCGTGATCCGGAAGGGTGCGGAATCCGTCTCTCTTCCAGAAACGCCACCGGCCTTTGGTCATGTCACAGGGATAGTCCACCAGCGCCTCATCTTCTTTGCTGAGTGTCCCGCAGAGGATCTGGGAGATCATCTCTTCCATATAGTGCTTGTAGGGAACAAGAACGACCGGCAGGACCCGGTGGATCGAATGACAGACGGTGCATCTTCCGCGCGGTATCTCATACCAGCGGATGGCACCGCCTTTTTTACGCGAGATCCGCCTGACACTGTCCCTGTATATCAATTGCCCCTGTTTGCATGTCGCACACAGGGGCAATCTGTCACATACCAGTCGGATGACGGCGCTGCCGGGAACTGCTTCCGGATGCCATACACCCGTAAAGACCATTCTCAGCTGTTGAAGTAGGCCAGGATATCGGGGAGCAAGGCGTCTACCTTATCATTGTCGAGCTGGCAGGTGCCTGCGTTCTTGTGGCCGCCGCCGCCGTACTTCAGGCAGACCTCGGCGATGTTCTTGTCCACGTCGGGGCTGTCCTTGAAGATGGACTTGCCGATCATCACGGCGGTGTTCTGCTTCTGGAATCCCCAGGCCACATGCACCGAGAAGTAGGCATCGGGATACATCGTATAGATCAGGAAACGGTTGCCGGTGTAGATCGGATCCTCGTTCCTGAGATCGACGATGACGCAGCGGCCCTCCTGACGGGAGACGCGCTCGAGCTGCGCCTTGAACTTCTCCTGCTGCGCGAAATACATCTCCACGCGCTCCTTCACATCCGGGAGCTGGAGGACATCCTCGATCGGATGATCCACGCAGTAGTCGATGAGCTCCATCATCAACTGATAATTGGAGATCCTGAAATCATGGAAGCGGCCCAGGCCGGTCCGCGCGTCCATCAGGAAATTCATCAGCACCCAGTCCTTGGGATTCTTCACTTCGTCCATGGTGAAATCGGCGCTGTCGCCCTTATCCACCGCCTCCATAATCTCCGTGGAGATCCGGTGGAGGTCATATTTATCCTTATAATAATTGTAGACGACTCTGGCTGCGGATTTGGCGTCCCCCTCGATGATCCAGGTGCCCTTACCCACGGCATCGGAATTGCGGGAAAGCTCGGACTCGTGATGGTCAAAGCACAGGCCCACGCGGGGATCATAGGGAAGGTTGGTGGTGATATCGTTGGAGGTCAGCTCGATCTTACCGTCCTGCACATCCTTGGGATGCACGAATTTGATCTCGTCAACAAGATTGATCTCCTTGAGGATCATCGCACAGACCAACCCGTCAAAATCGCTTCTTGTCACCAGTCTCATCATGTCAGAACCTCCGTCTGAGATATATAAGCCAACAGAACAATTATAGCCAAATCCCTGCGGTTTTTGCAAGAGGAAAACGGGGACAGAATTCAGTGATTTCCCCCAACTTCCATTTGCGTAATCCCCACATAAATGGTATGATTACATATTGTGACAGTTTGGTTAGCATTGCACAACCGTCAGGAGATGACGGGAAAGGACATTATGGCATTACTGGAAGTTAACGGCCTGTCGGCCGCAGTGGACGGACAGCCGATCCTGCAGGGGATCGACCTGACGATCGAAGAGGGCAGCACCCACGTGCTGATGGGACCCAACGGCGCGGGCAAATCGACGCTGGGCTTTGCCCTGATGGGCAATCCCCGCTATGAGATCACGGGCGGCAGCATCCGCTTTGGCGGGGAGGAGATCACGGAACTGTCCGCGGACAAGCGGGCCAAGGCGGGGATGTTCCTCTCCTTTCAGAATCCGGTCGAAGTGCCGGGCGTATCGCTTTCGAATTTCATCCGCAACGCAGAGCATATGCAGACCGGACAGCCGGTGAAGCTCTTCGGGTTCCAGAAGCAGATGAAGAGCGCGATGGAGCTGCTGTCCATGGATGAGACCTATGCGGACAGAGACCTCAATGTCGGCTTCTCCGGCGGCGAGAAGAAGAAGGCCGAGATCCTGCAGATGCTGATGCTGAAGCCCAGACTGGCGATCCTCGATGAGACCGATTCCGGCCTCGACGTGGATGCGGTGCGGACCGTGTCGCAGGGCGTCCGGGCCTTTCAGCAGGAGGGCCACGGCGCGCTCCTTATCATCACCCACTCCACCCGGATCCTGGAGGCACTGCACGTGGACACCGTGCACATCCTGGTGAAGGGCAGGATCGTGGAGACAGGGGACGCCGCTCTCATCGAAGAGATCAACGCCCGCGGATTTGAGAGGTTTACACAGGAAGCATGAGCGGACAGGAAAAACAAACCGTCGCCGATGTCGACCGCACCCTGTATGATTTCAAGGATGACGAGAGCGGCAGTTCCTTCTACCGGATCGAGGAAGGTCTGACCCGCGACATCGTCCTGCAGGTCTCCGAAGAGAAGCACGATCCGGACTGGATGCGGGATTTCCGGCTGAAATGCCTGGAGATCTACCAAAACACGCCCATGGTCCCCTGGGGCCCCTCCATCGAGGCGCTGGACATGGACCGGATCGCCACCTATGTGCGGCATAAATCCGACATGAAGACCTCATGGGAGGACGTGCCGGAGGAGATCAAGAACACCTTTGAACGGCTGGGGATCCCCAAGGCGGAGCGCGAGTCGTTAGCCGGCGTGGGCGCCCAGTATGACTCGGAGCTCGTCTATCACAATGTCCGCGAGGAGGTCGCGCAGACCGGTGTCGTCTACACGGATCTCGAGAGCGCCCTGCGCGGTGAATATGCAGAGATGATCCGCGCCCATTTCATGCATCTGGTCCCGCCGACGGATCACAAATTCGCGGCTCTGCACGGCGCCGTCTGGTCGGGCGGATCGTTCGTCTACGTCCCGAAGGGCGTGCATGTGGATATCCCGCTGCAGTCCTATTTCCGGCTCAACGCCAAAGGTGCGGGCCAGTTCGAGCATACGCTCATCATCGTGGATGAGGGTGCGGACCTGCATTTCATCGAAGGGTGCTCCGCCCCCAAGTATAATGTGGCCAATCTCCATGCCGGCTGCGTCGAGCTCTATGTCAAGAAGGGCGCGAAGCTTCGTTATTCCACGATCGAAAACTGGTCGAAGAACATGTACAACCTCAACACCAAACGTGCCCTCGTCGAAGAGGACGGCATCATGGAGTGGGTCTCCGGTTCCTTCGGGAGCGCGGTCTCCTATCTCTATCCCAGCACGATCTTAAAGGGAGCGCGTTCCCGCATGGACTACACGGGGATCACCTTCTCCGGAGAAGGACAGGATCTGGACACCGGTGCCAAGGTCGTGATGCAGGGAGAGGACACCTCCTGTGTGATCTCGTCCAAGTCGATCACCAAGAGCGGCGGCATCGGCACCTACCGTTCGAGCGTGATGATCGGGCGCACGGCGCATCGCGCCAGGGCCTCGATCTCCTGCGATTCCCTGATGCTGGATTCCATCTCGCGCACGGACACGATCCCCGCGATGGAGGTGCTGACGGACGATGCGGATATCGGGCACGAGGCCCGTGTCGGACGGATCAGCGATGAGGCGGTCTTTTATCTGATGAGCCGCGGCGTGCCGGAGGCGGACGCCAGAGCCATGATCGTGGCGGGCTTTGCGGATTCGGTGAGCAAGGAGCTGCCGCTGGAGTATGCAGTGGAAATGAACAATCTGATCAAACTGGAGATGTCGGGAGGATGAGTGCCGTGGAACAGATGAAAAGTGTCCCCGTCAACCGCCTGCCGATGCCGACCTACCGGTTTCTTAAGGTCAACGAGGCGGAGCTGCCGCTCCCGGAAGGTGCAGTCACCTGTAAAGATCCCCTGGCCGGGATCGACCTGCCGGAGGGACTTCGCGTAACGGCAGGCACCTTTGCCGGGATGGAAGAGGCACTGCGGGAGATCCCCACGGGAATGGGGGAGGAAGCAGACCGAATCTTTGCACAGGCGGGCTGTCCTGCGTCCGTGCTCTCCGTACAGGCGGGCGTGCAGGCGGCAGAGCCCGTGATCCTGCCCGTTACGGCGACAGTCGGCGTATCATCGCTGGCGGCGGTCACCGTCCGTGCGGAGGAGGATGCCGCGCTGGAAATCGTCATCGATCTGACCTGCGATGCAGCGGGCTGTGCGGCGGCGCGGAGCTTTTTCGGGATGTCCCTGCGGATCCTCGCGGGTGACCGGGCGCGGGTGAAGCTCGTGGTGATCCGGCGTTTCGGCGCACCGATGTCGGATCTCATCGATCTGGGGATCCGGTGCGGAGAGGATGCGGCGGTTGAATATTCGGCGCTTTCTCTGGGCGTCCGCGGCGGTTCAAAAGCAGGTGCGGGCAGCTTCCAGGGAGTCCTCGCGACGCTTGCCGGCGACCGGTCTTCCTTTATCGACCACACGGGCTACTATGCGGGCGGACACGGCCTGCTCGATATGAATATCATCGCGGACCACAGAGGACGGGATACCCGTTCCGACATGATCTTCCGCGGTGTGCTGGACGATCACGCAAAGAAGATCTGGCGCGGGACTCTGGATTTCAAGTCCGGCGCGGCGGGTTCCGCCGGCAATGAGCAGGAGGATACACTGATGCTCTCTCCCGGCGTGCACAACAGCTCCGTGCCGCTCATCCTCTGCGGCGAGGAGGATGTGGACGGCAGGCACGGCGCCACGATCGGACAGCTGTCGGACGAGATCCTGTTCTACATGAGTTCCCGCGGTTATACCGCGGAGGAGGCCCGCCGGCTCATCGTGCAGGCCAGGCTCAAGTCGGTGGCCAGGGAGATCCCGGACGCAAAACTGCGCTGGGAAGTGGAACAGTGGATCGAGAGGGAGATCGCATGAGCAAATCGATCGAAGACATCCGCCGGGATTTTCCGATCCTGTATGACCATCCGGAGGTGGTCTATTTTGACAATGCGGCGACCAGTCAGCGGCCGCGGCAGGTGACGGATGCGATCACGGCGTTTTACGAACAGTACAATGCCAATACGATGCGCGGACTCTATGACTGGAGCATGGAGGCCACGGAGCGCAGCGAGGGCGCGCGGGCACATATCGCGCGCTTCATCGGTGCCGCATCTCCGGAGGAGATCGTCTTTACGCGCAACACCACCGAATCCCTCAATCTCATCGCCTACTCCTACGGGCTGACCCGCCTGAAGGAGGGAGACGAGATCGTGATCTCGGTCACGGAGCATCATTCCAACATCCTGCCCTGGCAGATGGTCGCGGAGCGGACCGGCGCGCGGCTTATCTGGCTGGAGCCCGATGAAGAGGGGTGCTATCCGGAGGAGGAGCTTGACGCAAAGATCGGGCCGCGCACGAAACTCGTCGCGCTCGGTCATGTCTCCAATGTACTGGGGACGACGAATCCGGTGGAGGAGGTCATCCGCAGAGCGCATGCCGTGGGAGCGGCGGCCGTCATCGACGGTGCGCAGTCCGTCCCGCATATGGCGGTCGACGTGCGGGCGCTGGACGCGGATTTTTACGCGTTTTCCGGGCACAAGATGCTGGGCCCCATGGGGATCGGTGTCCTCTATGCCAGAAAGGAACTGCTGGAGGAGATGCCGCCTTTCCTGCGTGGCGGAGAGATGATCGAATATGTGACCCGGACGGAAGCCACCTGGGCGGAGCTGCCGCATAAATTCGAGGCGGGGACCGTGAATGCCGCCGGTGCCGTTGCGCTGGACGCAGCGGTGACCTATCTGGAGGAGCTCGGTTTTGACACGATCCGCGAACGGGAAGAGACGCTCGCGAAGCGCCTCATGGAGCGGATGCGGGACATCCCGTATGTGCGGATCTACGGTTCGTCCGATCCGGCGAAGCACTGCGGGATCATCACATTTACATTGGAAGGTGTGCATCCGCACGATATCGCCTCGGTCCTCAACGAGGATCACATCTGTGTGCGTGCCGGGCACCATTGCGCGCAGCCGCTCATGCAGTTTCTGGGCGTCGGGTCCACGGCCCGCGCGTCCCTGTATTTCTACAACACGGAGGAAGAAGCGGACCGTTTTGCCGCGGCACTGGCCGGTGTACGGGGGGTTATGGGATATGGAGCTTAAGCAGCTGTACCGGGAGATCGTCAATGATCACAATCTGCATCCCTCCCACCGGGGACGGCTGGAAGCGCCCACGATCGAGCTGCGCGGCGTGAATCCCAGCTGCGGCGATGATATCGTCCTGCAGCTTAAGGTCGAGGACGGGCGGATCACGGAGGCGGCCTTTGACGGCAGCGGCTGCGCGATCTCCCAGGCATCGGTGGACATGATGATCGATGATATCCTGGGTCTGCCGGAGGAAGAAGCGCTTTCTCTGGTGGAGAAATTCATGGGCATGATCCGCGGCACGGGCACGGAGGAGGATCTCGAGGCGCTCGATGAAGCGGCCGCCCTGCAGGATATCGCCCATATGCCTGCCCGCGTGAAATGCGCGACGCTGGGCTGGCGCACCCTCAAAGAGGCGCTGGAGGGACAGAAATAATTTTTTATAAAGTACCGCCTTTTGGCGGTAACGCGATCAGATGATATTTCCTATAATCGGAAAATGTAGCAGATCGACCCGGCACACGGAGGGCCCGACGGAAGTGGAGCGGCTGCATTTTTCGAATAAACGGCTGTTTATCCTGTTTGCCGTACTGTTCTGTCTCGGCATCATCACCTGTCCGATACCTACGAGAGACTTCGTCCCGCATCATATGCCCGCGCTGTTCTATTGCACGCTCATCATCCTGTGGGGCAACGCGGTGCGCCGCCGGATCCTGGATCCGCAGGTGCGTCACCGGATCCTCACCGCCTGCGTCTTTATGGTGTTCCTTTTCCTGTTCCGGATGTGCAAATATTCCTTTTTCCCCGGACTGGACCACGTCGAACAGGTCCTGTGGTACGCGTACTATATCCCCATGACCGCGATCCCGTTGTTCTTCTTCATGGCGGCGGCACGGATGGAACCGGTGCGGCACAGGCAGATCACGGATGCCGCGGAGCGGATTCTGGTGGCGGTCATGGTGATCCTTGACTGCGTCGTCCTCACCAATAACCAGCACGGACTGGTCTTTCATATCATCGAGCCGCCCGGTAAAAAGTACACCCACGAGTGGTTCTACTACGTCATCCTGGTCTGGATGATCCTCTTCGGTCTGGGCACCGTTGTCATCCTGTTTAGGAAATGCAATCTCTCCGTTGCGAGACGGCGGTGGTATATCCCCGCCCTGTGCATCGCCGCGGGTTTTGCATTGCTCGCATGGTATCTGATCAACGGCGGTCCGCCGAAGATCGCGGGCTACAAGCTCTTCCAGGTCCATGAAGCCTACTGCCTGCCTTATCTTCTGGGGTTTGAATCCATCATCCAGATCGGCATGATCCCGGCAAATACCGGGTATGAACGGCTGTTTGACTACTCCGGGATCAACGCCTGCATCTACGACAGCATGGGCGCGCCGGTCGTCGCTTCAACAGACTGGAACCCGGGCCCCTACGATGAGGATCATCGCATCAGACGGGAGTCCGTCACAGGCGGCACGGTCTCCTGGGTGGAGGATCTCAGCGCGCTGAACCGTCTGAACCGGGATCTGGAGGAAGTGACGGCGGAGCTTACGGAGGAAAATGAGCTGATCCGGCAGGAGAACGAGGTCCGTGCGGAGCGTGTCACTTATGAGACCAGAAACCGGCTGTATAACAGCATCTTCTCACAGCTGAGACCGGCGGCTGTGCGGGCGGACAGTCTCCTGTCCGGAGAGGACCGCACGGAGGAGGCATTTTGCCGGGATCTGATCCGGGCAGCACTCTTAAGTGTCTATATCAAGCGCATGGGAAATCTCCTGCTGTTGTCGGACGGCGCGCGGACGCTTTCCTCCGCGGAGCTGGAGATGTCCGTCAGGGAATCCCTGGATTATGTGCAGCTCACCGGGGCGGTGTGCGAGCTCAGGACGAACGGGAGCGGAGAACTGCCCTGCGCACTGGTGACGGCGGCGTATGCACTTTTTGAGGAGGTCCTCGAAGCGACGGATATGGAACCCCAGTCCCTCTCGGTCTCGATCTCCTGTGAAGGAGGCCTTGCGATGGCCGTTGAGACGGACCGGATGCTCCCGGATCCGGCAGGGTACCGGTGCATGGCACAGCTGCGCGCGGCGGGCGGAGAGGTGACATACCGCTATGAGGACGAGACAGCCTGTGTTTCGCTGCGGTCCGCGTTCGGAGAGGAGGCGGCCGTATGAGTTACGCATCTCTCTCTGTATTGACGAGAGGTCTGATGCTGGTGCTCCAGACCTGCTCGCTGCTCGGATATATCTACGCACTGGTCCAGGCAGCCGTTCTGGGCCGCGAGAAGAGGGCTCTTCTTCTGCCGGGCGTGATGACGGCGCAGACCTTTGTGCTGTTCGAGCTCATGACGATGATCCAGCAGGGCGATATCTCCCCCCGGTACATGCTGCCGGTCCCTGTTCTGCTGCCCATCATCTTCCTGTCGCTCCTGTACATGCTCTATCTGCAGTATTCCCTGATCGAATGGCGGAGGATGCATCTCACCGCCATGTCCGTCAAAGAGGCCTTTGACCGGCTGCCGGTCGGTCTCCTCTACTATACACAGGCGGGCGTCCCGATCCTGGTGAACGAGACCATGCAGCGGATCAGTCTGTCCCTGACCGGCGCGCCGGTCTCGGATGCCGGCGTGTTTCATGAGACGCTGCGGAGCCTGGCGCTGACGGACCCTCCGCCCGCGGATGAGGACCATGCCGTCCTGCGCACCCCCGGAGGAGCGGTCTACAGCATCAAGCGGGAGCTGCTGGACGCCGGGGGAAAACCTCTGTATGAACTCACGGCCGTGGATGTCAGCAGGGAGTACGCGCTGACCGGAGAGCTGGAATCCCGCAGGGACCGGCAGAAGCAGCAGAACAACCGGCTTAAGGTACTGATGAACACCATCGAATATGTGACCATGAACCGCGAGATCCTGCAGCTCAAGGCGGCGCTCCATGACAATATCGGGCAGAGCATCCTGCTCGCCAGGCGGTATCTTCATGCGCCGGAGTCGATCGACCGCAGGCAGATGCTGGATTTCTGGCGGGGAAATCTCCGGCACCTGATCAAGGACGAGCCGGAGGAATGGGAGCTGCCCTACTATGTCATCTCCAGACAGGCGGACCAGCTGGGGATCCATCTGGAGATCATCGGGGAGCTGCCCGACGAACAGCGGCTGATCCCCGTGGTGGATGCCGCGATCTCGATCCATATCGGAAACACGCTCAAGCATGCCGGCGGCAGCAGGGCGACGGTGGAGGTGCGCCGCGAGGCGGGAGACTATGTGCTGGTCTTCACCAATGACGGCATACAGCCGGAAGAGGAGATCACGGAACGTGGCGGACTGGTCAATCTGCGGCGCGAGGTGGAAGCGGCCGGCGGCACGATGCGGGTGGAGAGCAGTCCCGCTTTCGCGTTGATCCTGCGGCTCCCCGGAGACAAGGAGGCAGAGGATGGCATATAGAGTCGTGATCGCGGAGGATTTCCGCATGATCCGGGAGATCTTTGAACATGCAGTGGAGCAGTCGGAGGCGTATACGCTCGCGGCCTCGTTTAAGACGGCCGTGCAGGCGGTGCACTGGCTGGAGGAGCACGACGCCGATCTGGCGATCCTGGATGTGCTGATCCCCGGCAGCATGAACGGACTGGATGCCGCTGCCGAGATCAAAGAGAAAAAGCCGGGGGTGAAGATCATCATCGTCACCTCCATGCCCGAATTATCCTATGAGAAACGGGCCCGGAAGATCGGGGTGGAGGGCTTCTGGCAGAAGGAGGTCCAGGAGCAGACCATCACGGAGATCATGGATCTGGTCATCTCCGGTGCCGTCGTCTATCCGGGCCGGCAGACGATCCTGCCCGTAGGGAACGCCGTGAGCACGGAATTTACGGACCGGGAGATCGAGATTCTGAGGGAGCTGGTCGCTGGCGCCTCCAACCGGGAGATCGCGGACAAGCTCTCCGTGGAACCCTCCACGGTGAAGATGCACATCTCCAACATGCTCCAGAAGACCGGCTACAGGAGCCGTCTGGAGCTCGCGGTCCGGATGCGCAACCTGGGGCTGGTGATCAATGAGTGATGCAAGCAGATCGTCGCTTGCAAGCAAGCTTGCGCTCCGTCTGCTTGTCGGTCGGCTGTGAGGGCGATCAACTATTCACAGCCCGCCCCATTCGCACACGGTCGCTTCGCGACCTTTCCCGCACTGCGTGCTAAGTCTGCTCATGTGGGCGGGTGACTGCTTCGCAGTCCCGCCCGGCAAGCAGATCGTCGCCTGCAAGCAAGCTTGCGCTCCGTCTGCTTGTCGGTCGGCTGTGAATAGTAACAAAAATTCCAAAATACCTACTTTTGGCGGTAACGGAAATTTTGAACGGGTGTTAGCATGAACCGTGGATGTCTGTAAGTATCGGACACCCGCGGTTTTTTCATGAAACGGCAACAGACAAGGAGGCAGCGATGAACAAGAGGATGTGGAGCAGGGTCCTGGCGATGGCGCTCGCGGTTGTGATGGCGTTCAGCACACCGGCGCAGACCGTCAGGGCAGCAGGTCCCGATAACGGGGAGGCGGTACTTACTGCGGCGGAAGCCGCGGACGTACAGAGCCCGGAGGCGGAAGAAGAGGCCCCGTCGGACGAGGTATTCGCGGAGGAGGGATCCGCAGAGCCCGTCGTGACCACAGAAATTCCTGCAGAGTCTGATGCGGCAGCCGGCGAGGAGGATGAGTTCGTCGTGACGGCAGAGACCCCTGCAGAACCCGATGTGGCCGTCGATGAGGAAGCGGAAGCCGGCATCCTCGGCGCGATGCCCGATGACTTCGTCCTCTCTGCCGAGGAGGAGCAGATCAAGCGCGATATGGCTGCGGAGGATGTGGCCGCACAGCTCGCAGATCTGGTCCCCGGCGAGGACTATGTCGACGGGGAAGTCATCTGCCTGGCGGACTCCC
Organism: Lachnospiraceae bacterium; assembly: GCA_017535945.1. Taxonomy (GTDB): domain Bacteria; phylum Bacillota; class Clostridia; order Lachnospirales; family Lachnospiraceae; genus Butyrivibrio. The sequence continues at coordinate 16,824 of JAFXTJ010000111.1, forward strand.
GAGCGGAAGCGGAAGCCATCGCAGAAGCCTATCACGGCGCCCTCTCCGAATATGCCTACGGAGTGGCGGTCATCAGCCTCGCCGGATCCGGTCTTACGGTTGCCGAAGCGGTCGCGGCCGGTGCCGATCCCGACCTCAATGTCCCTGCCGTGGAGCCTGACTATATCAATACCGTACCGGATGAAGAACCCGCCCTGCAGGTGATCGCGGGCGATGCGCCGACCCGTGACGGTGTCGGCGAGGACGTCCATACCCGCGGCAACTGGTGGGAAGCGGCGAGCGGCAATGCGCCGGACGATCCTTTCCTGAATCCCGCCAACAGCGAAAACTACCAGTGGTTCCATGAGATGATCGACACCTACCCTGCCTGGCAGGTGACGAAAGGTGATGGTGTCACCGTGGCTGTGATCGACGCCGGTGTGCAGTATACCCATGAGGAATTCGGTTATGTTGAGGGCGTAAGCAACGGCCGTGTCACAGTGGATGCGCTGTGGCCTGCTAAGCAGATACTGAACAGCAAATACGGAGACAATAAGCCGTATTATACGCCGGCGGATGATAATTCAAAAGATGAAGACGGAAGGCTCATCACCAACAGCAACGGCACTCATGTGGCCGGTATCATCGCTGCATCGTTAGACAACGGCGAAGGCGGTTCCGGTATCGCTCCCGAGGCGGACATCCTCGCGATCCCCGTACCGCACAGTTCCGCCAGGGAGTTTTCCTCCCGCCATCTGATCCAGGCGGTCCTTTATGTGGCCGGCTATGATCAGAATGAGGAGGATGATGTGGTATATGATCCGGAGAATGCCAATGACCGCCGTGCCGACATCCTGACGATCTCCCTTTATGAGCGGGAGTACAGCGCCCTCCTGAATGCGGCGGTCGAACGTGCTTATGACAGAGGCGTCACCGTCTGCGCCCCCATGGGTGACGATCAGGCCAATGACCGCGTATATCCGGCTTCCCTTGACCATGTGATCGCCGTGGCCGGCGTCAACGCGGCAGGCGATAAGACGGCGTCCTCTTCCTACGGTGTATGGGCGGATATCGCTGCTCCCGCAGAGAATATCTATTCTACGGTATCCACGCATCTGTACGCCGATGGCTACCAGAGTAAGAGCGGCACCGCACAGGCCTCTGCCATGGTAGCCGGCGCCTGCGCGCTCTATATGGGTGCCGTGGGTCATGTCCATCCCGATGTCATGGAGCGGGTGCTCAAGGATGCTGTCACCAAAACCACAGCCAAGGACATCGGAGCCGGCATCCTGAATGTCGGGCGGATGTTTGACAACGAGTCGCTGACGGCGGTCATCGAGGTCAGAAAGAACGATCCTACACAGGCAACCTGCGCTATAGCACAAGGAGGAGAAAGCATCACCGCAGCGCAGAATGTACCGTGTGATGCAAAAGTGTATCTCTACTGTAATGATTATATGGGCAATGATGAGGATGCCTATGTCTACACCGGAGATGACAGTCTGAGCGACATCGTCTACACGTTGGACGGCAAGACACCTGCTGTCAAGGACGGGCAGGTGACCGTCGGAGAGCGGTACACCGGAGAGCTTTCGATTTTGCATGATATCATCGGAGAAGAATCCGATATTTATTACGAATGGGATACGAGCAAATGGAAGAAGAGTTATACGGTCAAAGCCATCTGCATCTCAGCAATGGGCACAGTTGGCAAGGTAACGACGCTGACGATCCGTCCCGTTCTTGATGGGGTCCGGTTCGCCAATTACGTCTACATCGATAATACACCGGTAAACGGTTTCCGGATCATAGCGGGCAGTTCTTTCACCTTTACCGGCTGTACGGGATATCCGGACGGAACCTCTGACCATAAAGTGAAATGGCGGATCAGGGGCTATCGTGACGGAGATCTCTCCAAGGCAACGATCTCCGCGGCGGGTGTCTTAAAGACCGATCCGAACCAGACAGGCACATTGATCGTGGAAGCATCTTCCCCCGACGGGCGGGCAACGAGTACCGCAGATGTTTATGTCGTCAAGCGCGCCCTGACAGGGACGATCAAACTGGATACGAGCAAGGTCACCCTGTATAGGGGTACACCGGAAGATCCCCATCCGAAAACGGCAGTCGTCACGGTCACGGAGTTAAAAGACAATACCAAAGAGAAGAATTCGCTGTTCTATCCGGCGGACGACGGACATGAAAATCCCTATCTCCCGGATGACCTGATCCTCTGGACCTCTTCCAATGAGGATGTGGCAACCGTGGTTTCCGAGGATGGAGAGGATATGACTGTCGCCCGGATCACCGCGCAGGGCAAAGGCACCGCGACCATCACCGCGCAGGCGCTCGACGGCTCCGGCAAGAAAGCGACCGTGAACGTCACGGTGGTGCAGGATGTGGAGGAGATCCGTGTCACGGGACCGGGCTATCGCTATTTCGTGGCCGGCAGTCGGGCGACCTACAAGGCAGAGGTCCTGCCGGCAGATGCCAATAACAATGGTGTGACCTGGGAGATCTACAGAAACGGCTCCCGGGTCACGGATCCGGAGGAAATGTCCGTTACGGCTGCCGGTCTGGTGACGGTAGGGAAGAAGGCCAAAACATCTGGATCCATACCATATCGGGTCCGCGCCGTTGCCAAGGACGGGAGCGGCTGCCGGGGGGAAGCCAGACTCTACGTATATCCCGCTGCTGATAGCATGCTCACGGATCTGGTGATCACGAGCGACGATACCGATCATATCTATGATTATCAGACGGAGGAGAGAAAGCTTGCCGGTAAGGACACATCGGTGACAAGGCTGAAGAGCGCGCAGATCATGAATTCGGCGGAACCGGTTCTCTATGTGAAAACGATCAGAACGGAAGAGAATGGAAAGGAAAAGATATTCATAGCCACTGCCGACGCCACCCAGTACCATCCCGTATGGTCGGTCGGAAACACAAAGCTGCTGCAATTGGTCGATGCGGTAGCGGAGGGTGAGAGCGGATTCGGATACAAAAAGAAGATCGTCCCCGTCCCCGGTGCCAAGGGCACCACGACCATCACCTGTGCGCTGAATGACGGCGGCAGCAGGAAAGCGACCCTGTCCGTCACGGTGCTGCAGGGGGTGACAACTGTCAATATCACAGACGGCCCGGAATACCTGTTACAGGGCGGCAAGGGCACTTTTAAGACCACCGTGGCTCCTGCGACCGCAAATAACAAAGAGCTGGAATGGGGAGTGATCAAACAGGGGGAATCGATAAGCTGTGATGATATTTCCATCTCGGCTTCCGGGCAGATCACTGTCAGACGGGATGCCAGGATTGGAGAGTATGATTGCTTTGTTGCGCCTGTTGCAGGTATAGACCATGTAACGGATCACCGGACGCTGCGGATCGTTCCGAAGCCCACGGAGATCCTGATCCAGCCCTATACCTCTTATTCTCAGTATCGCATGAAGCTTGCGCAATTGGAGCGACCCGGAGGGGAAGAGCCGGAGGATTATCTGGATCCCTGTGAAATGACGCTATGGAGTTCCGATACGTACTGTTCGCAAAACCTCACGGCACTCATTCTATCCGGCAGCAGAGATAAGGAAGGATTTCTGTTAAGTGATGAATCGACTGCACCGGATCATCTCAGGACTGTCGCTCCGAAATGGACCACCAGCAATGCCAAACTGGTTGAGGTGCAGGATCACGGAACATGGGCCAGAATAGATGCCGTTCCGGGCGCAAAGGGGACCGCCACCATCACCTGTGCGGCACAGGACGGTTCCGGCGTGAAAGCGACACTTAAGGTCAATGTGATCGCTCCCGTGGAGAAGATCAAGATAAGCGGCCCCGCCTATCTGGCGCCGGGCGATAAAGTTACCCTTAAAAAGGAAGTCCTGCCTGCCACGGCCGGTAACAAGAATGTGACGTGGAGACTGTATGACACAACGGATTACAAATATGTGGACGAGAAGACATACAAGGATGAACTTCAGATCAACAACAATGGTCAGATCTCCCTTGTTAAGGATCCGAAGGGTGATTGGTCCGGTCATGTGATCGAGGTCAGGGCGACAGCGGCAGATGGATGTGGTGGATATGATGAGTCGTATTCATTTACCGTCAGAACTGCTCCGGTCTCCTCGGTAGTGATCGAGCAGATATCTTCTTACATCAGTATCGACGACTTTAAGAAATCGCCGTATCGGCCGGTGATCCAAACGAAGGAGCTGAAGAAGAATCCCGGTGTATCTGTCGCGCCGCTCAGTTCCGTTCAGTTATGGTATTCGGATCCTTATTATAAAGAATTGAAGATCTACGGACAATGCCTGGAGACTGATCCGGACGGCAAGGAAAGCAAGATATCCGGCTGTTACGATCTGGTATCCTGGTCCTCAAGCAATGAGGGTCTTGTAAGGGTAACCGGTTATTCCAGCGGTTCTGCCGATCTGGAACTGGGACCGGATGTCGCCTACGGCAAGACCGGCACCGCCACGATCACCTGTAAGGTCAATGATAATTCCGGTAAAAAGGCCACCCTGACGGTCCGGGTGGGAAAACCGGTGGAATCGATCGTCATCGATAACGCGCCGCAGTACCTGCCGGTAGGGGCGACCTTCACCCCGAAGACCCGGGTCCTGCCTGCTGATGCGACGGATAAGGGGATCGAATGGATGGTGATCTCTGAGGAAGAGGGCAATATCCGGATCAAGGATCCGGACGTCGTGTCGGTAACCCCGACCGGGCAGGTCAAGGTCGGAAATAAGGCCATGATCGGCAGGAAATATCGTGTTGATGCATATGCCAAGGATATGAATATATGCAAGGGTTATTACTACTTCACTGCCACGAAGGACAAGATCTCCTCGATCGTTGTGGCTGTGCCGTCGGGCAACGAAGATACGGTGAAAAAGAAGAACAACGGGAAGATCACGGAGCGGAAGATCAAAGGGACGTCAACGACGCTTTCGTCGCTGACCTCCTGCACGGTGCTGAACACGGCGGCAGATAAGGATCCGTCCCGGGTACAGGTGGAAGTATGGGATCTGGCGGCGGATGCATCAGAGGAATGGAAGGTCGGAGGAGAGTTGTCCTACAGTTCCAGCAACAATGCGATTGCGACGGTGACGTCAAAAGGGAGCGGCAAGTATGAGATCAAGGGTGTTCCCGATGCCAAAGGAACCGCGACGATCACCTTTGCCGCACTGGACGGCTCCGGAAAGAAAGCAAGCGTCTCCGTCAAGGTTGCGCAGCCGGTGACCCGTGTCACGATCACCGGACCGGATTATATCGCCAGAGGCTACAGCGGCACCTTTAAGGCGACCGTTGTGCCGGCCAATGCGGATAATAAAAAAGTGGAGTGGTATGATGTTACCGACGAGGACAATGTGCTGGCTAAGGGGATCACGGTTTCTCCGTCCGGGGTTGTCTCTGTGAGTAAAGATGCTGCGCCGGGCACCTATAAGGTCCGGGCACATTCCACGGACGGGAGCAATCTATATCCCAGCTATTCGTTTACCGTTCTGTCTGCCCGGGCAACGACGCTGGGGATCACCTATGACTGGACGAATTCTGCTAAAGACGGTCTGTTCGAGTCTTATTTTAAGAAGCATCAGATGGTACTTGACACCCGCACGGGCAGTCTCACTTCCCTGCAGTTGTTCCCCTGGAATCTTGAGGCAGAGGATGATGACGGTGTGGCGGAACAAAGTATTTATCTGAAGCCGCTGATCAGGGATGACAAGGGAAATCCGATCGATGATCTCCCGGTGGAGTGGTCCGTCAGCAATGACAATCTGCTCTATATGAGTGAGGCCGGTGACAACGAGGTACTGATCGAGAGCATGGGAGTCGGCACCGCCACGGTCACCTGTGCGCTGCTGGACGGTTCCGGCAAGAAGGCCAGTACCAAAGTCAACATCATCCGCCCGGTCTCGGATCTACAGCTCGTGCCTGCTGCGGGATCGCCGGACAGGAAGAACGGCTTCCTGGCATTCGGCAAGTCGGCCACCCTCAAGGCGGTGCCCGGCGAGCTTTATGGCAAGCCTTCGAATAGCAAGGTGGAGTGGGGATGGACATTGACCATGACCGGAAAAGAAGAGATCGACTCCGCATTCAATGTGAAATTCCCCACTGCCGACTGGCAGACGAATCCGGAGGCCAAAAACTACGCCACGATCACGAACGGCAAGCTCACGATCCCGGCGAACAGCAAGATCAAGGAATGGCTGACCGAGTACCCGACTTATTCACCGACGATCACGGTCTATGCGAGAGCCCTTGACGGATCGTGTCAGGTTGCAACATACTCTTATTCGATCCGGCCGGCGACCACGAAGTTGGTGTGCATGAGTGGAGCCACAGCGATCCCGGCGAAGATCACGGTTTACAAAGAGGATCTCGGGAGTCCGGATTACAGTGCCAGGAAAGAGTATGATGTCTGGCGGTATTACAAGGATCAGTCGAATAACGAGCAGCGGGATGAGAGGGAGAGTATAGGGATCAAGTGGAATATGCTGTCTTCCCTGGAGGTCACCAGTTCCGATCCGGAGGTCGTATCGGCCTACTACACCGCCGGTGCTTCCACCCCCAAGCTGGTTCTGATCCAGGGCGATAAGGTAGGCACGGCAACGGTCACGCTGACGGCCACGGACGGCTCCGGAGTGAAGACCTCGTTTAAGGTGGAACAGAAGGCGAAACACTGAGCATACGCTGCTCCGTCAGCCGCCTTTCATCAGAACCACGCGGGAGAGGACCGGACGGTCCTCTCCTGTTTTTTCACGATCGATCCGCGGCTTTTTCCGTTGTTCCTTTCATCCGTGATTTGGTATAATGAAGCCGTTTCATGTTCGGGAAGAAGGTGGATCCATGATCTTTGATACCCATGCACATTATGATGATCACCGGTTTGATGAGGACCGCGATGCGGTGCTCACGGGACTTCGCGCGCGCGGTGTGGGCTGTGTGGTGGATATCGGCGCGTCCTATGGCGGGCTGGGGGAGGTGCTGGCAATCGCGGAGCGCTATCCTTTTGTGTATGCCGCGGTGGGCGTGCATCCGTCCGAGGTGGCGGAGCTTACGGAAGCGCATATGGACCGGCTGCGGGAGCTCGCCGCTCATGAACGGGTCGTGGCGGTCGGCGAGATCGGGCTGGATTATCATTACCGGCAGGAGGAGGATCCCGCGGAGACGGACCCGCCGCGCGAGGTGCAGAAGAAATGGTTTCTGCGGCAGCTGGATCTCGCGCGGGAGCTGGATCTGCCGGTGGTGATCCATTCGAGGGATGCCGCCAAGGATACGCTCGCGATCATGCGGCAGGCCCATGCCGACGGGATCACGGGGGTGATCCACTGCTATTCCGGCAGCGTGGAGACGGCGCGGGAATATCTGGCGATGGGGTATTTCCTCGGGATCGGCGGGGTGCTGACCTTTAAGAATGGACGGACGCTCCGCGAGGTCGTGGAGATCGCGCCGCTCACGCAGCTGGTGCTGGAGACCGATGCGCCGTATCTCGCACCGGAGCCGCACCGCGGGAAACGTAACGATTCCGGTTATCTGCCGCTCGTGGTCCGGGAGCTCGCCCGGATCAAGGGGGTCTCCGAGGAGGAGGTCATCCGGGTGACGGAGGAGAATGCAAGGAGGCTGTACCGGATGGAAGGGAACGGAGAAATTGCATGAGAGAACCGCGGGAAAACAGGATCGGCGGGCAGCTGGCCGCAAGGGGCCTTGCTCCCAATAAACGTTTCGGACAGAATTTCCTGACAGACGAAGGGATCCTCGATCAGATCATCGACGCGGCGGAGCTTTCGCCGGAGGATACCGTACTCGAGATCGGGCCGGGGACGGGAGTGCTCACACGCCGGATCGCGGAGCAGGCCCGGAGGCTTGTCGCCGTTGAGATCGACCGGGGACTTGCGGGGATGCTGCAGGAGGAATTCTCCGGTGATCCCCGGATTTCCGTCATCAATGCCGATATCCTCAAGACGGATCTGCGGGAGGTCTTTGCGGATGTCACCTCCGGTTCGGTCAAGGTCATCGCCAATCTTCCCTACTATATCACGACGCCGATCCTGCTCGCGCTCCTGCCGCAGACGGAACTGTTCTCCCGTTTTGTGGTGATGATGCAGCGGGAGGTGGCGGACCGGATGCAGGCGGGACCCGGGAACAAAGACTACGGCGCGCTCTCCCTCATCGTGCAATACTATGCGCTGCCGCGGATCGTGACACTTGTTCCGCCCTCGGCTTTTTATCCGCAGCCGGAGGTGACCTCTGCCGTACTCCTGCTGGAGCGGCCCGACAGGCCCCCGGTGTCCGTGGAGGATCCGGAGCGGATGTTCGCCCTGATCCGGGCGGCCTTCGGCAAACGCAGGAAGACGCTGGTCAATGCCGTGACCGGCGCGCCGCAGCTTGGGATCGATGCGGATCGTCTGAAGCAGGCACTCGCGGACTGTGGTCTTGCCGGAAATGTCAGAGGAGAGACACTCACTCTGGCCGATTATGCTGCTCTGACGGCGCATCTGACCTGAATCTCACATTCTTCCGACTGGAAACCCAATATTCTTCCGATTCAAAACCCCACATTCTTCCGACCGAAAACCTCACATTCTTCCGATTCAAAATTGATTTTTCTTCCGATTTGAGGTAAAATGAGCAGGAAAACCGGGGGATTTACCGGATCCGGAAATTAACATGCCGTATCGTTCGGGAGGGCTCAACGGGATGAAGAAAACGGAATACATCAACAGGTTATTTGACAGGACAGTGGAATTTTCCCTGAAGAGTAAAGGGGCGTTGGTGATCGTGGGCCCGAAATGGTGCGGCAAATCAACCACGGCAAAGAGATATGCCAAAACCGTGATGGACCTGATGCCGCCGGAATCAAGAAACGAGTTGGTCGAACTGGCAAAAATCTCGCCGTCCGCGTTTCTGAACTACGGCCCGAAACCGATACTGGTTGATGAGTGGCAGCATGTCGCTTTTATCTGGGATCAGGTGAAGTATGAGGTGGATCGGACAGGGGAATTCGGTCAGTATATCCTGACCGGCAGTGTGACGGATAAGAGCCGGACGGAACTCGAAACGGCGGACAGCCGGCATACCGGCAACGGCAGGATCGTCCGGCGGATGATGCGGACGCTGTCTCTTTATGAAACGGGGGAAAGCAACGGGGCTGTGTCCCTGCTTGATCTCAAAAACGGGAAGTTCTCGCAGGCCGTTTCCAAAAAGGACATTAATGATTATGCCTATTACATCTGCAGAGGAGGCTGGCCTGTCGCGATCGGCAAATCGAGACCGGTTGCCCTGGCCCAGGCGAGAGATTATTTCGAAGTCGTCGTGACGGACGACATCTTTTCATTGAAAGATATCCCGCTTAACAGGGACGAGCAAAAGGCGCGGAAACTCATGCGCTCCTATGCCAGAAATGTATCCATCGCCGCAGCGGATACGACCCTGCTGGAGGATTGCACCGGAGGAGATGCATCTTTTGATAAGGATGTATTTGCGAAATACCTGCATGCGCTCAGGAATCTGTATGTCATAGAAGAACTACCGGCATGGAATCCGAACCTCAGAAGCAGGACAGCGATCCGGACGAAAGAGACAAGGCATTTTACGGATCCTTCGATCGGCGCCGCCGCACTGGGGATCACACCGGAGGGGATCTTCCGGGATATCACGACCTTTGGTCTGCTGTTTGAATCATTGGTGGTGCATGATCTCAGGGTATACGCCGATGTGATCGGAGCCCGCGTATACAAGTACCGGGACTCCAAAAAAAGAGAGGCGGATGCCGTACTGCAGTATGATGACGGATCCTGGGCTTTGATCGAGGTCAAGCTGGGCGGAGAGGAGGACATCCGTAAAGCCGCGGATAATCTGATCCGGATCGCGTCCGACATCGATTGTGACAGGACCGGCAGACCGGCATTCCTGATGGTGGTCACAAAGAATAAGGTGGCCTACCGGATGGAAAACGGCGTCTATGTCGTACCGTTATGCTGTCTGAAAGATTGAATTTGCTTTGCATTTTCTATTGACAGCGAAAAAAACAAGTGTTAAACTCTTCCTTGCTGTTAGGAAACCGCATAAATATACGCGCTTCTAGCTCAGTTGGTAGAGCACCTGACTCTTAATCAGGGTGTCCAGGGTTCGAGTCCCTGGAGGCGCACGCCGAGTACTGATTTTGACGGTATATCCGCCGGGGTCGGTACTC
>JAFXTJ010000112.1 GCA_017535945.1 Lachnospiraceae bacterium
ATCTTTGATATGGTCTATGAGGGACCGTTACATATGCTTTTGCGGTATGACACATATGAGCCCGATCTGTCATGTATTTCGGAAAGCGGATGGAACTATATCTTTGCCAACACGGAGCTGATCCCCGATCATATCCTGGCTGAGTATGAGGTGGAAGATCCGCATGATCTCGGGGAGCATATGTGGGAGGAATTGTTTGATAATCCGGAACGGTCTTATTGGGACCCGTTGGTATTTGATTCCTGGGAAGAGTACCTTGAAATGTACGGCGGAGATGTAGGAGAAAAAGAACCTGCGTATACCAATCTGGATACCTATGAGGAATATCGCTATCTGATGGACGGAGGATCGGATCTGTTTATAAAGGAGCATCAGAATGAGATCCGTATCCACTGGGAGAAAATGGAAAAAGAAGCAATGGAATACTATTTGAAAGGCCGGTCGGAGGACAGTGAGGTTAACGGATATCTCCAGGGAAAAGTGAAAGAACACATCATGAAAGGATTCAATGAGATATTTGAACGCTACGGGCTTTGGTATGATCAGGACTATGGCTGGTCACTGAGCTGTTATTACCGCTGAATGAAGGCCCGAAGCAAATCCATAACATCTTAAAGATACAACCTCTCATAATATAAGTGTAAACATTAATCCTGAACTGTATTCATAGAATGAGAGGTGATTTTTATGAAGAATATGTTGAAAGAGTATCTGGGAGACAAGTACAGCAGCAACCACTTAAGGAACTTCTGCCTGTATTGGCTTAAGGCGTTTGAGTGCAAGGCTTCTTATCCGTCAGTGGATGAATGGCGTGCGAAGAATGACCTGGATTGCCTGTATTTTGACGGAGACCTTAAGGCGGACACCCTGATGAGCGCCTGGACGCCGATAAAGTGGGTGGCAGATTATCTTAACAGGGATATCGGTATTTCTTTCTGCAAGTCAGGCAGGATGCACGCAGATCCGCATCATGATCTTAAACTCCTGGCCGAGGACGGTGACAGTTACCTGCCGCCTGAGCATGAGCTTGTAAAGCTTCTGAACAGGTTCCTTGAACTTGCGGAACTTCGATGCAATTTCATCCTTCTTCCCGCAAGGGAAATGAACCGGGACAGGTATCGGATCATGATCGGATACACCAAGGTGTGGCTCTGCGATGAGGTCCCCGCAACCCTGGCCCATCTGTTTGATCCCGGGAGCCTTGGAAAGTACTTTTCCGATAACGAAGCTGTTATCAAATGGATCAGGAGGGAGCATCTTGAAATGGGCTTTGAAAACGATAAGATCGATCTGTATCACGTAAAGCCGCTGATCAACGGCGTTGATCCATACTCTCCGGTGTGGCCCGAGGAGGAAAAGGACATTGCTTCGGCATTGAAATACATGATCGATTTTCTTGAAACCAGGATGAAAGTGTTGACGGACATTGCCGATGGCGCGGAGATCAAAGAAAGCGAGGCGGATACGGAGGAATATTTGGAAAATGTGTCTGATAAGATGGGAGACATCTGTATTTCAAATTGTGCGAGAGGATACAATAAGGTTTCCCGTGCTATCGGAGACGCGTTTAAGAAAGCGGTTGAATGCGAGAGACCGGAGAACATTTGCAGGATCGACTTTCTCCTGAAAGGGGGAATCTCGGAGGAAGAGATGCTGCAGATCGATGGCTGCATCGGCAGATTGTGCAAATGGTACGGCAGGGAAAATGAAATGGAATACGCGTGGAAATGTAAAAAGGTTGATGCCATGGAGAACAGCTGTGAGATTTCCGCGATCATCCATTTGAAAGGAAACAGAGGAGTCATGATCCCGATGAAAGAATCCCCGCATAAGGATGATGATCCCGTAAGACCCGGGGGTATGAGCTCCGATGCTTTATGGGAACTGTACAGACTGTTTCACAGTATGTATAGACCGTATCTATGGGTTGGCTCGGGAGGCGGTAAATACAATTTGTATCTGGTAAAAGAGGTCGTTTTCGGTCACGGGGAAACGGATTACGGCGTCGGGAACATGGGGATCGAGCTTCCCTGGAGCAGAAAGGAATGGCTCGATCTTAAGGCTGCGGCATTGTACGAAAAAAAGCCTTCGGAACGGAACTTTCGAATAACTACGGATGCTATACTGGCATGCAATGATACGGCTGAACAGGTTTTGGAAGACAATAATATGAAGCTTCCGGAAGGGGTTTGCTGATCCGTGGGAGTATGATATAGATAAGACAGGGAGGTGACTTATGGCAAAATTCATTATTACGGGTGATACACACGGAACAATGGATCTGGCGAAGGTTGTGCGCTTTTTCGGCGATCATGAAGACGAGTATAACGAAGATGATCATCTGATCATATGCGGGGATGTCGGTGCCTGCGGATTCACCCCGGATATGGAAAAGGAAACCAGACGGGTATTGCGGGATCTGCCTGTCACAGTGCTGTTTGTGGACGGGAACCATGAACATCATCCGAGACTGAATGACCTGCCGGTGGATGAATGGATGGGAGGAAAGGTTCATTTTGTGGAGCCTGATATCATCCATCTGATGCGCGGCCAGGTATATGACATCAATGGCACCAGATTCTTTACATTCGGAGGTGCTTACAGCGTTGACAGGTATGCGAGGACCGAAGGCTTTGACTGGTTTCCGGAGGAGATACCGACGTACGAGGAGTATGAGGAGGGCCTTGCGAACCTTGAATCGTGTGGATATCAGGTTGATTATATCATTACGCATTCCGCTCCCCGCGAGGTTGCTGCCGCATTGGGATATGGAGAAGAGTCTGTCGAAGAGATCGCACTGCGAAGATATCTGCAACAGATAGCGGATGAAACGGAATTCAGGAAGTGGTTTTTCGGACATTTTCATGAAGACGAGATCATCGAGGAGGTCTTTGTTGCCATGTATGAAGAGATCATGGTTATCGATCCGTCAGGATGTTGAAATATATAAAAACACATGTCCGTATGCCGGTGACTATCGTGAGATGCCGGGATAATGTGGGTGTTTCACGCAGAGGTACCGGATATTTAAGTCTTCCCAATTGCCGCTCGATTCCCATATAATATAGGATAAATCGGGCATGATCCATTATGGTGTGTGAATTGTGATGACTATTTTGGGGAGGACGAAAAGATGCTTGAAACGAAACGCCTGATCCTGCGACGCTGGAACGAGGACGATGCGGAGGACCTGTACAGATATGCAAGCGATCCGGATGTCGGTCCGATCGCGGGATGGCCTGCGCACCGGAGCATTGAAGAGAGCCGGGATGTGATAAAGAATGTTTTCGACGGCAGGGAAGCCTATGCCATCTGCTTAAAGAAAGATCGGAAAGCGATCGGCGCCATAGAACTTAAATTGAACGGCCATACGGATATGACGGATCGCGATGATGAATGTGAACTCGGATACTGGCTCGGAAAGCCTTTCTGGGGACAGGGGATCGTGCCTGAGGCGGCAAGGGAGATGCTTCGGCATGCCTTTGAGGATCTCGGGATGCAGAAAGTCTGGTGCGGATATTATGAGGGCAATGCCAAGTCGAAACGGGTTCAGGAAAAGTGCGGCTTCCGTTATCAATGGACCACGGAGGGCGTGGATGTTCCGCTGATGCACGAAAAACGGACGGGACATGTTAACCTGATGACGAAGGAAGACTGGCAGCAGATCCGGCTCGGGGAGAGGAAGGATTGATGGATTACAGCACAAAGATATCCGAAAGAATGTGGAACCAGCCGGACAAGGGTGAACTTGAGGCCGAGCGGGAGAAGACATTCATCGATGATATCGTCCAGAAATCCCATATAGAGAAAGAACTGCTCGAAAATCTCGACGGCATAGAGACGGTCTTTGACGGCGGCGCGGGATGCGGAAGGTTTTCCATCCTGCTTGCAAAGCACGGCATGCGGGTAACACATTTTGACATCTCCCGGCCGATGATCGATAAGGCAAGAGAACTGGCGGAGAAAGAGGGCGTGACCGACAGGATCACGTTTGTACAGGGAGCGCTGGAGGATCTGTCGGCCTATGAGGACAGGTCATTTGACATGGTCATATCCTTTGATGCGCCGATCTCATACACGTATCCGCATCAGGAAAGAACGATCAGCGAACTGGTCAGGATCGCGGGCAAACGGATCATGATCAGCGTATCGAGCAGACTCGGTGCGCTGCCTTACCTCGCCAACCCGATCCAGAAGAATCAGTTCATTCTGGATAAGGAAAGCAAGGACAGCTGGGTGCAGTGGTGCCTGGAAAGCCGCGAACAGATGGTCGCGGACTTCACCTTTCGGAAGGATGCGCTGATGAAGACCGGCGAGACCGGCCTGTTCTGCGATGTGGAAGAGACAAGGAAGGCTTATGACAACGGCGAGGCCCCCTGGAGTATCTCCTACCACTTCATGCCGGAGGAACTGTACGGGATCCTGGATAAGAACGGCGTGAAGAACATTCAACTGGCCGGCCCCGGGGCCTTTGCCAGAACGATCCCGAATGAGATCCTGGTAAAGATCATGAATGACCCGGAGCAGAAGCGGGATTTCCTGGAGTTCTGCCACATGTATGACAGCAATCCTTACGTCTGCGGACTGGGGAAAGACAACCTGTTCGCAAAGGGCGAGATCGCGGAGCGCCGGGAAGCCGTCAAATGACGGACAGGATCAGGCTGACCCGCGTCGCGGCGATACTGCTCAGTATGATACTGCTGTGCGCGTGCGGCGCACGGACGCCCGATGTGACGGCTGCCAACGGGCAGGAGTCCGTGGCGGAACAGACGGCAGCAGACCGGGCAGAGCAGATCGATGCGGACCGGACAGATCAGTCCGGCACCGATGCGGCAGAGCCGGCCGGAGATGAGCAGGCACAATTGAGCGATACAGACCACACGGAACAGTCCGGTGCCGATGGAGCGGGGACGACCGGGGAGGAACTAACGGACCCGTCCGGCATGAATGCGACAGAGCCTGCCGCGGAAGAGCCCGCGCCGGAAGAGGACGATCCCGGCATGGATGCACATAAAACGGAGGATATTGTGGCCGGACAGATGCTCGCTGCAATGGATACAAAGCATAAGCTGGCCCAGATGCTGATGCCCGACATCCGGATATGGAAAGAAGCGGTATCCGGAAAAGGTGTCACAACACTCGGACCGGAGCTGGCCGATGCGATCGCCCGGTACGGCTTTGGCGGCGTGATCCTCTTTGCGGAGAATCTCGAAGACGCGGAGCAGGCAGCAGCGCTGACGGCTTCCCTGCAGGAGGCCAATGCAAAAGGCGGCAATCCGGCCGGCCTGCTCATCGCGGTCGATCAGGAGGGCGGTGCGGTGACACGGATCGCCACCGGGACAGCGATGCCCGGGAATATGGCGCTCGGCGCCACGGGAGATCCCGGCGATGTGAAACGTGCCGCACAGGTGACCGGCGAGGAGCTGGCTGCGCTGGGGATCTGCCTCGATCTCGCACCGGTCCTGGATGTCAACAGCAATCCGGCCAATCCGGTCATTGGCATCCGGTCCTACTCCGATGATCCGGTGACCGTGGGGACCATGGCGCTGGCCTGTCAGGAGGGGCTTCATGACGCGGGTGTGATGACGGCGCTGAAGCATTTCCCCGGACACGGTGATACGGCAACGGACAGCCATACGGGACTTCCCGTGATCGACAAGTCTTTGGAGGAACTGAGGCAGACCGATCTCCTCCCTTATCTCACAAACACGGACAGTGCGGATCTCGTGATGACCGCGCATATCCGGTACCCGCAGATCGAGCGGGAGACCTACATATCCAAAAAGACCGGTAAGGAGATCACCCTGCCGGCCACGCTTTCGCGAACGATCCTCACCGATCTGCTGCGCGGAGAACTAAACTATGACGGCGTGATCATCACCGATGCGATGAACATGCAGGCCATTGCCGCACATTTTGCCCCGCTCGATGCGGCGAGGCTCGCGATCAATGCCGGCGCGGATCTCCTGCTCATGCCCGTGGAGATGGACTCCGAAAAGGGCATCAGGGCGATGGGAGAGTATATCGATGCGCTGGCGGAAATGGCCGATCGCGGAGAGATCCCGCAGGAGCGGATCGATGCGTCCGTGACGAGGATCCTGAAACTGAAAGTCCGGTACGGACTCTTTGCAGATGCCGGTACAGCGGATCCGGAGGCCGCATCAAAGGTCGTCGGTTCCCGGGCACATCATGACATCGAGTGGGAGATCGCCGGGCATGCGGTTACGTGCCTTAAGAATGAGGGAGGCCTCCTGCCGCTGTCCGGCAGAGAACAGGTCGTGATCGCATGTCCGGAGCCGGTGATGACCCGTTCCGGGGAATATGCCGCGGGGCGCCTGCGGGAGGAAGGGATCCTGCCGCAGGATGCAAAGATCCGGATCGTCAGCTACGGCGGATCATCTGCCGCCCGTGCTTTGGAAGCGATCCGGGGTGCGGATACGGTGGTCGGGATCTCGGCGGTCTCCTCCCTCGAGGAGATGGATCCCGCGGACAGACAGGGTGCCGGATCGGCGTTTCTGGATTCGTTGATCGCGGAAACGCACAAGGCCGGCGGCCGCTTTGTCCTGCTGAGCGCGGGACTCCCCTATGATACGGCGCGTTTCCCGGAAGCCGACGCGATCCTTGCCTGCTACAATGCGGAGGGCATGCCGGAGCGGCCGAAAGCGGAAGGCGGGACGCGGCATTATGGTCCCAATATCCCGGCCGCCCTATATACGATCTTCGGCGGGAGCACGCCCGCAGGCAGGCTTCCCGTGAACATCCCGCGGCTGGACGGCGCGACTTATGCCGTTACGGACAGTATTCTCTACCCGCGCGGAACCGGGATCGGATATTGATCACCATCACATCACCACATCATCACCATCACATCATCACGCTATTGCGCTAAAGTGGTGTTTCCGTGTATAATGCACGGGATTGCCGTTTCACGCGGAGGGCGGATCCTTCTGCGGGACGGTCTGCAGAAAAACAGGGAGGGAGAAAAAGATGGGTGATGGCAGAGAACGACTGGGGAGCCGGCTGGGCTTCATCATGTTGAGCGCAGGCTGTGCGATCGGCTGCGGCAATGTGTGGAAATTCCCGTGGATGACGGGACAGTACGGGGGCGGCGGCTTTGTGCTGATCTATGTGCTGTGCCTCTTACTGCTCGGTTTTCCGGCGCTCACAATGGAATTCGCCATGGGACGCGCTTCGCAGGCGAGCCCGGTGCGGATGTATCAGAAGCTGCAGAAGCCGGGACAGAAATGGCATATCCACGGGTATCTGTGTCTCGCCGGCAATGTGGCGCTGATGTCCTTCTACACCGTGGTCACCGGATGGATGATCTACTATTTCCTGATGTTCCTGATCGGCAGGTCCACCGAACTGGGCTTTGTGCAGATGATCACCAACCCGGCGGTCAACCTTATCTACATGCTCGTCGCTGTTGCCGTCGGATTCGCGGTTCTCTGCTTTAACCTGCAGAGCGGTCTGGAACGCGTGACAAAATATCTGATGACCGGCCTGCTCGTGCTGATGATCGTGCTCGCGGTGCACAGCTTCCTGCTCTCCGGAGCGGCGGAGGGGATCCGCTTCTACCTGGTCCCCGATTTCTCCAAGATCAACGGATCGGTGGTCGTGGGAGCAATGAACCAGGCTTTCTTCACACTGAGCATCGGGATCGGGTGCATGTCGATCTTCGGCAGTTACATCGGAAAAGAGCGTTCGCTTCCGGGCGAAAGTCTGAACGTGATCCTGCTTGATACGATGGTTGCCATCATGGCCGGACTCATCATCTTCCCGGCCTGCTTCACCTATGATATCGAGGTCAATGCCGGTCCGTCCCTGCTGTTTGACACCATGGCGACGGTCTTCAACAACATGAGCGGCGGACGGCTCTGGGGAAGCCTCTTCTTCCTGTTCATGATCTTTGCGGCATTTTCCACGGAGCTCGCCGTGTTCGAGAACATCCTGGCCTGTGTGCGCGAGATGACCGGATGGGACCGCCCGAAGGGCTGCCTCGTCTGCGGGATCGGCGTGGCGCTGCTCTCCTCGACCACCGCGCTGGGTTACAGCGTCTTCCATTTCCAGCCCTTCGCGGAGGGGACCGCGTGGCTGGATTTCTGGGATTTCATCGTGAGCACCAACCTCCTGCCGATCGGCGCCATCCTCTTCAGTCTCTTCTGCTGCACGAAGATCGGCTGGGGATGGGACGCTTTCGTTGCGGAGGCGAATTCCGGCAAGGGATTTAAGATCCAGCCCTGGATGAAACCTGTTTTCCAGTTCTTTGTCCCGATCTGCGTGGCGGCTCTTTATATCTACGGACTGGTCACCTTCTCCTGGCACTAAGCGGGGGATAACGGCATCCGAAAAAGGAGGACGGCCATGGATCTGAAAACAGCGTATGCGCCGTATTTTAAGATGGGCGCGGCGATCTCCGGACTTGATCTGCACACGCCGGCGCACCGCAAGCTCCTTCTGGCGCAGTTCAACAGCTTCACCTGCGAGAATGACATGAAGCCCATGTATTTCCTGGACCGGGAGGCCAACAAGGACGATCCGGAGAAATACGACCGCGCACCGGCCCTGACCTTTGCGCACGCGATCCCTTATCTGGAATTCGCCAAAGCCTCCGGCATCGCCATGCGCGGACACACGCTGGTGTGGCACAATCAGACGCCGGCCTGGTTCTTCCGCAGGGGCTACAACGAGAACCTGCCTCTGGCGGACCGCGAGACCATGCTGGCGAGGCTGGAGAGCTATATCCGCGGTGTGCTGACCTATGTGCAGGAGAATTATCCCGGGATCGTCTACGCCTGGGACGTCGTGAACGAAGCCATCGATGAGGGAGACTTCCGCAAGTCGCTCTGGACAGAGACGGTGGGAACGGACTTCGTGGAGATGGCGTTTGCCTTCGCGCGCAAATACGCGGCGCCCGGGGTGTCTCTTTTTTACAATGATTATGAGTCGGCGCAGGAGTGGAAGCGCGATCTCATCCTCGAGAGGATCCTGAAGCCCCTGAAGGAAAAGGGACTCATTGACGGGATGGGCATGCAGTCCCATCTGCTCATGGATCATCCGGATCCGGCGCTTTACCGTACCGCTCTGGAGATGTACGGGGCACTCGGACTGCAGATCCATGTCACCGAGCTCGACATCCACAATGCCGATCCCTCGGAGGCTTCCATGCATGCACTGGCGGAGCGCTATGCGGCCTTCTTCCGGATCCTTAAGGAGGCGAAGAAGAGCGGTGCCGCCGATGTCACGTCGGTGACCTTTTGGAATCTCACGGATGAGCACAGCTGGCTCACGGGCTTCCGCAGGGAGACCAGTTATCCGCTGCTCTTTCACGGAAAATGCGAGACCAAGGAAGCTTACGGCGCCGTGATCCACGTGGCAGCACCCGACGCGGACACCGGCTGGGAGCTTGCCTGCGGTGAAGCGGATTTCGTGACGGAGAAAACCGGCGGGCCGGAAATGATCCAGCGCCACGATCCCATCTGGGAGGCGTCCGAGTATGACTATCCCGCGGCCTACGGATTTGCCCCCAATCTGCATGCCTATATCCATCCGGACGAGGAGGAGCGGGACTGTATGCTCATCGTCCCCGGCGGCGGCTATTGCATGGTCGTCCCGCACGAGGGGGAACTGCCGGCCATGGCCTTTTACCGGCAGGGGATGAATGTACTGGTCCTCACCTATACGACGGATATCACCATGTCGGTGCCTTTAAAGAAGCAGCCTCTCATGGATATCTCCCGTGCGGTGCGCTATATCCGGAAAAACGCGGACCGCTATCATGTGCGGGATAAGAAACTCGTCATCTGCGGATTCTCCGCCGGCGGCCATCTGTGCGGAAGCCTCGCGGTGCATTACGGGGATGCCGTGGATCCCGATCCGGCATACGCTGCTTACTCCAACCGGCCGGACGGGGCGATCCTGTGCTATCCGGTCCTCACGGCAGGGGAATACACCCATGAGGATTCCATCCGCGCGCTGGCCGGTGCGGATGCCCCCGCCGCGGAGAGGGATTATTTCTCCCTCGAGAAGCATGTCACCGCGGATACCCCGCCGTGCTTCCTGTGGCAGACCGTGGAGGACGATCTGGTCCCGGTGGAGAATACCTATCTCTTTGCCATGGCGCTGCGCAAGGCGGGTGTGCCTTTTGCGCACTATGTCTTCCCCAACGGGCGGCACGGACTCTCCACCGCGGACCGGGAGCATTTCCGCGGCTGGTCCGGGGGCGAATATACGATGGAGCAGACGATGCGGGCGGCCGCTGCCGTTAAGGAAGGCAAGGGAGTGAACGTCTCCGAAAAGCGCAGACAGGAGCTGATCGAACAGTTCTTCAGCGGCAAAACGCCTGTCTTTGAACCGGCGGATCCGGGGCTTGAAGAGGATGTCGGATGCTGGACGAAGCTCGCCGGAGTGTGGATCGGGAGATTGTGAGCGGATGAACCGTTTGCCGGAGAAATGACGTCTTCTTCTATACAGCATGTGTCTGCTTGATCGGAAAGGAGGCGATGTGTATGGAATACCCGGTACTGGATGTGAAGGCGACGGGAGCGAGGATCCGCGAGCTCCGCAGAGCCAACCACCTCAAGGTGGAAGAGGTCGCACGTTTCATGGGTTTTGAATCGGCGCAGGCGGTTTATAAATGGCAGCGCGGAGAGAGCCTCCCGACCGTGGACAACCTCTTTGCGCTGAGCCGGTTGTTCGCGATCCCGATGGATGAGATCTTAAGAGAGAAGAAAGAGAGGGCTGAAGAGCCCTCTCTTGCGTTGTACGGAGTTATGGCCGGTTTGACGCACCATGTGCCCGGATGGTATAATCAACGGATAGTTTTTCGACAATTCAGGCGTGTGTGAGCAGCAAAGGACAGGACGGAACAGAAGAAGAGAAAGACACAAAATCGCAGAGGTGACAAGGAAAGGAGTCGGATATGCCGATCGGAGATCTTCAGGAAGAAGTAGTCAAAAAGCCGTTCGAATTCAAGACAGGGGAGACGACCAAGTCCGTCGAACGGGAGAACATGAAGATCGAGCGTCAGCTCGCCAACGAGAATCTCTGGAAGGAGGCGGATCCCCGCTTTGCGGAAAAGCACAAATCCGCTCTGCGTCTAAGACTCAGGCAGAATACCACGCGCCTCCTCTTCAATGAGGACCGGGCCACGATCAATCCGGAGCTGGAACTGATCGAAGCCCAGCTGGCAAATCTTGAGAGCCTGCTGCAGCGGCCGATGACGGAACTCACCGAGGCGCAGGCCGTGATCGACGCCTATTCCCTTGTGATCGCGCATATGGTGGATTACGAAGGCGGCGGCAACGGCAGATTTCCGGTCAAGAAGCAGCGCAGGGCGCGGGTCAGTGCGATCCGCAAGGCGCTGGAGCAGGAACTCGGCTCGTTCGCCGTGGCTTTCCATCAGTTCAGCAAGAATGGGGAGATCCCCAAATATATCTCCAAGGCTGCCGATGTGGTGGAGGGCCGTCACATCCATCCGGAGCTGACCGGGAGCGCCGCGGAGAAGCTTGCGCAGGATAAACACCGGCTCATCAGTCTCGCCCGTGATAACGGAGATGACGACGGGCAGCAGATGAAGGATGTCAAGGATGCCTTCCGCGGCCTCGCCGCGGCTCTGAACACGCCTCTTTCCACGGATCCCAATGATCTGGCGCCGCAGAAGGAGGTGGTCCTCGCGCATTATGAGGACGTGATCCAGACCTGTGCCAAGTACCTGAAAGATCATAAGAATCCCCGCAGGCAGGACGGTATCGAACGCAAGGCCGAGGTACAGGCGCTGCACGACCGTCTGACGCGGGAAAAAGACTATATCTCCGCTGCGGCGGATAAACTCATTGCGGATAATCCGGCCGGCTATACCTGGACGGATGTCTACGGACTGGCGTATCTCACCGCCACCACCGCCATGCGCAGGAAAAAACCGGCCCCCGCGTCTTCCGGATCCAAATCCAGGAGCGCGGGAAAAAAGAGCGCGAAGCGCCCGCAGGCGGAAGCGGCCGGGAAAGAGCAGCAGATCGCTCAGGAGCTGACGGATGTCCTGAAGCAGTCCCAAGAGGGTCTGGCAGCCGAGAAGGCCAGGCAGGAGATGCTCTTCCGCAAGCGCTACAAACCCAATATGGAAGCGCGCATCCGGCTGCTCAGGACCGGTATCTGGGATCCCAACGCGAAAAAGGATCAGGAGCCGGCGGAGGGCGCGCAAAACGGCAAGCGCTGGGAGATGTGGCGCTTTGACAGAGAGGCGCTCGCCCGCATGAGCGGGGAGAATTTCTTTACGGACGAAGAATTCCGCGACAAGGTCATCGCTTTGAATGATACGGTCGTCAGGAATTTTGAGTGGTTCGAGGACCCCCAGAATTATCCGCTGATGAAGGAGCGCTTCCTGGAGCATCTGCGGGGGACCATGAAACGGACGGTGGATGCGTACAATGAGCATCAGAAATACGTCTCGCTCCTCTCCCTCGATTATCCCGAGGTCAGGGAGGCGGTGATCTCCTTCTACAGGAACAACAGCAAGCTCCTCTATGTCATTCAGGAGGACGGGGCGAAATTCGAGACCACCCAGGATTTCACCCCGAACAAGTATTTCCATTCGATCCTCATGCCCGTCCGCGCGCTCAAGAAGCGCAAGCACAAGATCGACAAGGCGCTGGATCTCAGGGACCGCGGTCCGGAGATCTATAAGAGCGCGGCCGTCAAATATCTGATCACCTCCGACGATATCGATACGCCGGAATACAAGGACAGGATGGCGGCTCTGCAGAAGCAGATCAAGGGTAATGACGCCCTCATCCGGTCCCTGATCTCCCGCAAATTCTCCGAGCTGACCAATACACAGATCTATCGGAGACTGCGTGAGCATCTGGGGGACAAGGCCCTCTTTGCGGATTACCGGACCCTGCGCGATATGACAGAGGATTATCTCAAGACCATCGCCCTGCACGATCCGGAGAGCGCGCGCGTCGAGCGCGATTTTGATGTGGCGTACACGGATACCATTCACGGACCGTTTGCGGCGCATATGCGCGACGCCGCGGCAGCGGTGTTAAGCAGCGCTTCCTTGCGGCAGGAATGGAAGGAGGCGAAGGGCGGCAGCAAACAGCGAAGCGCCATGAAAAAGGATCTGTACCGCGTCAAGGTGGCCGTCGATCTCCTGATGGAGGCAACGGACGGCGTATCCCTCACGCAGGAGGGCTGGGACTATATCACCTCGTATATCCGGGATCATATCGCCAAGGTCCTCAAGAACGAATGGGAATTCGAGCCGGGGGTCTACGAGAAGGAAAACAGACCACGGTACAAAAAACTGGTGGAAAATGCCGCCAAAAAATACAACAAGGGCGAGGTCCTAACCCGCAAGGAATGGTCACAGGGCTTTACGGATCCCGCGCCGGGGCGGGAGCTCAAGACAAGCGATTTCTCCTATGGCGAGATCTTTAAGCAGGCCGGGATCATCGATTCCGAGATCCTCTCCGAGGTCATCCCGGATGTCAAGCTCCGCCGGTTCCTGGGGGACAATCTGGGGTCGATCATCATCGGCAATCAGGAGCTTGTCGACAAGCTGCCGTTCATGAAGGGGATCCGCGGTCTGGATCAGCTGGACCGCCTCACCTATGGCCAGTTCGAACTGGTGGTGAGTGAGATCGTCGGCAA
>JAFXTJ010000003.1 GCA_017535945.1 Lachnospiraceae bacterium
GGGCAGTTTCACGTCGTGATAATTCTCCTCCAGCGCGATCCCGTTGTGCTTTTTGGCAAGATTCTTTACGATCGTTGACTTTCCGGCATAGGATGTCCCGATAACAAAATATACATTTCCGAGATCCATTTTGCATCCTCCTTTTAAAAGCATATCCGAGAGCCGCCTGATTGTCAAAAATCCCTGCTGTATTTCTTAATGAACTCTTAAGCATTCCCCTGCCTGTTCCTTACATTTTATGTGCTACCCTGTTTCCGGAAAGGCAGGTGATACCCAATGGAATACATTCTGAAAACAGACCGCCTCGAAAAAAAGTATAAGGATTTCGCGGCACTCAGGGGACTTACGATGCATGTTCCCGCAGGATCGATCTATGGCTTTGTCGGGAAAAACGGAGCCGGAAAGACCACGCTGATCCGCACGATCTGCGGATTGCAGGACGTGAACGCCGGAGAATACGAACTGTTCGGTGTGAAGAACACGGACAGGTGCATCTCCCGTTCCAGACGCAGGATGGGCGCAATCGTGGAAACGCCTTCCATCTATCTGGATATGACGGCTGCGGACAACCTGAAGCAGCAGTTCGATCTGCTGGGAAGACCCGCCTATGACGGGATCGGTGATCTTCTGAACCTGGTCGGCCTCGGAGATACCGAAAAAAAGAGAGCAAAACATTTCTCGCTGGGCATGCGCCAGAGGCTGGGTATCGCCGTAGCGCTGTGCGGCGATCCGGATCTTCTGGTGCTTGATGAGCCGATCAACGGCCTTGACCCGCAGGGCATCATCGAGATGCGCGAACTGATCCGGAAACTCAACCGGGAAAGGAAGATCACGGTCCTCATCTCCTCGCATATACTGGATGAACTCTCGAGGCTCGCCACCCACTACGGCTTTATCGATCACGGACGGATCGTGCGCGAGATCAGCGCGGAAGATCTGGAAAATGCATGCAGAAAGTGCGTGCGGCTCACGGTCACGGATATCAGCGCACTGACGGCCGTGCTGGACGAGATGGGCATCGAATACCGGATCACCGGCAGGAACCGGGCGGATGTTTTTGCGAAGCCCGTCCTTTCCCGGATCACACGGCAGCTTGACAGGTACGGCTGTGATCTGATCTCGGCCGATGTGCGCGATGAAAGTCTGGAGGATTACTATATCTCACTTGTGGAGGGAGGCAGTCATGAATGATCTGATACGTGCAGGGATCAAAAGGATGTTCCGGGTAAAGACCTTATATGTCTGCCTGGCGGTATTGTTCTTCATCGGCGGACTGGACATGATAAAAGAATCCGTCTTCAGGGAGCCGGGGAGAAGTCTGCCCGATCCCGGAGGCTATCTCCTGTCCGGTTTTCTGGCCATGGTGCTGCTCTCCGCCGTATTCATCACATCATTTCTGGGCGATGAACATCAATACGGCACCTTAAGGAACAAGATCGCGGCGGGAAATGACAAATTCCGCGTATATGTGAGCAGTTTTATCGTATGTCATGCCGCCGTGATGATCATGTGCGGTTTCGTGTGGCTGCAGACAACTCTCCTCGGCACGCTCCTGCTGGGCGGTTATACGTATACCGCAAAGGAACTGCTCCTCCTGTCGCTCCTGTCGTTTTCGGGGTTTACCATGCTGACGGCGCTGTTTGTCCTGATCGCTCTTTGTGTACAAAGCAAGAGCATTGGTTCCGTGGCGGGCGTGATCGCGGCGTTTGCGATCATGATCTGCGGGGTCATGACAGTCCAGGTGCTCTCCGTCCCTGCATTCAGTCCGGACTATGCGGGCGGCAGCAGACGCAGATTGTTTGAATTCATCCGCCTGATCTGCCCGGTTTCACAGATGATATCCTTTTCCGACGGTATGGGCGCGGAGAGCATGCTCATATCTCTTGCCGGGGCAGCGGTATTGCTGGCGTCCGGGATGATCCTGTTCAAAAACCGCGACCTCAGGTAGCGGATCCGTCCCCTGCAGGGCGGAACAGCCTGACGCTGAGCAGGACGATATCCGCGGCTATGATCAGCAATCCCCCGGTCATGCTCCAGGGGGCCCAGGTGAACAGGATCTCCTTCATCCCCGCACCGAAGATCACCGGAAACAGGATAAACACCAGCACGAGCAGCACGGCAAGAAATGCGTCGAGAACGATGAGCGGGACCTTTTTCCTGATGAGAAAAGCAGCCGCAAACAGCAGGATACCAGCCGCCGATATGCCGGTAAAGATCAGGTCGAACACGGTCCAGATATCCGCCGTCAGTCCACCCGGTGTCCTGCCTGCCACGGTATCGTAAATACTGTTGCACAGGCTGTCGGTCGTCGCGGCGACATTCAGGTTGCTGAGCACACATACCCCGATCTGTCTGTCTTCGGAAAACACGACCCGGGAGGAATAATTCGGTGTGCCGCCGGAATGGCCCGTCACGCCGTCCGCAAAAAGTTCCCATCCGGAATAATAATCGCCCTCATTTACAAGCCGCGCTTTGACCGCAGATAACGGTTCCGCAAGATCCTCCGGTATCACGGTGCTCCCGGTCCAGATATCGATCCATCGCCCCATGTCCTCCGTATCGGAATAAAAGTATCCGGCGGGGATGCTCGCCTCTCTGACCGCCAGAGGGAAGTCCGCCGCATGGCGGTAAGAGAGCCTGGTCCCTTCCACGATACTGCCGTCTGCGGGCAGTCCGACAGAGGTATGGCTCAGACCGAGAGGGATCAGGATCTCCTGTTCCATGTATTCCCGGTAGGACCTGCCCGTCACATGCTCAATGATCGATCCGAGGAGATTGTAATTCACATTGGAATACGCATACTCCGTTCCGGGTCTGCATTTCAGTTCGCGCCCCGAAATGCTGTCCGTCCATCCGGAGAGAGTCATCGCATCCGTTCCGGACGGATAGTCTTTTTCGTTATTGGTGTAGCCGCTTTTCTGTTCCAGCAGATCCCTGACCGTGATCTCGACCTGCTCCGAATCATAATAGGCGCAAAACCCCGGGATATACTCCGATACGGTTCCGTCTTCTCTGACCGCACCGCCGTTCATCAACTTCTGCACGGCCAGACCCGTGAACGCTTTTGTCATGGAACCAATCTGGTACAGGCTCGCACTGTCTCCGTAACAGGTCGTTACGCCGTTCTCATACACAACGACACTGACGCGTCCGCATTTCGTCTCCCGCTGATACTGTGCGATCAGGCCCTCGATCGCATCCGTTTCCGAAGCATATGCTTTCTGATCCATTGCAGTCATGGCTGCCAGAGCGATGAGCACTGCCGTGATGATCTTTCTGCCCTTCATGTCCGCAATCCTCCTTTGACCGGTCTCCTGTCACGGTGTTATCCGGCGGATAGGAATAGATGTTATTCACAGCCCACCCGCATTCGCATCGGATACGCATGCAGTATATCAGAAATGCGCGCGGAATGCATCTTGTGGTACAATAGGTTCATCCGCACCCGGTCACAACAAAAAATGAACCGTTTCCCGTCGGGACATAAGAAGACGGATCGGCAGACGGACCGTATCATAGGAACAGAAACGCTGTCATACAGTTCATGAACGGAAAGGAGCGCGCACATGTTTGATTTCAGTTACTTCACCCCCACGAAAGTCGTGTTCGGCAGAAATACCGAGAGCCGGGTCGCCCACCTGATCAAAGAGTACGGCGGGACAAAGATCCTGATCCACTACGGCGGAGGCAGTGTGGTGCGCTCGGGTCTCCTGCAGCGCGTGACCGATACCCTCGACGCGGCGGGATTAAGCTACGTGACCCTTGGCGGTGCCGTACCGAATCCGCACCTTGGCCTCGTTTACGAGGGGATCGAACTGTGCAGGCGGGAGCATGTGGACTTTCTGCTTGCCTTAGGCGGAGGAAGTGCCATTGACTCAGCCAAGGCGATCGGTTACGGCGTCGCCAACGAAGGCGACGTATGGGACTTTTATGACTACAAGCGCAAGGCTGCCGGCTGTCTGCCGCTCGGTGTCATCCTGACGATCGCGGCAACGGGCAGCGAAATGAGTGATTCTTCCGTCATCACCAAAGAGGAAGGTCTCGTGAAACGCGGCTACAGCAGCGATTTCGGCAGGCCCAGATTCGCGATCATGAACCCGGAGCTCACCATGACGCTGCCGGACTATCAGACCGCCTGCGGCTGCACGGATATCATGATGCACACAATGGAGCGGTATTTCACCAACGGCGGCAACATGGAACTCACCGATGCGCTCGCCGAGGGTCTGCTGCGCACCGTGAAGAAGAATGCCCTGATCCTGCGCGATGATCCGGCCGACTACGATGCGCGTGCCGAGGTCATGTGGGCGGGGAGCCTGGCGCACAACGGTCTCACCGGCTGCGGCAATGACGGCGGCGACTGGATGACGCACAAACTGGAGCATGAGCTCGGCGGCCTGTATGATGTGGCGCACGGTGCCGGTCTCGCGGCCATCTGGGGCAGCTGGGCCAGATATGTCTTCCGGAACTGCCTGCCGCGTTTCAGGCGCTTCGCCGTCAATGTCATGGAGGTCGGAGAAGACGGGACCGATGAAGAGATCGCGCTGCGCGGCATCGAGGCCATGGAGGATTTCTACAGGAGCATCCATATGCCCACGAATCTCCGCGAGCTCGGCGTAAAGGCCACGGACGAAGATCTGCGGCTCATGGCACACAAATGCGCGGTCGGTGTCGGCGGCAAAATGGGATCGGCCAGAGTCCTGGACGAGGAAGACATGCTTGCGATCTACCGCGCGAGCATGTGAGGGAACATCACGGGAGAAGACAGACATGAAGATCGCGGAAGAACAATTCACGCTGCAGGACGGACGCACAGTGACGATCCGTTCCGCCGAGGAGCGGGACGCGGAAGCGATGCTGGCTTATGTCCGTAAAACATCGGAGGAGACCCATTATCTGATCCGGTATCCGGAGGAGATCAGTTTCACGCTCGAGCAGGAGCATCAGATCATCGGCGACATCCTGCGGTCCGAGGATTCGGCCTGGCTTACGGTGTTCGACGGGGACCGGGCTGTCGGCAACTGTTCCATCAGCCGCTGCAGCGGGCAGCTCAAGGTCCGTCACAGATGCAATCTGGCCATCGCGCTCGAGCAGGCCTACTGCGGACTCGGACTCGGCACAAAACTGCTGTCGAAAGCGCGCGACACGGCAAAAGAACTGGGGTTTGAGCAGCTGGAACTCGGCGTGTACGCGGACAACGAACGTGCCATCGCCGCTTATAAAAAGGCGGGATTCCGGGAATACGGGAGGCTGCCCAGAGCTTTCCGGCTCAAGGACGGCACTTATATCGATGAGATCAATATGGTCCTGTTCCTGTAAGGAACAGGACCATATTCACAGATTGAGTCCTTTTGCCTCTTCGCAGCCCAGGACGATGTTCATGCACTGCATAGCCGCGCCGGAAGCACCTTTTCCGAGGTTGTCAAAGCGGCTGGCGACCACGATCCGTTCCTCATTGCCGGTTACCAGGATCTCCATGCCGTCCCGGCCCGCATATGCATCGGAGAAGATCTCTCCGCCTGCTTCGACATCCGCACCGAACGGCAGCACTTTGATGAACGGCTCGTTCTTGTAATATCCGTCAAGATAATCCCGGATCTCCTCCGGCGTCTTTTTCTGCGGGAGCAGTTCCGTATAGAGCGGCAGCTGCACGACCATTCCGCTGTGATAATCCGTCGTCATCGGGCAGAAAAGCGGTTCGCGCTGCAGTCCCGCGATCACCTTCATCTCTTTCAGATGCTTATGCGTCTGTCCCCATCCGTACATGCGCGCGGAAGCATACTTATCATCACGCCCCGCTTCTTCATACTTCCCGATCAGTTTCTTTCCGCCCCCGCTGTAGCCGGAGACCGCAAAGACAGAGACCGGATAGTCCGCCTGCAGGATACCGCCGCGGATCAGCGGATAGGCCAGCGCGATAAAGCCGCTGGCATAACATCCCGGAACGGCAATGCGTTTTCCCTGCCGGATCGCCTGCCGGTGTTCCGCGGAAAGCTCCGGAAAGCCGTAGGCCCAGCCCGGCTCCGTCCGGTGCGCGGTCGATGTATCGATGATCACCACATGGTCGTTCTCCGCCAGTGACACCGACTCTTTCGCCGCCGCATCGGGGAGACACAGAAAAGTCACATCGGAAGCATTGATGAGCCGTCTGCGCTCTCCGGGATCCTTTCTCAGCTCCGGACTGATCGGGAGCAGTTCGATATCATCTCTTGCGGAGAACCGTTCATGGATCCGCAGACCGGTCGTTCCCTCGCTTCCGTCGATAAACACTCTGGTCTTCATGTCACAATGCCTCCCGTATCTCCTCCGCAGTTCTCTCTACTCCACGATCGTGATGACATCGGACAGGATGTAGCGGAACAACGGATAGGATGTGTTCTCGTTCTCGATATAGCCTTCGCGCAGATCTATCGTATCACCTGGGTCTTCAGGGTTGACGCCGGTATAATTTCCCTTGAACACAAAGTCATTGTAACCCCGGCGGAACAGATCGATGACGCTGTCCATCGCTTTCTGTGTATCCGGCGCCGCGAGCTGCTGGTTCAGGTCTTCCACTTCCACCCAGCCCTGATCAAATCCGGCGGAGATATCCGTTCCGTGGACATGCCCGGTAAGCACCGATTCGATCTCCTTGTCGTTGAAGACCGCCTCCACAGCTCCCAGGACATACGGCTCCCAGCAGATCCTGGAGGTGACCAGGGAAGTCCCAGGCGCGACATCCGACATGCTCTGATTATACCCGACGAAATAAACGGGGCGCTTCTCCGCCGTCTCCTCGCAGGCGATCGCCGGTCCGATCGTGTCGGTATGCTGGGAGATGACCACACAGCCGTCATCCAGAAGGCGCTGCGCCGCGCTCTTTTCCAGTGGATAACTGCTCCAGGTCTGGGTGTAGCAGACACGCATCTGTGCCTGCGGGACTTTGGTGCGGACCCCGAGAAGAAACGCGGTGTATCCCGAAATGACCTCCGGCGTGGGAAAGGCGGCGACAAATCCCACAAGTGCCTGATCCTCCTGTATGATCCCCTCCGAGATCATCTCCTTGATCTTCATCCCGGCCGCGATCCCGCTCACATAGCGTCCCTGGTATGCTTCCCCCTTAAAGGTGTGGTAATTGGCGAGGACCGTCTGATCGCTCATGTCCATATAGGATGTCTGACAGAACTGGACGGCGGGATACTCCGGTGCAAGCGTCCTCACCAGTTCGCTGTAGCCGTTAAAGAAGATGATGTCACAGCCCTGTCCCGCGAGATCCCTGAGCGGTTCCTCCATCTCGTCATCGAGCACATTGCTGCAGGTCAGGACCGTCACCCGGTCTCCGTACTTCTTCTCCACCGCATCCTTTGCCAGCGAGAAATTGTAGGTATAGGGCGTACTCTCGTCATTGTCATAGACAAAGCCGACTGTCAGGTGATCCTTTCCGCCCGTCAGATTCAAAAACCGGAAACAGCAAATGAGTGCAGCCAGTATGACCAGACAGGTCAGCACTGTCGCCGTATAAACGCGCTTCATTCCTGATCTCCTTTCCCGTCAGCGGCAGGTTTTTCCTCTTCCCCCTCCATCTGCGCCGCCTGGATCTTCTTATCTTCTTCCACACGCCGCGCAAGTTCCTCCTGCGCTTCCTGATCCGCTTCCGCCTGCAGGATCTCGGCACGCTTCTGCGCATAGAGTTCCTCCAGATTGATCACGTTCTTATCGACCAGCCGCAGAAAGGCATCCAGCGCGTCGGGATCGAACTGTGTCCCGCGTCCGCGCTTCATCTCGTTCATGACATAATCCGTATCCATGTGATTGCGGTAGACACGATTGGAAGTCATCGCATCAAACGCGTCCGCCACACCGATGATCCGCCCGATGAGCGGGATCTCCGTGCCCTTCAGGCCCCTCGGATAACCGCGCCCGTCATAGCGTTCGTGATGATAACGTGCTCCTTCCTCCACATGCTCCACCAGCGTGAAGTCCTTCAGGATCTCCGCGCCCCGGTCCACATGGGATTTCATCAGCATGTATTCTTCATCGGTCAGTCTCCCGACCTTATTCAGGACGCGGTCCGGCACGCCGATCTTGCCGATATCATGCAACTGGGCAGCCTTGCGGAGATTGGAGATCTCCCTGCGTTTCTTCCACCCTTTATAGCAGCCCATCTCCTCCGCGATCAGTGCCGAATACTCCGCCACACGCATGGAATGCTGGTGCGTGCGCACGTCCTTGGCGTCGACGGCCTTCGCGATGGCCATGACCGTTTCATTTGCCATGTTCAGCTTGATCTGCTGCGCGTTCAACTGTCTCTGCACGATCAGCCAGGTGAACCAGACGAGGATCGCAGAGAGCAGCAGCAGCATATAGACGTGGAAATACGGCTGTTCAAAGATCTCGCCGGCCATGACCAGTTCAAATTTGCGTTCCTCGAGGACACGCTCTCCCGAGCTGTCGAGGATCGCCAGATGGAAGATATAATCCCCCGCAGGGAGATTGACATAGGCGATATTGTTCAGGTTGTTCTGCGGCACGATCGTCCACTGCTTGTCATGCCCCTCCAGATAATAGCCCACATTGGGCTCCTGTATCGTGTAATTCAGGATCTCCGGGGCAAGCTCCACGCGGTCCACACCCTGTCCCACCTCGATCGCACCCTTGTGCGTGAGCGGCTGCAGCACGCCGTCCAGACGGACCGACGCCAGCTGCATCCGGTAGGAGCGGACATCGCTGTTGTATTTATCCACATCAATGATGTAGACGCCTGTGTCGCAGGGGAGGAACAGTTCTCCGTTCCCGTTATACCAGTTCCAGGAATTGGCAGTCAGGGAGGTTCCCAGCCCTCTCCTCGCATCCAGCAGCTCCCAGGCGATCTCTCCGCCTGCCACGAGGTCGTCCCGCTCCACCACATAGATCCCCGCGCTGGACATGACGAAAAGCGTATCCGCGTCCTTGACCCAGATATCGTAATTGTTGAAATAAGGGAATTTGTCCAGCACGCGGATCGTGCCCTCCGGATCGAGATAGCACAGACTGTTGCTGGTCACGACGAACACACCCTCGGATTTCGGATCCTTCACGGTGCGCAGAATGACGCCGCTGCTGAGCCCGTCTTCCCGGGTGAGCATATCCGCCACGGCTCCGTCCCGCAGTACGGCGATGCCGTCTCCGTCCGTGCCGGCGAGGATCGTCCCGTCTCTCAGTTCGGTCACGGTCAGGATCATGGAATTGATCAGTCCGTCCTCGTTGCGGATCGTGCGCACGATCTTGTGATCCCGGATATAACTGATCCCGGTATCCCCGGCCGCCAGGATCGTACCGTCCGAAAGTCCCTTCACGATACGGGCGCGGTTGCCGAAGCTGCCGTTCTCTGCATTGTATTCCCAGACATCGCCCTGGGGAGAATATTCCATCAGACCGTTGCCGTAGGTGCAGATCCAGAGATGATCCCACCGGTCCACATACATGCAGCGGATCCGCCTGCCGTCCAGCTCCGCTGTCATCTTGTTCCTGATCTGACTGCGGCAGGCCTTGTCCACCACATCCAGTCCCTTATCGGTGCCGACATAATAACAGCCCTGCCAGAAAACAATGGTATTGACGACCCGGCGTTCCATACCGATGGCACCGTAGACATCCTTGAACGGGGACTTGGCCAGCCGGAGCAGGCCCAGCCTCGAGGAAGTGAACCAGAGGTTTCCCTGATAGTCACACAGCATATTATCGATCGAATTGTTGAATTCATTGGTGTTCAGCAGATGATAACCGTCCCTGTCCATATAGGACACGCCGCTGTCGGTAGAGATGAACAGCGTACCGTCGCTTAAGTAATTCAGGTTATTGATGCTGGTGACATCCTCGCAGGTCAGGACATCGATCTGGGAAAAATCGTCGCCGGATACGTCATAGCAGTAGATATGATCGGTGGAGGAACCCACCATCAGGGTCCCGTCCGGTGCGAAGGCACAGCAGTTGAACACCTCCTGTTCATCCGGCAGCTGCAGTTCGGACAGGATACTCCCCGCGCGCAGCAGGAACAGCCTGCCGCCGGAGGCGATCGTCGCGACATGGCCCTGCAGGTCCGCCGTGATGCTGTCGGCATAGTTGATCTCCTCCAGCGTATTCACCGCTTTCAGACCGTTGTTCATCACTATGATCTGCATGCTGCCGGTGGTACCGATATAGTAGTATCCATCTGATGCGCAGGTGATACAGCGCACGGAATTGGAGGGGAGTCCGCTGGACTGGTCGAGCACATTGGCGACACTCTCCCGGATCACGATGGACAGTCCGTTATCGTTGGAGCCGATCCACAGACGGCCTTCCTCATCCACATAGAGGCAGTTCACGTTCTTGACGGACTCATACTCATCCACCCAGCGGAATTCGCGGCCGTTATAGCGGTACAATCCGGCATAGGTGCCGATCCAGAGGACACCGTCATTGGTCTGCGCAATATCATTGGCCTCGCCGCAGGGCAGTCCGTTACTGCTGCTGTATATGGTCTGGACATAATCGTTATAGTCCGGCGGATCGGCGGTCGCGGCGGCCTCCGCTGTCGCGGACAGGGACAGGAACAGGCCCAGACCGACAGACAGACCGATGAGCGTGATGCCGCCCCCGGCGCCGGTGTTGCCCTGCAGGACCGCATTCTCCCTGTCACGGTTCTCTTTCCATCGGCGGATCAGGATGATCACGTACACCGCGGCGACCGTGAGCACCTTATCGGCAAATTCGATCGCCAGCTGTCCCAGAATGCAGCACAGAACAATGGGCCAATCCTTATCCAGCAGATAATCGACGACCCCGTTCCCCCATTTGTTGCCGGTATACCCTCCGTCAAAGATCAGATCGATCGGCACGGACACGATGAGAGCCGTGAGCATCGCCAGCGAGGCAGCTTTCATGAAGCCGTAGAAGCGGTCAAACCACTTCCTGTGTGCCGCGATCCCGATGATGATGCCCAGCGCGATGCTCGTAAAGGAATAGACCGCAGAGAGGCGGTTGATCACACAATAGGCCAGATTCCCGGTAACACCCACGATCGCTCCGCAGACAGGACCCGCGATATAAGCGCACAACGCCGTACCGAACGAATCCGCCCACAGCGGCAGTTCCCACCTGACAGCCACAAGTTTGCCGCAGACATTCAGACACACACATGCCGCGATGAACAGAACGATCTGCCATGTTTTCCATTTTTTCATGTGCATTGGCTCCTCCCGCATCATGCAGGAACACTATAACAACCGTGATCCGACCTGTAAAACGTGCCGGACGTCCCTAATTGTACATCTGATCGACCATGGCTTCCGCTTCGCTGTAATACTGCCTTTCCTCATCCGTGAGACTGCTGTCATTGCCGAGACGCTGGAATTTCTTGAAGGTGTCGATCACAGCCGAGTACAGTTTCTGTTTCTTCGATACGGGAGCGGAATCGTACTGCTCGGAATACTCCCTCTGCGCCTGCACGTAGTTATCGATCACGGCTTTGACATCCGGCCGGATCGAAGATGAGGAGGACTGATCGGTGTAGTCACCGCCGCTGTCCCCTTCCTCAGGCTCCTCCGGCTCGGAGGAGGTCCCCTCATCACCGGATCCCTGACTGCCGGTATCCTCCGGATTCTCCTCCCGGCCCTGATCGGACCCGCTCTTCTGCGAGCTTTGGCTTTCCTTCACCTCTGTTTTGGAACTGCCCGCGTTTTTATCCGACGAGGACTCCTTATTCGTTGACTCGTAATGGCTTTCCCCCGAGCCGTTCTGCCCGGACGGAGCATTATC
Organism: Lachnospiraceae bacterium; assembly: GCA_017535945.1. Taxonomy (GTDB): domain Bacteria; phylum Bacillota; class Clostridia; order Lachnospirales; family Lachnospiraceae; genus Butyrivibrio. Next base: position 11,758 of record JAFXTJ010000003.1, read on the forward strand.
ATAGATGGTATGATCGACCAGATCCTTGCTGTTATTTGATTGTGATTGTTCCTGAGCGGCCTTTGTCTGTTCCCCGGTGTTCTTCGTCTGCTCCTTGGAATTCTTGTCCCCGCCCGCATTGTTCTTCTCCGCTGCGGCGGATCCGCCGGCGGTCTGCACCGGCTCCGGCATGATGACATCCGCCATGCCCCCGGCGTCGTCCGTCCACAGGCCCTCTCCCGCATCCGTTTCGGAGACGGCGGTATCCTCTTCGGCGAGAGCCGCGCTGATCTCCCGCAGTCTGTCCGGCGTCAGGAGACCGTAACTCCCCGGCTGCAGGATCTGTTCCTCCGCTTCTGCCAGTTCAGCCATCTCTTCCGGCGCCGTATCGGCGAGGATCTCTTCCGCGGGCTCCGCAAGCAGCAGGCGGCTCACCAGGATGATCCCGCCGACAAAAAACAACGCGAGAAAGCACACGGCGATCACGATCCCGGCGACCGGAGAGTGTTTCGCCTTTTTCTTTGTGCGGCCTGACACGGCGGACCGCGTACCTGCGGATGCCCGGTTCACCGCGGGCCCCGGCGGGACCGTGTTCGTCTGTCCGGCAGCCGCGGGACGGTATGCCGCCGCCATCTGCGCCGTGTCGATCACACTCCCGCAGCGGCCGCATTTCATATACTTGTACTGCAGCGAGATCCGAAGCGGCATTTTGCATTTCGGACAATTGACGATCATGCCTGTGTCATTCACGGAATACTCCTTTGTCACATGAAAACCCTATCCGTATTTTACTTTATCTTACGGAATAAAACAATCGGCACGGCCCTGTTTTCCGTCCGCACGGTTTCCTGTATAATGGCAGTATGAGACCGATCAATATCTACGCGCTGACCAGACTGGAAACTCCCGATCTGCTCTCCAAAGTCGAGCGGCAGATGTCCCACCGCGGGCATCCGCTTAAGATCAAATCCTGGGAGATCGAAGGGCTGCGGCTCTTTTCGGCACGTCTGCAGGAGGTCATGGAAGACGCCTGTTCCCTGATGTTCTATTACTCCTTTACCATGCAGAAACTCGGCAAGGAGTTCGATCTGCTCCGGATCAACGACGATCTGGTCATCAATATCGAGCTGAAGAGCGGCGGCGTTTCAGCCGACGCCATCCGCGGCCAGCTGATCCAGAACCGCTACTACCTCACGACACTCGGGAAGAGCATGTACTTTTACACTTACATCAGCGGACAGGACCGGCTGGTGCGCCTCTCCAACAGCGGCCGGCTCGTGAACAGTTCCTTTGAGGAACTCGCCCTGTTACTGGATAAACAGGGCGGATGCACGGAAAACGATATCGAGGACTACTTCAAGGAGGATAAGTACCTGATCTCGCCGATCACGGATCCGGGCCGCTTCCTGCGCCAGGAATACTTCCTGACCTCCCAGCAGCGAGATATCAAGCGCCAGATCCTGAAAAACATCCGGGACGGGCACATGCTGCAGGGCTTTACCGGTCTCCCGGGCACCGGGAAGACGATCCTCCTGTATGACCTCGCCATGCAGCTCTCCCACAGGACACCGGTCTGTCTGTTCCATTTCGGCGCCTTCCGCGCGGAACTCGAGGAACTGAACGAACGGCTGAAACGGGTCGATTTTTACTACTGCGGCAGGAATACGGTGCCGGAGATCCCGCGGGAATACGCCGCCATCTTTGTGGATGAAGGTCAGGGCATGGGGAGTGAAGCGCTCGGGAGGATCCTCGAATACGCCGGGGCCTGGCAGTCCCCTGTCATCATCTCCTACGATAATGTGGACTGCGTATCGGAGAAGGAACGCATCGGGATCGGCGCTCCCGTCATCGAATCCCATCCGGACTTCAGGGGATTTAAACTGACGAACCGGATCCGTCTGAATAACGAACTCTCGACTTTCCTGCGCAGGCTTCTGTCCGCCGCCGGCAGCAACCGGCGCGAATTTCCGCACGTGACGGTCACCTACGGCAAAGACCGCGAAGAGGCCTTCCGGCTGATCCGCACCTGTGAAAAGGAAGGCTATATGTTCATCTGGGACAAAAGCCTCGGGATCGACTTTGATGAGACAGAGTCCTTCCCGAGGGAAGCCCTGACCCGCATTGAATCAGGCGCCGTCACCGGCAAGGAATTTGACAAAGTGGTGATGCTGCTGGATGAGACCTTTTACTACGATACGCAGTGCTTCCTGAGAAACCGTGAGTCCGATAAAGGAGCGGATCCGGCGCGGATCATGAATCTCTTCCACGGCCTCAGCCGGGCCAAAGGGCGGATCGCCCTCGTCATCATGGGGAATCTGAAACTCATGGAGCAGATCTACCTGATCCTGCAGCGTTGATCCGTTCCGGCGGTCTTATCCGCCGTAGAGGCTGCCCAGCGCCCGCACCTCCGCACGGAAGCGTTCCACGACATGATCCGGACCGATGATCTCCGCCTCCGTTCCCAGCGCAAAGATCCATCCGAAGAACTGATCACTCACCGCCACATTGACGGCGGTCTGTGACCAGCCGGGCGTTTTGTCCGGCAGGATCGTGATATCCTTGCCGAAGCGGTCGATCAGAACACCGACGAGATGGTCGGCAAAACGGATCCTGACGCGCTCGTCCTCGCCGCTGTACATTCCGAAGCTTTTTTTTGCATAGGCCGCCATATCAAAGCGGTCGAAGAACTCACGTCCTTCCCGCCTCTCTCCGGTCAGTTCGATGCTCTGCATCTTGTCCACGCGGTAATGCTTAATCTTTTCCGCTTCCGCGTCGTAGGCGATGAGATAGTAATTCTCGTCATCCCAGGTCAGGGCCCAGGGGCTCACTTCGTAGAGTCCCTTTCTCCGCGGCTCCATCTGTTTTTTCAGATTCCACTGCATATAGCGGAAACGGATCTTCCTGTTTGTGGCGATCGCATGGTGGATATCGTCCACGAGATAATAGATGCTTTCGTTCATCGCCTTGATCCGGCCCTGTACGACCACCTGGCGCTGCAGCTGCGTGGCCTCATACCGGCTCACCAGCGTCATGAGTTTTTTGATCAGATCCCTGGATTTCTTTTCCGTGATGAATTTCGAAGACTGGATCGCATCGGTCAGAAGCTTTAATTCCGCGATCTCAAACTGCTTGTTGCTGACATAGTAATAGTATTCGCGGCCGTTCTTCTCGCCGGTCACCTCGATCCCCAGCACCTCCAGCGCACGCAGGTCGTCATAGAGGCTCTTGCGGTCCGCCGTCACACCGTATGCTTCGAGTTTCTCCCTGATCTAGGGCATGGTCAGCGGATGATCCTCATCGGTATCCTCCAGCATGACCCGGCTCAGATAATACAGTTTCAGTTTCTGATTGGCGCCTTTGGGCATGGCCTCCTCCTTACGACGCGTTCCGCCTCTTCTCCCTGCCATCGAGCAGGATCCCGATGATGACTCCGGCCAGAACGCCGGTAACGAAACCGACCACGGGGTTGGACAATACGATCCCCAGGATAAATCCCGCGAAGACGCCGACCGTGACATAGATCCCCGTCCATGCCGTCCGGGGGCGTTTCATCGAATAGCAGTCCATGCCGTCCCTGTGCTCCCGGAAAACATAACCGGCCTTGTTCAGGGCGCGGAGACATCTGTCATTCTCGTGCGCGCAGACAGCGCTGATCTCCCTGAGATCGCGGAAACGGAATACAAACTTCGCCATCGCATAGAAAACCTCTGTCCCGTACCCCTGATCACGGTATTCCGGCGCCAGCTCCAGACGGATGCCGATCTCTCCGGAAATCTTCCCGCTCTCCGGAAACAGGCTTCCGATCTGCTCCTGCTCCCCGTCCCGCTTCCGGACAGACCATTCGGTATTCCACAGGGTTCCCGCCTCCGCCGGCTGCAGCAGCAGGTGATCGGTCACAAGCGGAAACCGGATCCCGCCCCAGCGTGCCTCCGTCTCAGGCATGATCCGTTCCCTCCTCCGTCTCCTGTGTCCGGAAAGCGTACCGTTCAAACGGCAGACGATGTACAAAAGGCAGATAGGCTTTCATCAATGCCGTCTGCGCCGCCTCCGGCACGAGATGCTTCACAACGGAATAGAGTTTCCTCTGCACGACGGCCACCAGGATCTCCGTATCCTGTTCCTCCGTCTCAAGTGCCTGCTCCGCCAGCGCGCTGATCAGTTTCAGCACTCCCTCGGCACCGCTGTCATAACACAGAGATACGGTGAGGCGGTTCCGGCCGCGCTCTACCAGCACAAGTCCCGCGGGCACACCGCCCTCCATCCGGATCATGGACAGAACCGGATCATAGGAATCCCAGGGGATCGGCAGATCCACTGGTACCGGCCGCGGATCCGCCTGGATGCGGGCCGTGATCCTGCGCAGGATATCGTCATCGGCATACGCGAGCGGCAGGATATCTGCTCCCCGCACGTTCTTCATGAGTTTTCCGGTATCCAGCTGCCCGAGGGGAAATGTGAGCACACCGCCGCCGCCGAAATTCAGCTCAAATCCCTCATGGCGGAATGCGTCCGCCAGCAGGTCGTCCTCTCCCGACACCGGGATCTCCGCAAACACCCCGGCGATCTCCGGCTGTCCCTGCAGGTCGAACAGGCGGCCGCCGATCAGATCGGCCGCATATTCCGCGGACCGGTAATGCGGTGTCAGGCCCACATGGAGGATCTCCGCCCAGCCGTCCCTCTCCCCGATGACCACGGCACCGATGAGTTCGTCATCATGTCCCTCGTCATAAGCGGCGACCGCAAACAGTTCGCCTTTCTGCAGCCGGTCCTGATAAAACGGCGGGATCACATGACCGAAATACCTGACAGCGCTCCCCTCGATCATCGTCTCGTTCATGTCGACCTCTTTCTCTCGATCCTGCTCTTTATCGTCCGCAGTGACTCGTCATGAAATGCGGCATACGAGGCTGACGTCAGGCGCTGCTCCATATCGGCGGCGAGCACATCGGTCGCGCTCATGCCGCTCATCAACCCTCGCAGGGAGACATAATTGCGGCATGCTGTGGTGACTGCATCCGCCACAGCGTAATTTTCTGCGAGCAGATCACACTGTTCCTTTGTCAGGCCGCTTACTGCCTTGGCAGACGAGGTGATCCTGCTGAGTGAGTCACGCAGTCCCTGCGCCTTCTTGTAGAACAGGTCCATTCCCTCCGGCTGTTCGAGCGCATCCCAGGGCTCTTTCTTTTCCAGAACGCCGGGATTCTCCGTCATGAACGCCCTGAGCTGATCCACACCGGCATAGACATCCGTGAGCATCTGCTGCAGGGAACCCGCAAACTCCTCATCCGGTATCACCAGATCCTGATAAGGACTCTCATGCCCGGTCAGGGAATACAGCACCTTGACATGCAGGAGCGCTTTTTCGTCGGAAACCTCCGCGTCCGGCTGCGTCACCGGGGTGAGGGAACGGCAGATATCTCTGTAACCGTTGTCTCTTAAGAGAGCCGCATACGGTTTCTCGTGCCCCTGCTCATCCATCCCGAGCTTCGTCTGCTTTAACATGATCGGAAGGGAGGCGGCATAAGCCAGCGCCTCGTGATATCTGTTCACGGTATCCGCCTGCTCAAGTTTCTCCAGCGCGGTCTCACGGATGCTCCGCATCTGCGGGAGTTCCCCCTCGGGCACCTGCGAAAGCGCCTCGATCTGTGTCTGTGCTTTCTGACGCAGCGTCGCGAGGTCTCCTCTGGCTTCGCCCAGCGGCACATCCGGAGCACCCGCCTCCACCTGCCATCTTTCCCTGATGTAGGCGGCATGGAGCGGATCCGCTTTTTTCCCCTCCAGCAGGAAGCGGATATATGCTTCCGCACTCTCCGCATGGTAAAGCGCGACTCTCGTCAGCATGGAATCCTGCGCCCGGACCATCTGGATCCCGTCGTCCACTTTTTTCTGGGACTGGGTATTACGCATATATCCGGTGACGAAGTTGTTGACGCAGGTCGCTTCATGCCCCATCCGGTTGATCCGCTGATACTCGCTGACCATCTCGCGGTAGGCCTCGATGATCTCTTTTTTATGTGCCTGACACTCCGGCGTGCCCGCTTTCTCTGCGATCAGCCGCTCCAGACGGGTCACTGCTTCCTCATTGACTCTGCTGACACCCACCGGGAGATGCATTTCCTTTGCATGTGCGCGGTCAGACTCCTCCATTTCCCTGATATCGTCTTTCGCGTCGTCGGACTTCAGGATATGCTCCCGCATCTCCCGCCCGTACAGCAGTTCAATGTGCTGCGCCACAAACTGATACTTCTCCAGTGCCAGCGGCAGATGTTCCCTGGCTTTTTCGGCCGCACGAGGCGATATGTCCTTACACTCCTGTGTGACGCCGTTGGCCAGATACCAGGTGTTGATGGCATCCTCCATGCAGGCAAGCTCCAGTTTCATGTATTTCAGATAGATCCGGTTGAGCTGATCCGGACTCTTCTCCTTAAATGCGGCCTCGATCCGTTTCACCAGATCGGCCTGGTCATCCCGGTGGCGCATGAGCATGGCGATCTGCGGTCCCATGCTCCCGGGCGGCTCGCTGCCCGCCGGCTTCTGCAGGAATTCATTCCCCGTCAGCTTCGCAAGCGGCGGCACCTGCTCCGGATGCTCCTTTGCCTCCCGGTAGAGTTCGGCCGCGCGCAGTGCACTCTCTTTTTCATCGGTCCGGTAATCCTTATACTCGCCGCGCCGCTTTGCGGCACGCTCCTGCTTCCACTGCTTCTCCTTGTAGGAGGCTTCCTTGTCCGCTTCCGCCGTCAGCACACGCTGTTCCCGTGACCTGAGCTGCAGCGACTCACGGGTGGCTTCAAAATCAGCATGATACACGCGATCCAGTTTGAGGAGGGACATCCGCTTCGTCGTCTCGTCGAGCGCATCGACATAGGCACTGCTCTGCCCCAGCCTCCGTTCAAGCGAAATATCCGCCGGCGAATTGCCGGACACCTCCTTGTGCAGTCCGGTCAGGAACCGTGACTGCTCTCTCTGCTGCCTCAGTTGTTCCGGTGTGTCATTCATAGGATCGCTCTCCCCTTTTCTGATTTTATCACACCCCGTGCCCTGCCACAATCGCAGCAGGCCTGCATGATACCCGTGTCCCTACTGTTTCCCGGGGTTCTCATCCTGCGTGCTCTCGTTGATGAACATCCGGATCGCTTCCACATCATTCGACGTCAGCCTCAGGTTGGTGGACAGCGTCTTTCCGTCCGGCGGTGTCACGCTGATGTCGATGATACTGCCCTCCTGCAGGGCACGCTCGCTCACCGCCCTGCAAAAAGGCATAAACTTCGGGTGCTCCTGCTGAAATTTTGCAAAGCGTTCCCTGATCTGTAACAGGATCATCGGATTCATGGTTTCTTCCTCTCTTTCAGACTCTTCAGGTACTCCTTCTGCTCCGGTGTGATCCGGTAGCTTTCCACCGCCTTCTGGATCGCTTTGTTATGCGTCCACGGATCAAGACGCCGGTTCTCGATATACGGCAGGACCGTCTCGTACTGCTTGGCAAGAGCCGTCGCGAAATACCAGGCGATCATCATATTGACATAATACTCATCGGAGCGCAGCGATGCGACCGTCTCCGGATACGCCGGATCGAAATTCTCATCCAGATAGTGCTGCATCAGCATCCCGATACCGAAACGGATCGTATAGGTTTCTCTGGAAGCGATCCACTCCCTGATGCGGGGAAGCAACTCCTGCCGGTGCTTTTTGAACACCACGGGGGACATCTGGTCGCAGGTCGCCCAGTTGTCGACATAGGGCAGGAAGCGGTTCAGTTCGGCCAGACATCTGTCATAATCCCGGATCTCAGAAATGATAAAGGCCTGCAGCTGGTCCTCGTCAAAATAGCGGTGCGGAAGATCCGCGAGGAATTCCCCGATCGCGCCGTCTTTGACCAGATTTTTCGCGTATTTCCGGAGCGCCGGTGTCCGGACACCGATCATATGATCCGCGTCGGCACCCGGGATGAGTTTTATCTGAAAATCCCGATACGCCGTATCCTGCTGCCGGAATAACTCCTCACGGATCTCCTGCGTGATGCTCATCCGTTCTCCTCCTGTCCCGTTCCGGGCATGAAGCCGCTGTCCGGAAACCCTGTTGCTGCCCATTCTACCACAATTCGTCCCTGTTATGGTATACTGTGTTCGTCGGTCTTATCGTTCTTTGCAAAAAGGAGGGTTGTTTCATGGATGCTGTGACACGAGTACACGATTTTCTCAAAGCCTGCGGGACCTATTATCTCGCCACCACAGACGGCGACCAGCCGCGGGTGCGTCCCTTTGGCACGGTCAATGTATTTGACGGGAAACTCTGTATCCAGACCGGGAAGTCCAAAGAGGTCTCCCGTCAGATCGCTGCCAATCCCCGCGTGGAGATCTGCGCCTTCAAGGACGGGCAGTGGCTGCGCATAGCGGGAAAACTCGCGGAGGATGACCGCGTTGAGGCAAAGAAGGATATGCTCGATCATTATCCGGAGCTGCGCGGCATGTACAATGAAAATGACGGCAACACGCAGATCCTCTATTTCACGGAAGCTGTCGCGACCTTCTCCTCGTTCACCGCGGCGCCGGAAGTACTCACGTTTTGACCGGGATCAGCCCCCGGACATCCTCTTCTCCTTGAGGAAGCGCTTGCGCTCGTACATCTTCCGGTCGGCACGCTCAAATACCATCCGGTAACCGTCGTCATCTCCCCTGCGGTAGATATCCATCCCGCCGGAGATGACGACCGCGCCGGTTTTCAGATTGTCCTCGATCTGGGCATCAAAGGCTCCCAGAAGCGTTTCCCTGTTCTCGTAATCCTCGCCTTCCAGCAGGACCACAAATTCATCGCCGCCGATGCGGTAGACCGGACTGTGCTTGAACCTCCGGCAGATGAAGATGCTCGCCGTGCGGATGAAACGGTCTCCCTCCTCATGACCCATGGTATCGTTCACCACCTTGAGATCATTAATATCAAAGACGATCACGCCGAATTCCGTCACATCGCCTTTCTCGATCCGTTCCTCCATCCGGCTCTCCGCTTCGACATAGGCATGCTTATTCTTCACACCCGTGAGCGAATCCGTGTATGCCATCTGTCTGGCAGTCTCCAGTTCCTGGCGCTGCTCTCTCTCCTTGCGAAAAGCTTCTTCCAGTTCCTGATTGCGCATGCGCATCTCATCCTCCAGCACAAAGGAGTGGAGGAGACAGGTACCGAGCATGCAGCCGATCGCATAGAACGGCAGAAACGGAAAGGCTGTCTGCAGGATGATAAAGACCGTCATGATGAGGCCCGATACACCGATGGCATGGTAATGCGACCGGGCAATGTCCTGCGAACGCAGGGCCGCGATAAAAGAGTAACAGGAGGCGCCGAAGAACAGCAGGACCTGCACCGCCAGCGTGACGTAACGTGCCCACATGGGGGTATAGGTTCCGTCCGGATCAAACGCGAACACCACCGGGAAAAAGAAATTGATCGTGAGATTGACCGCTTCATAGATGAGGATCACCCATCCGGCATAGGAGAGCAGTTTTCCGAAGATATCCTGCTCGTGCAGATAGGCGATGACATATCTCGTCCACATCAGGACCGAGATCACCATGGTCGCAAAATACAGCACCGTGTCAAGATACGCCAGAGGGACGATCCCGGACTCATACAGGATCCCCCAGAGGATATCGGAGACATAGTAGCACATCACGCTGAAGAGGAAATCGCGGTACGGCGCATAGGATGTATCCCCCGCGCGATGCATGTGTCCGCGCAGGACATCAAAATTGATGATCAGGAGTAAAGCCAACGCCAGAATACCGAAACTGGAATAAAACATGATGTCTCCCCGCCGCCTTTCTTACTAGCGGTATTTTATCAAAACCGTCCGGGTCATGCAACGGAACGGCTTTGCGCCGGAGCGGATCTCCTGCCGGATAACAGGAAGCGGTACAGGAAAAACCACCGGCCCTTCTGCCGCTTCAGTTCCGCCATCAATGCGCTCTCCGAGGACTCCGCCCCGGCGCGCATCCCGCTGTCCGCCTCCCGGCCCGCATAAGCATGTTCCTCCATGCAGCCGATAAACCCGAGCGCTTCCTCCGGCAGCTTCTCCGTAAGTCTGTCACGGAATTCCTGCAGCGTCTCCCCCTGCCCGATCACAAAGCCCATGAACCGCAGGATTGCCAGATTACGTGCGCATGATGCCCGGAACCGCCCGGATTCCCCCATCCGCCGATAGTTTCTCCGGTTGATCGCCGCATTGACAGCAAGAAACAGCGCGAGGAACAGGGATCCCAGAAGCAGCGGGACCAGGATATAGGCGGGGTTTACCGGGTGCCGTTCTTCCGCCTCTTCCTCAGGCAGCGGGATCTCCTCCGCCGGTGCCTGCTGCGGCAGATCCGGTGTCACCCGTTCCGGAGCACCGGAACGCGGCGCGGTCACCTCCCATGAGGAAACCGATCTCATACCGGGCGTCGGTTCGAACGGCACCCATCCGAAGCCCGTGAGATAAGCTTCCGGCCAGGCATGAGCCATATCGGAAGTGACAAGGGTCACCTCCTCTCTTCCGCAGCGCACATAATAACCCTGGACGTAGCGCGCCGGGATCCCCATATGCCGCGCGATCAGCACAAATGCCGTGGCGAAATGGCTGCAATACCCCTTCTGCTCCGTATAGAACAGGTGATCCAGATACTCCGCGGGGGACCGCACCTCCGCGGGAAGCCGGCCCGGTGAAGAGGAATATTCAAACCCCGACAGCAGGGTTTCCAGGCGCTCCAGCCGTTCGAGATCGGAATCCGCCCCGGCCATCACACCATCCAGATACTTCTCCAGACGGTCCGAGATCTCCGTTTTCTGCAGATCGTAGGACCGGATCCGCTCTCTGTATGCCGGCAGTCCGCTCCACCCGGTACCGGGCAGCACGGTATCCGCCGCGCGTTCCCCGGCATCCGTTCCGGGGAGCATCGATGCGACCATGGCCCGGGTCTGCTCCCACTGTGCCTCATCCATGGCTGCCGGGTGGTTTACCACCTCCCGGAAGATCTCCTGATCCTGATTGATGCGGTAAACGGGGATCCTGTAGAACGACCCGTACCGCAGCTGGTCAACAGCGAGGAGATCGCCGCCCAGCTGTCCGTACGGGATCTCATCGGCGAGATCCACGGCCAGCACCGGTTTGAGCGGCGTAAAGAGATATCTGGTACGGAAATCAAGATACTGCACACCGATATCCGCACGCCGCAGCACGTCAGAGGCGATCGCGGGATCATAACTGTATACGGCGCACAGGCTTTCCAGCGTATCCATGATCCGGTCGGATGCCTGTGCTCCGTTTTTCTCCGTCCACTCCCTGCCGTCAAAAGTGTCCATGGTCTTGCCGGCGAGATAGACGACATTGCCGGAGTTCCGGTCGGTGGTCAGCTTCATCATCTCCCGGCTGTCGTTCCCGAGATTGCCCATCAGGACTCCGTTATCCGTAAAGCCGATCATCGCCTCGTAATCCTCATCCTCCTGATGCAGGAGATTGCCGGCCCGCTTCACGACATCTACGCTCCGCTCCCAGATACGCACGGCGAAATTCCAGTCATAAGGCTCCTCCGGCGCCGGCAGGAGGAATACAAGAACGGAGATGAGCACAAGAAAAGGTGCGATCGATACGAGATGCGCACGCCCGTCGGTGTAACCGCTCTTTTCCCATTTCAGCTGGATCTCCTGGACCGCGATGGCCAGCATGGGCAGGAACGCGGCGGGTACGGTCATGCGCGAGGAAAAAAGGCCGGTGGTCATGCTCACCATCAGAGCGAGGAACAGTCCCGTGAACAGGACACGTCTGACAACGGGATAAGACGATGCCAGACGTCCTGCCATATAACACAGGAATACCGCCGGGATCATCCAGACCAGCCACCGGTTCCCCTCCAGAAAGGCCTGCCGTTTCTCCCCGTCCGCAATGAACAAGAGACCGGCGAGCATCGCGGCCGGCACGCCGGGGATCAGGAAGCGCAGCCTGTTGTCCCAATGCTTCACGGCCAGTGTGATCCCAAGCAGGACTGCCGCGCACAGGTAGGGCAGGAACGCCTGCTCCGGGTAGGCAAAGAACAGCCCTCCGGCGTAGACCGTCAGCGCCCCAAGCGGGATCATATAGAGCAGATCGCACAACACCGGTATCATCACAGCACTTCCTTCAGATCCGCATCCGTCGGGATCCCGTAGACCGCGGCATCCGTTCCCGTCACCTCGGCGCACCTGAGATCCCTGTCCGCCCCGACGACATAGGCGATCGCCGCCACCTTATTCTCGTCGAACAGCTGCACAAGCCGTGCTGCCTGAGGCGTCCACTCCTGCAGTACGAGGAATACGGCCTTCATGCCGAGAAGTCTTCCGTCACCGGAAGCCTCTGTCACAAGCTGCTCCTCCGTCCACTCCTCCCGGAACTGCACATCACCGATCCTGTCGTAATATGCCTCAAATCCGTCCAGTCCGGACAGCGGCAGTTCCGGCATCCCCTCTGCCGCCAGATACAGGGTATCGGAGGGGATCCCGCGGCCGGCAAAGAAGAGTGCCAGCGCCAGTACGATCTCCAGCACCTTATTCTCCGCCGGCAGATAATCCGCCTGCGCCGCGCTCCTGCGGCAGGTGCTGAAGAGGATCCCGATCCCCTCCTTTTCCTCCCCGGTCTCCCCGCGCACCATGAGCCTGCCCTGCGCGGCACTGATCCGCCAGTTCATCCTGCGCACATCGTCTCCCGGCGCATACTCCCGCACGAGGACATCCTGCATGGCCGGATGCTGTGTGCTTTCCCTGCTCGTGAGCCTCGAGATATCCGCTGTTTTCAGCTCCTCCAGCGCGACGGCGTCCGGCTTCACGGTCACGCGCAGCGTTTCTTTGTTGTTGTAGGTGAGCCGGAACAGCCGGAAGAAATCCGTGATCTCCACACGTTTGATCCCGACCTCATACTCCCCGCGGTAGCGGCAGACGATCTGGGTCTGTTTCTTGATACCGGTCTGCGGCAGCAATTCATATTCCACACCGTCATCAAGACCCGTGATCGTGGAGAATGATGAGAACAGCCGGACGCGGATCCCGGCGTAACCGAAATGGTATTCATTGACCAGTGTGAAGAAATAGGGAACCGTATGATCGGCCACGGGAAACTTGCTCCCGAGCTCCTGATAGATCCGGAAGAACATCCAGACAAGCAGCAGATACAGCAGGGATACCGCCGGGATCAGCGTGAACATCCAGAAGAGCCCGTAACTGACCGGCCCTCCGAAGCAGGTGATGCCCGCCAGAGACAGAAGCCAGAGAATGAGGAAGATGATCCTGTTTCGCTTCATGCCGCCGGGCGGACCTCAGTCCATCGGGACACGGGCCTTTAAGATCAGTGCATCCAGCAGCCTGTCCGTCTTCTCTCCGCGGATCCTGGCCTCCGCAGTCAGAGTCAGCCTGTGGTGCAGCGTATTGAGCGCCACAGCCTTGACATCATCAGGCTTCACATAATCCCGGCCGGCCAGATAAGCACAGGCCTGGGACGCACCGACGAGATGCAGCAGCGCCCTGGGACTGGCTCCCAGGACAAATCCGGATTCCGTGCGGGTCAGCTCGATGATATCCCGGATATATTGCAGCACGGGATCGCTGACGCGGACCGCGCGCACTTCCTCCCGCATCTGCAGGATCTCCTGCGGGCTCACCACAGCGGTGACCCTCTCCGCCATCCTGCCCTGCAGATGGTTGCGGGCCATGGCGAGCTCCGCCTCATTATCGGGATATCCCACCGTAAGGCGCATCATAAACCGGTCCAGCTGCGCTTCCGGCAGCGGATAGGTCCCCGCGAATTCCACCGGATTCTGGGTCGCCAGCACCATGAAAGGCTCCGGGAGCGGATAGGTGGTATTGTCCACCGTGACATGTCCCTCCGCCATCGCTTCCAGGAGGCTGGCCTGTGTCTTGGGAGAGGTGCGGTTGATCTCGTCCGCCAGCAGGATCTGATGCATCACGGCGCCTTCCCGGTAGGTGAACTCGCCGGTTTTCATATTGTAGACCGTGGTACCCGTCACATCCCCCGGCAGGGTATCCGGCGTGAACTGGATCCTGCCGAATTCACAGGAGACCGCTCCCGCCAGCGTTCTGGCTAACGTCGTCTTCCCGACACCCGGCACATCCTCGAGGAGCACATGTCCTCCGGCCAGGAGGCAGATCAGCACCTGCTCCACCACCTGATCCTTTCCGACAAAGATCTCTTTGATACTCTCCCGTAACCGTTCGATCATGATCGCCTGAATCCCCCGTGTTTCCTGTTGTTGGTACGTAAATTATAATATATGCGGATTGTTCTTGCAAACCGGCTTTTCCCTGCGGTGCGCATCTCGCACTTCGTGCTCGATGTCGCGCTATACATCCGGGACGGCTCCGGAACGCCCGTGAGCAAGCTCACGGCGTTCCGGAGCCGTCCCGGATGCGCACCGCTTGTAGGAACGCGCAAAGAAGCCGCGGAACCGAAGTTCCGCGGCCTCTGTGTGGTCTGTGAAGTGTTTCTTACTTCTTGTTGACCGTGTCCTTAAGAGCCTTGCCGGCCTTGAAAGCGGGCACGACCGCAGCAGCGATCTTGATCTCCTTGCCGGTCTGAGGATTGCGGCCGGTGCGGGCAGCGCGCTTGCGGGTCTCAAAGGTACCGAAACCGATGAGCTGAACCTTGCCCTTCTTCTTGAGCTCCTTGGTGACGGTGTCGGTGAAAGCCTTGAGAGCCTTCTCCGCATCAGCCTTGGAGAGCTTCGCATCCTTCGCGATCGCAGCAACTAACTCAGTCTTGTTCATTTTTCTCCTCCTTAATTGAAACTGTTTTCTGTCTGCGCGACATTTTGCGCTGACCTGAATATAATACCACAATATATCGGGATTGCAAGTCTTTTTTCCGTCTAATAGTTGTCTGTCAGGTCATTTTCGATGAGCAGCACCCGTCTGCGCCCCGGTTCACGGGCATTAGCGAGGTTCATTGCTTCCTGCACCCCGTCGCAGGCGATGATCCGGTCCGCCGGAAATCCGGCTTCCGCTGCGCCGCGCCGGATGGCTTCCCTGTTGGTGTGTCCCACCGTCAGGATGAGGTCGCATACCGCTGCCGCCGCGCGCCCGAAGTCCGCGTTGTAGGCATCCTGCTTCTCCCCGAGTTCCACCATGCCCGGTGACAGCAGGATCTTCAGCATGGGCTCACCGTCCTGACCGGCCTGCGCGTCACTCTCCGCGATCTGCGCCATGGTCTCCAGTGCCGCAGCCGCCCCTGCCGGATTGGAATTATAGGCATCATCGAGCAGCACACCGTAAGGCATCTTTTTGATCTCCAGACGGTGCTCGGCGGTCTTTAATCGTCTCGCCGCCATCCGGAGCTTTGCGGTCGGAACGCCCAGTTCATGCGCGACAGCGATGGCACCGATCACATTGACCACGTTGTGCCGGCCGGCAAGGGGGATCAGAAATTCCGCCGTCTCCCCGGGCATCGTCACGCGAAAGGCCGTTCCGGAAGCGTCCACCGCCAGGATCTCCCCGCGATAGCTGTTGCCCTCTGTGAGTCCGTAAGTCACCGCATCGGGATATCTCCTGTTCGCTGCGAGGATCTCATCGTCCCCGTTGATGAATTTCAGACATCCCTCCGTCCTGTCAAATGCCGCACCGCGCGGGGATGCGACCTCCGGCAGTTCGCCTTTCCCGATGTGCTCGACGGCGTCGAGCAGTTCGTACTTGGTATTGATGATGTTTTCCCTCGTGAAAAACGTCTCCAGGTGCTGGTCTCCGATCGCGGTCAGGATCCCGTCATGAGGCGCCACGATATCACAGATCTCTTTGATGTCACCCACATGCCGCGCGCCCATCTCGCACACGAAGATCTCATGGGTGGGTCTGAGCTGTTCCCGGATCGTGCGCACCACGCCCATCGGTGTGTTGTAGCTCCCGGGTGTCATCAGCACGGAGAAAGACTCGGAAAGCATCGCTGTAAGATAGTGCTTCACGGAAGTCTTACCGTAACTCCCCGTGATCCCGATGATCCTGAGTCCCGGGTGTTCCGCGAGCATCCGCCTCGCATCGTTGATATACCACTGCCGTACCGCCCGTTCCGCCGGCTGTGCCAGGAGATTGGCCAGCGCGAGGATAAAGGGCAGGAAAGCAAGAACAGTCAGGAACAGATACAGTACACCGGTCAGACCGGCGCCCGCGAGCAGGGCCGGCACGATCACAACCGCGGCACACAGGAGAGCCAGGATCGCAATGAGCCGCCAGACCCGTGTCGTCAGCACAAATTTCTTCTTGGCCTGTCTCGGACGGAACAGGAAAAAGGCGGCCCAGTCAATGAGCAGCGCGGGCGCGAATACCGCGAGCCGGATCCCGTCCTCTCCGATATGCAGAACCCCCGAAGCCGCCGCAGAAATCGCAAGCAGTGCCAGGGCCGCGGCATGAAAACCGATCAGCCGGGGATGGGCACGGAAAAAGTGGCCGTATCCCCTGAACTGATAGGAGGACAGCTGCAGCATATGCAGATAGTACCGGGCACCCAGCACGGCAACAGCGGCTGTCAGCAGGATCATCAATACCGTCAGTATTGTCTGAATCATGACGATCACCTCATACATGCAAAAAACTCCCGAGGATCCGGCTAAAGAGCACGGGATCGTCAAGGAAGGAGAAATGTCCCGCGCCCGGGATCACCGCGAGTCCGGCCTCCGGCATGAGTTCCTCCATCCGCCTGCCGTCCGCGATGGGCGTTGCCGTATCCGCGTCTCCCCAGATGAGCAGGACCGGCATTTTCACGCGCGGCATCTCCTCCGTGAGATCCTCGTTCACGACCCGTACCATGGTCTGCCGCATGACCGGAGAAGCTGCCGCGTAATCCGCGGAGCCGAACCGCTTCTGCAGCGTGTCAATGGCCGAGGGAAAGAGTTTTGCGATCCCCGTAACGGTCAGCATGCGCTTATAAAACCGGTACCGGGACGAACGCTTCTTCTGTGCCGCTGTCTTCACCGGCACGATCCCCGCACTGTCCACGAGGATCATCTCCGGAACGGTAAATCCGGCGTCCTCTCCCATCGCGGCCGCCATCCGGATCAGCACCCTCCCGCCGTGACTGTGCCCGAGGAAGATGATCTCCCGCTCCTCCGGCGCCACGGTTTCAAGGAATCTCTTCACAAAGCGGACATAATCATCCAGTCCCATCGGCTCCGCGGGTTCTTCACTCCGTCCCGCGCCGGGGAAATCCGGTCCGATCACACGGTACTTTGCGGAGGCAAACCGGTAGATGCCGTCAAAGAGATCCGTCGTGGACCCCCAGCCGTGCAGCAGCACCAGAAGAGGTCCCTGTCCTTCATCGCGATAATAGATCCGCAGTCCGTCAACCGTGGTGAACATCACTGCCACTCCTCATGCACGAGCATCGCCAGAGACACCGCAAGCGACGCGTTCTCCACCGGTCTGTTCTCGATCCCCGGATATCCGCTGCGCACGGCATCTCCCGCATAGCCCTGCAGATGATCCAATGCGCCGGGATTGCGTCCGCACAGAAAATGCAGATGCTCGGACAGCAGCCTGGTGTACTCATAACTGTAGCTTACATGATCGCACACCGCGAGGATCTCCATCCCGTGAAGAAGTGACGCGACCAGTGCCTCCGTGTCCGAAGATCCGCTCTCGGGCACGTACAGCGCATAACCTTCCTCCGGGGCTCCGTAGACGGAATTGTTTGCGAGATTCGCTATGATCTCCGCCGCACCGGTCAGGATCCGCATGAGACGCTCGCTCTGTTTCACGCTCACGGGCTGCGCCGTCTCCAGATAGGTGACCGTTCCCATGAACAGAGCGGGATCGCTCATCACAAGTTCTTCGAAATCCTCCCTTTCAAAGAAGGACTCCAGGATCCTCCTGTAATTGCCTTGTCCCGTTGCCCGGTAGAGCTGTGCCGCGGCCGCAAAAGCCTCCTCCGACCGTGCTTCTCCGGCCGCCTCGTACCAGGAGAAGGCGCGATCGGCGGCGCGCAGGGCGGTCGTTGCGAGTTCACCGTCATAATGTCTGTAAACAACACTGAAGTGCGCGAGCGCAGAAGCAAAGTTGACCGCGGATTCCCGGTTCATCGGCTGCACGATGACCGGCGCATCCATCAGATTGTCATCCGGTTCCGCCTGTGTGATGGCACCGGAGTAGACGCCGCCGCTGGCCGGATCCTGCATTTTCAGGAGCCATTCCACCTCGCAGCGCACTTCATCAAGCAGATCCGGCACTTCATTACCGCTCTCCGGGATCCCGGATCCGTCGTCAAACGCATCCGGCGCCATCTCATAGGCCAGCAGAAGATGATCCACGGTCTGTGCGCCGCGCACCACGAAACGGTCCGCCCGTTCATCCATATGCCAGCCGCCGGAGACATCGATCCGCGCCCCTTTCTCCCCGGCGATCTGTGCATCCGCGCTGTGGCAGACTCCGTGCGCCAGATCTCCGGCATACTCCCCGGTGAGCGATGTTCCGCAGCGGTTGAGATAATACCGCTTGAGGACCCGTTTCAGCAGGGCGGCCGCCGTATCCTCCCCGACCGTGAACGGGTATGATTCTCCGAGCCACTGCGCATAGAGATAATAGGTTCCCTCTTCCGTGAGAGCGGAAAAATCCCCGCAGGCCTGTGAGGCCCCCTCCTCATCCCGCTTCAGTTCCGCGGTATATACCGTCCGGTCATCCGCATCCCGCCTCACCTCAAAGGAGGTCGGAAGGACCTGTCCGTTGAACACCGCCACCTTATCCGCAGCACAGTCATAACCGTTCCTGTCAATGAGGATCCCCGGGGACTGCACCCGGAAATAATAAGACGCGGACATGGAGAGAGCAGAGGCGTCCTGCCTCTGCTCCTGCACGGTGTCCTCTCCCGCTTTTTCCGGGGTGACACCGTCCGTATCGGCCAGCGCGGTCTGCGCCTCATATTCCTCAGTCCCTGCAGGAGATGCCGTCCCGCAGCCTGCCGCCGCGATCACGAGGGCGGCACAGAGTGCAACGGAAAGACTTCTCTTCATTTTGCGGCCTGCAGCAGCGCCCTGTTATAGTTGATGAGACATCCTTCCAGGATGATCTTTCGTTCTTCATCCGTGAGATCACCCAGCCGCAGTGTAAAGGAGGTCAACGCGCCGTTTCTGACCGCATAAGCCGCGATCTCTTCCTGTCCGTCCTCCACCGCACGCCGGATGCCGGGTACAAAGATCCAGTCCAGATTGGCAAAAGGCAGTTCGCCCTCCGGGATCACGAAGGGAAGCATGCCCCAGTTGATCAGATTGGAGCGGTACCGCTTCGTGGCATATTCATGCGCGATATTCGCCCAGCCTCCGAGAACCTTCTGACAGGAGGCTGCTTGTTCACGGGCGGAACCGTCGCCGGGCTTCACCGCAAAGATCCCAGAGCCGATCCCCGTGTCACCGGACGAGATCTCCGGAAACTGCGCGCGGATCACCGGCAGGACCTCCCGCAGCGTCTCCTCTGTTTCTTCGAGCGCCGTTCCGTCCCTGCGCTGCTTCTCCGCGGCATAGACTTCTTTGGCGCGCCCCACATATGCCGGATCCTTGCGGGAGAGCGTAAACTCCGCGAGTCCCAGCGGGTTGGAGCGGTAGGAACTGGTCTCCCCGGAGGGGATCAGTTCATCAGTCGTCGTCACCGGATCGTGGATCTCGGATACGATCTTAAGGAGCAGGTTGTCGGTGAGTGCCACCATGGCGGGCCAGTCTTTGATATTGGGACCGAGTACCAGCTCCGCGTCCGGATCCGCCTGTCCGTGCGAATCAAAGACACGGTTCTTATAGATCTGCGAATCGAAATGATACTGCCTCTTCGTGATCACATCCGCGACCTCAGTGGCCGGCGTCAGGAAACCGTGACTGGCTGCCGTGGCCGCGATCGAACGCGCATCCATGAGCGCCACCGAGGCGATCTGGCCGTTCTGGATCTTGCTGCCCTCCCGGTTGGGGAAATTGCGTGTGGAATGGCGGATCGAAAACGCGTTGTTGGCGGGCGTATCCCCGGCCCCGAAGCAGGGACCGCAGAACGCGGTCTTTAAGATCGCGCCGGTCTCGAGCACGGTCGCTGCCACGCCGTTCTTTAACAGTTCCATGTAGATCGGTGTGGAGGCGGGATAAACCGACAGAGTAAAGGCGTCGTGGCCGATATCGTGGCCGGCGAGGATATCCGCAGCCGCGCAGATGTTTTCAAAGCCGCCGCCCGCGCAGCCGGCGATGATCCCCTGATCCACGCGGAATTTTCCGTCAATGACCTTATCTCTGAGAGAAAAAGCGACGTTCTCGCCGAAACTGACCCGTGCACGTTTCTCCGTGTCCGCCAGGATATCATCGAGATTGGCATTAAGTTCCTCGATGGTGTAGGTGTTGCTGGGATGGAACGGCATGGCGATCATGGGTCTCACAGCCGAAAGATCCACGCGTACCAGTCCGTCGTAATATGCGACCTCCCCGGGACGCAGTTCCCTGTAATCTCCCGCTCTGCCGTGCAGCTCGTAGAAATCGCGGATCTCATCATCCGTCTGCCAGATCGAGGAGAGGCAGGTGGTCTCGGTGGTCATGACATCGATGCCGATCCGGAAGTCCGCGGAGAGTTTCTCCACACCCGGTCCGACGAATTCCATGACCTTATTCTTGACATAACCGGAGGCGAACACCTCGCCGATGATGGCGAGCGCCACATCCTGCGGACCGACCCCCGGCACGGGCTCGCCGTCGAGATAAATGGCCACGACCTCCGGATAGCGGATATCCCACGTCTGTTTCAGGAGCTGCTTCACGAGCTCCGGACCGCCCTCGCCGACCGCCATGGTGCCCAGCGCGCCGTAGCGGGTGTGGGAATCGCTGCCCAGGATCATGCCGCCGCAGGTGGCGAGCATCTCCCTCGCAAACTGATGGATGACAGCCTGATGCGGCGGCACGTAGATCCCGCCGTATTTCTTCGCCGCCGAGAGCCCGAAGACATGATCGTCCTCGTTGATGGTCCCGCCGACCGCGCACAGGGAATTATGGCAGTTGGTGAGCACATAGGGCATCGGAAAGCGCTCAAGTCCCGAAGCGCGGGCCGTCTGAATGATCCCGACAAAGGTGATATCATGGGAAGTCAGCTTATCGAAGCGGATCTTCAGCGCCTCTTCCTTATCCTCTGCCTCGTTCGTATTGTGTGCGGACAGGATGCTCCAGGCGATGGTGCCCTTCCTTGCATGTTCCTTATCCGCCGGAGCTCCGGTACGGCCGGTGATGATCTGTTCCGCCTCCGGTCCGTCCTCCACCGGGAGGTAGCCGTCTACGAGATACGCGCCGCCCTTCGTTACACTGATCGCCGACATAGTCCCTTATACCTTTACCTTATCCAGATGCCAGATCTCATCGACATACTCCTGGATCGTGCGGTCCGAGGAGAACTTGCCGGAGCAGGCGGTGTTTAGCATAGCCATCTTCGCCCAGCGCTTCTTGTCCTTGTATGCGATGGAGACCTCCTGCTGTGCTTCCGCATAGGCCTCAAAATCCTTGAGGATGAAATAGGTGTCCGCACGGGAGGAATTCTGGGTATTGAGCAGGGAATTGTACAGCGGCCGGAAGAGCTCCGTATCCCCGCCGGAGAAAGTGCCGTCCACCAGCTGGTCAAGGATCCGGTGCACATTGGGATTCATGCGGTAGATTTCCTCCGGATTGTAGCCGCCGTTCCTCTCATAGCTGATGACCTGATCCGAGGTGAGGCCGAAGATGAAGGCATTCTCCTCGCCGACTTCCTTGACGATCTCGACATTGGCACCGTCCAGCGTACCGATCGTGACCGCGCCGTTCAGCATCATCTTCATGTTGCCGGTGCCGCTCGCCTCCTTGGAAGCTGTGGAGATCTGCTCCGAGACATCCGCTGCGGCAAAGATGATCTCCGCGTTGGACACGCGGTAATCCTCGATGAAGACCACGCGCAGCTTGTCATTCACGGCAGGATCGTTGTTCACCACATCCGCGACGCTGTTGATGAGTTTGATCGTGAGCTTCGCATTGGCGTAGCCGGCGGCCGCCTTGGCACCGAAGATAAAGGTCTTCGGATAATAGTCGGTCCCGGGGTGATCCTTGATCAGATTGTAGATGTGGATCACATGCAGGATGTTCAGCAACTGCCTCTTGTACTCATGGAGACGCTTGACCTGCACATCAAAGATGGAATCGGGATCCACCTCGATGCCGTTGTGGAGTTTGATATACTTCGCCAGGCGCTTCTTGTTCTTGCGCTTGATCTCCATGAACTCCTTCTGTGCGGTGCGGTCATCCGCGAGCTCTTTGAGTTTCGCAAGCTGCGGCAGGTCCGTGATCCAGCCGTCACCGATCTTATCCGTGATCCAGTCGGCGAGCAGCTCGTTGCCGTGCGCCAGGAAGCGGCGCTGCGTGATGCCGTTGGTCTTGTTGTTGAATTTCTCCGGCATCATCTCGTAGAAGTCCTTCAGCTCCTGCTTCTTCAGGATCTCGGTATGGAGTTCCGCCACACCGTTGACGGAATAGCTGCCGGCGATCGCCAGGTGCGCCATCTTGACCTGATTGTCATAGAGGATGGCCATCTTGCGGATCTTGTCGGACACATCCATGGACGGGATGGCCTGATACTTCTTCATGATCTGATCCACGAAGCGGCGGTTGATCTCGTCCACGATCTGATAGATACGGGGAAGCAGCCGCTGGAAGAGATCGATCGGCCACTTCTCGAGCGCTTCCGCCATGATCGTGTGATTGGTATAGCAGCAGGTCTTCGTCGTGATCTTCCACGCCTCATCCCAGTTGAGTCCGTATTCGTCCATGAGGACGCGCATCAGCTCCGCCACGGCCACCGTCGGGTGCGTGTCGTTGAGCTGGAAGACATTCTTCTCATAGAACTTGCGGATATCCTTGTGGTGGCGCAGATACCGTGCCAGTGCCTCCTGCACGGAAGCAGAGATGAAGAAGTACTGCTGCTTGAGACGCAGTTCCTTGCCGGAGACATGATTGTCATTGGGATAAAGCACATCGCAGAGCTGGCTGGCGAGGTTTGCTTCCTCCACGGCTTTCTGATAGTCGCCCTTGTCAAAGGAATCCAGATGGAAACGTTCCTGCGGCTGGGCATCCCAGATCCTGAGGGTCGCCACAAAGCCGTTGCCGTAACCGACGATGGGCAGATCATACGGGACCGCCTTGACGGCCTGATAGCCCTTGTGCTCAAAGATGATCCGGCCGTTCTCGTCCGTATGGGAATTGACATAGCCGCCGAAGCGCACCTCCTTGGCATACTCGGGACGGGGCAGTTCGAACGGATTGCCGTTATCCAGCCAGTTATCGGGCTTCTCAACCTGATAGCCGTCCACGATCTTCTGGCGGAACATGCCGTAGCGGTAACGGATCCCGCAGCCGTAGGCCATGTAATTCAGGGTGGCCAGGGAATCCAGGAAGCAGGCGGCGAGACGTCCGAGGCCGCCGTTGCCGAGCGCCGGATCGGGTTCCTGATCCTCCACCAGATTGATGTCCACACCCAGCTCATCCAGCGCCTCACGCACGGCTTTGTAGGCGCGCATGTTGATGAGGTCATTGCCGAGTGCACGGCCCATCAGGAATTCCATGGACATGTAGTAAACGATCTTGGCATCCTGCTCGATGGAAGCACGCTGCGAGGTCATCCACATATCGATGATCTGATCCTTAAGGGCATAGGATACCGCCTGGAAGATCTGCTGGGCGGTCGCCTCCTCAATGGTCTTGCGGAAAAGCGTCTTGACATTGTACAGGACGCTGCGCTTGAAGAGCTCCTTGTCAAATTCATCTCTCTTGGTCACGATATCCGTCTTCGTCGCGTTCTTTTCTTTCATCTTGAGATCCTCCTGCGTTGTTGGCCGGTCACCCGCCGGCGTATCAACTATATATTTTAACATAAAAACTCCCTGCGGGCAAACCCGCAGGGAGTCTCATCCGTTACACGCGCTGTACGCCCAGGCTCACTTTGTCGTCGCCGAAATCCCATTCCTTTGCTCCGGGCAGCGGATCGTCATAGTTCACGGCATCCGCCAGCACCTTGGCCGCGATGGGCGCCTCATGGGTCCGCACGATCCCGGCGATCCGTTCACTCCCCGTGACCGACACCCGGATCCTGTCCATCACCTCAAAACCGGAATCCTTGCGCATGTTCTGCAGCTTGCTGATGACCTCGTTGACGACACCCTCCTCCACAAGTTCCTGCGTGAGATTGGTATCCAGCACCACCGTGATCCCGTGATCCTCGGAGGAGATATAGCCTTCCTTGTGCGTCATCTCGATGAGGAGATCCTCTTTTGTCAGCTGCACGCTCTCTCCGTTCACCGTAAGATCCAGCGTCCCCGCACTGTTCAGGGTATCCATGGCGGCATTGCCGTCCAGTTCCTTCAGCGCCGCGCCGATGGCTCCCACGAGCTTGCCGTATTTCGGTCCGACGGTCTTAAGCTGCGGCTTGAAGGAATAGCTGGTGTATTCGCGCACATCGTCCGCAAAGACGAGATCCTTTACATTGAGCTCGTCCTTCAGGATCTCCTGCGCCTCGGCATCCTGACGGATGGCCGCGCCGTCCTCCCCGGACATGCGCACATACATCTTCGCGATCGGCTGGCGGTTCTTGATCGACGCGGCATTGCGGCAGGCGCTGCCCAGGACCTTGATATCGCGTACGCGGTCCATGACGGCCTCCAGCGCGGGATCGATCATCGACCGGTCCGCCGCGGGATAATCGCACAGATGGATCGAGGCAGGTGCCCCGGGGAAGCTTGAGCATACAAGATTGCGGTAGATCTCCTCCGTCATGAACGGGACCATCGGTGCCGCCGCCTTCGAGATCTCCGTGAGGCAGGTCCACAGGGTCATATAGGCGTTGATCTTGTCCTGCTCCATGCCGGGCGCCCAGAAACGCTCCCTGCTGCGTCTTACATACCAGTTGGAGAGGTCGTCCACAAAGCCCGCGAGCTTCTTGGCCGCCTCGGGGATCCGGTAATTATCCAGATCCTCATCGGCGCCGGCAACCGTCGAATGGAGACGGGACAGGATCCACCGGTCCATCCGGCCAAGCTTGTCCTTTTCCAGCGCATACTTCGCCGCATCAAAGCCGTCGATGTTGGCATAGAGGACGAAGAACGCGTACGTGTTCCACAGGGTTCCCAGGAAGCCGCGCTGCCCTTCCTGCACCGCCTTGCCGGAAAAGCGGCTGGGCAGCCAGGGGGCGGAATTGGTATAGAAGTACCAGCGGATCGCATCGGCGCCGTAGGTCTCGAGTGCCTCAAAAGGATCCACCGCATTTCCCTTGGATTTGGACATCTTCTGTCCGTTCTCGTCCTGCACGAGTCCCAGGACGATGACATTCTTAAAGGCCGGCTTGTTAAAGAGGAGCGTCGCCTCGGCATGCAGGGAATAGAACCATCCGCGGGTCTGGTCCACCGCCTCGGAGATGAACTGCGCCGGGAACTGCTTCTCGAAGAGCTCCTTATTCTCAAAAGGGTAATGCAGCTGTGCGAACGGCATGGCGCCGGAATCGAACCAGCAGTCGATGACCTCCGGCACACGCTTCATGTCGCTGCCGCACTTGTCGCATTTGATGACATAGCGGTCGATGTAGGGTCTGTGGAGTTCCGTGGTCTCCGCCGCCGGATCGCCGGTCTTCTCCGCAAGCTCCTTTCTGCTGCCGACAGCGGTCTGATTGCCGCAGTCCGGGCACTCCCAGATATTGAGCGGCGTGCCCCAGTAACGGTTGCGGGAGATCCCCCAGTCCTGGATATTCTCGAGCCAGTCGCCGAAACGCCCCTCTCCGATATTCTTCGGGACCCAGTTGATCTCTTTGTTATTGCGGATGAGATCGTCCCTGACCGCCGTGACCTTGATGAACCAGGAGCTGCGGGCATAATAGATGAGCGGCGTGCCGCAGCGCCAGCAGTGCGGATAATCGTGCTCAAACTTCGGCGCCGCCATGAGGAGGCCGCGCTTGTCGAGGTCCTTCAGCACCTCCGGATCGGCGCTCACGGCGCCCTCCTGCATCTCCTTCTCGGTCGGCTTGCATCGCATTCCGCCGAAGGGCGTCTCGGGCAGGAGTTTGCCCTGCTCATCGACCATCTGTACGAGCGGCAGATCATACTTGCGGCCCACCTGTGCGTCATCCTCACCGAAGGCCGGCGCGATATGGACGATACCGGTACCGTCGGTCATGGTGACGTAGCTGTCGCATACGACGAAGAACGCCTTCTTATGCTGTTTCTCCGCTTCCTCCGCAGCGCATTCATAGAGCGGCTCGTATTCCCGGTGCTCCAGTTCCCTGCCGGTGAAGGTCTCAAGAACCTCGAACGCGGGACCCTCCGCTTCGTCCTTCTTAAGCGGCCCCAGAACGGTATCCGCCAGCGCCTGTGCCAGATAATAAACATTACCGTCCGCCGCTTTCGCCTTGATATAGGTTTCCTCCGGGTTCACGCACAGCGCGACATTGGAGGGCAGCGTCCAGGGCGTCGTCGTCCAGGCGAGGAAATACGCGTCCTCTCCCTTTGCCTTAAACCGCACCACCGCGGAGCGTTCCTTCAGGACCTTGTAGCCCTGTGCCACCTCATGGGAGGACAGCGGTGTCCCGCAGCGCGGGCAGTAGGGGACAACCTTGAAGCCCTTATAGAGCAGGCCCTTGTCCCAGATCTCCTTTAATGCCCACCACTCGGACTCGATGAAATCATCATCGTAGGTGATGTAGGGGTTGTCCATATCCGCCCAGAAACCGACGGTGCCGGAGAAATCCTCCCACATGCCCTTGTACTTCCAGACGCTCTCCTTGCACTTCTTTATGAACGGCTCGATCCCGTAGGCCTCGATCTGGTCCTTGCCCTCGATCCCGAGCGCCTTCTCCACCTCGAGTTCAACCGGCAGTCCGTGCGTGTCCCAGCCGGCCTTGCGGGGGACATCATAGCCCTTCATGGTGCGGTAGCGGGGGATCATATCCTTGATGGCGCGGGTCAGCACATGACCGATATGCGGCTTGCCGTTGGCCGTCGGCGGCCCGTCATAGAACATATACATGGGACTGCCTTCGCGGATGCGGATGGACTCTCCGAAGATGTCCTCCTCCTTCCAGAAGCGCTCGATCTGCTTCTCCCGCTCGACAAAATTCAGGTCCGTGCTGACTTTGGAATACATAATGCCTGCCTCTCTTTGTAGGTATTGACGATAGTTAACAAGATATTCTACGAAATCCGCGTCCAAAATGCAACCGTCTCATGGTATAATATCCGTATGCTGCAGGATATCGCACCGGTTTTTCTGAATAATGCCTACCACCCCGCGCCGCCGCAGGACGACGACGTGGTGTTCGCGTTCGCCGAAAAAGGGGCGGAGTTCTTCGTACGCGTCTTTGACGACACGGGCCATGTGCCGGACCGTCCGGTCACGGATGAATACCCCGTGACGCCGAAGCTCGTCTTCCCGCGCGTGCTGGATTATCTGCAGCAGGAACCCGGACGGATCTCCTCCCTGCGCTATCTCTTCCGGATCGATGATACCGCGGTGTTTCTCGACACCGCCGGCGGGGAACCCGTGCTGCCCGGATTTACAAAGCTCACCACGAGGCTGCTGCGCAGAGGACAGCCGCAGGAACTGTGCTTTGCCGGCGCCACGGCGTGGCATCTGCGCGGATGGTACCGCTATCACCGCTTCTGCGGAGCCTGCGGGACACCGCTCGTACCGGACAAAAAAGAACGCGCCCTGCGCTGCCCGTCCTGCGGTCTGGTCAGTTACCCGCGTATCAATCCCGCCGTCATCATCGGCGTGACAAACGGAGACAGGATCATCCTCTCCCGTTACTCCCCCGGGCATCAGTCCAGCGTCTATAATACCAGCGGCCGTGTCTACCGCGGTCTGTCCCTTGTGGCGGGCTATTGCGAGATCGGAGAGACGCTCGAGGATACCGTGCGCCGGGAAGTGATGGAGGAAGTCGGGCTGCATGTGAAGAATATCCGATACTACAAGTCCCAGCCCTGGGGCTTTGACGGTGCTCTGTTGGTGGGATTTTACTGCGATGTGGACGGAGATGATACCATTGTCCGGGATCCGTCGGAGCTCTCCGAGGCCGCGTGGCACGAAAGGAACGGGATTGAACCGCCTGTGCGCACCGCCAGTCTCACCAGTGAGATGATCGCACATTTCAAAGATCACCCGGAGTATTTCACTTAAAGCGTATCCGTCTGTTCCGTTCCCTATCACATCACATAGTAATGTCTGCCGAGCCATCTGGCGATGCCGTCCAGACCGGGATAGAGCAGACGCTCGTTGATATTCTGATGATCGAGGAAATCCCGGATCTGCCAGCGCAGCTCCTTCCTGATAAGATATCGCACGGTCTGATCGGTGGAAGAATCGAGAAATCCCTCGATATCGGTCATATCGTCCGGAATGACCGAAAAAAAGGAATACTGATTGGCGATCCTGGGATCCACGGAAGGCGGTTCGATCACCACCATGGCCTTGCCCGCCATATCCGCATCATACTGTTCCAGACTCCCGCAGGCTTCCTGAAGCGTCTCCACGGAAAAGACCGTCGTGCGGCTCTTCTTCTCCACGGCGCGGTAGCGCTCGGGCAGCATCCGGTGCAGTTCGTTCACATCCATGCGCCACACCACGCAATCATGCTGATCCATCTCGCAGAGACTATCCTCCGTGAGCGCAAAATGCGTGGCGATGAGCGGAGAATAGGACCAGTCCAGCAGCCTCGTCGGCAGGCCGTGATGCTGCCCCAGGATCAGCTGGTGCCATACGCTGCGTTCCACGGTAGGTTCTTCCAGCGCGGCGTATTTGGTGAAATTCGACAGGATACTGAATTCCAGTTCCTTTTTCAGACCCTTGCAGGTCCGCTGCAGACTGGTGACGATCCGATAGGATGCATCCGGCTGGCCGCGATAGACAAACAGATTCCGGTAGCGCTTAAGATCCGGCCGGTATTCCTGTTCCGACATCATTTCAAACAGCGCATGCATATCCGCGATCTCTATTGTCCGGATCATATATCCTCCTCACAGATGCCGCCGGCGTCATATCCCTGCAGGCAAAAGAATCCCCCGCCGCTGAACGGCGGGGGATCGATCATGCTTTACGCAACCGTATTTCCCTGCTGCGCATAACCGGCCTTGATGGCCTTGTAGAGCTCTGCATCCGTGGCATTGATATAGGGTCTTACATAGAAGACACCCGCGATGCCGCACGTGATGCACTCGAGGAGCACCCAGCCGATGAAGGAGAGATCCAGGATAAACGCATTCATCTTCTGTCCGTTCATCATCTGACGGGAGAGCGTGATGACCTCCGTGGGCTTCATATCCGGATTCTCCGCCAGGATATAGGGAACCAGACGGTAGGAATAGCACTTGACGATCCCGGGGATGATAAAGAGGCAGAACCACAGAGCGAGGAAGATGTCCCTGAGTAGTGTTGTGACGACGACATTGCCCCAGCGGGGTTTGAAGCCGGCGCCCAGGGTGTTCAGATCCGCGTTCGCATCGCTGTTTTTGAGGAAGAAGTTCTTGCAGCCAACCTGAAGCGGGTTGAACACCAGGATGTCAAGCACGATGAACAGAAGTGCCAGCGTTGCGAGGATGCCGAGGATGACCGCCACAAGCGCAAATGCTTCGACTCCCCCCATCTGTTCCAGCGCGGCCTGCAGGCTGTTGCCGTTCCCGGTCGCCTGGGATGCCCCGTTGCTGGCGCCCGAACTGCTGCTCGAGCTGGAGATGCCCGTGATGACGGACAGGATGAGCGCTACCAGCACGCTCAGCCAATAGTTTCTTTTGAAGGCTTCCTTTCCCTTAGCCTTCAGGTCTGCACGATTCCACATGTCTTCATTCTCCTTTCTGTTGACAGTTTTCTCTATCGACAGGCAGCAATGAGAGCCGCCGTGTCTTCTCCCTTGCGGCGCATCCGGCAGGTCTGCGTGAGCGCGATCTCCTGTCCCTTGTGCGCCTCGTCATACTCCGCCGCCGCTTCCTCTATGAGCGTCTGCAGGAGCTTCAGTGCCGATTTCTCGCCCTGCTCCAGCAGGAGCACGAACCGTCCCTCTCCGGTGTGAATGAGTTCGCCGTCCCTCGGCGCATCCCGCTTGAGGATCTCCGCCAGTGCCTCCGGATTGCTCTTCGTCTCAAAAGTCAGGACATTGCGGCATTCCCTGCGGCCGTCCTGGACCATTGCGATCACATAGGAGAGATAT
This sequence comes from Lachnospiraceae bacterium, assembly GCA_017535945.1. Lineage (GTDB taxonomy): Bacteria > Bacillota > Clostridia > Lachnospirales > Lachnospiraceae > Butyrivibrio. Next base: position 41,932 of record JAFXTJ010000003.1, read on the forward strand.
TCCTTATTGTACAATCCCGTCTCGGCATCGTCAAATCGCCAGGCGTCGATCATCGAAAAATACATGAAGATCAGCGCGATGGAAAACCCCAATGCCGCGGCGGAATACGGCGTAAAGATATTGATGAACGTACCCGCGATCGTCGGCAAAAGGACCGGTGCGATATGGAAGAAATGCACCTGCCTGCCCTCCATGCGGCTCTGTACATACAGGATCAGGGACAGGAGAAAATAGTAATACTCCAGTCCTTCGAGCACATGATACAGCACCGTGGGCACGTAATGATTATCCGGACCGATCGTGAAGACGATGCCTGTGAACAGGTTGATCACCAATGCCACGGCGCCGGCCAGAATGGGGACAAACAGGACCCCCAGCCTGCGGATGAGATGATCCTTGCTGCCGAAGAGTTTGAAGTCAACATAAAGAAGCCAGTAATAGGCGAGTACCAGCATGGACATCTCCAGGATCGTCTTGAAGATCAGCTCGGCCGTCGCGCCGAAAGGCTGCTCGTGCAACGCGTAGCAGATGCTGCTGCATACGGCATCGACCATGACCGCCAGACACAGGACGAAATAAAGCTTTTCTCCCGTTGTCTCCCGCTTCCTCAGCCGGCTCGACAGACATACAAGACCCAGCATCATGAGAAAGGCCATTACATCGGAATACACGGTCACAGCCGATCGTTCCGCCAGGATCATGGCCGCACCTCCTCTTCATAAAAGGTATGATTCATCATATGGATATGGACATAGGCCAGACCCACGGCAAAGACAACGGGTGTGGAGGAGATTCCCCGGGCGAAGTTGCCGCCGTAGACTCTGACGATCAGCATCAGGAGAAACATCGGCACCAGATGCCTGTCGATCCTGGCGATGAGGATGACGGCCAATACCGTATAGATCGCGGGCGCGACAAAGATCAGATTATAGTATCCGCCGTATTGATAGATCGTGCCCGGTTCGATCGTAAAGAGATACCCGAAAAAGACATTGCCCAGAATGACCGGTATGGTGATCACAAACGGCAGAGCATACAGATTCCATTTGCGCCGCCGTTCCTGGGAAAAACCGTACGCCCGCACATCAAGAAACAGGACCAGCATGAAGCATAAGGTCTCAAACGCCATGGTGAACACCGTATCTCCGGCGATGATCAGACCGGCCGCCGCCGGATGAGGACTTCTCTCCAGAGAGAAATTCAAGCCGTCCGCCAATGCCGCGATGATATCCACGATCAGCATCCCGTAGAAGATCCGGTCCGCCGCGCTGCCGCGCCTGCGGTAATAGGAAGTATGCACGATCATGCCGACGAGCAGGAAGACCGCCGCACAATCCATGATGATCGTCCCCGTATTCAGGTAGGACATCCTGCTGAAATCAATGAGCATTCCTTATTCCTCCTCTCTCTCCCCCGCCAGTACCACGGCCCCTTTCTTATCCGGGAAGAGTTTGGCCGTCAGATTCGCCGTTGCTTCATTATATCTGCGCAGGATGACCCGGGTGTCCGCCGGATACTTCACTGCTGCCGCCTGGATGGACCGGCGGATCATCATCGCCATGTTGACCTTCATATCCGGCTCAAAAGCACACATATAGCCCACGATGAGCTGTCCCGAGGGAAGAGCGTGGACCAGCAGAAATCCGTTTGTTCTTCCGTCCGCCAAGACACATCCGGAGACCTGTACATCAAAAAAAGTCATGGGAAGCGACGCCAGGTCTTCATAAACCCCCCTCTTCTTGTGAAAGAGGGAATCCATGATACCCCGCCGGTACTGCCGCACCATAAGTCCCTCCAGACTCGTGATGTAGGACGGCACACGCCCTCTGGCCACAGGAAGGGCGGCGATCTCCTCCAGGCTTACGACAAGATCCCGGCTCTCCCGCTCTTCGGCCGTGAATCCGGCGGCTTCCAATGCCTGCTTCAGTTCTTCATCACATCCGGCAAACTCGTATGCCGTGCGGGTCACTTCCTCCTCGGCGGCCGCTTCCTTATATGCCTCCAGCAGTTCCCCTGCCGGCCTGTCTCCGCTGTTATGCAGCCACAACAGCTCCGCGGTGGTGGCTTCCTCTTCCTCGTCCGCGTTTTTCAACTCATACACGAGGACCGATCTGTTCTCGCCCGCTTCCCCGAGAGCGATCGCCCTGAAATATTCCCGGCCGATGCATTCCGCGATATCGGGCGGCAGGAGATCCGTATACTCCTCCAGATTATCCCCCGTGATCTTATGATAATTCAACGCCGTAACCTCCGCGCCCTCTGCTTATCCGTTGATCCGTATATTGGTCAGCACGACCTGATCTCCGGTGAGCGCCACATACACGTCATCCGGACCGTCAATGAGCGTCGTGGTGATCTTGACCAGGATACCGGCATTGACCGTGGAAGTAGTGATCGTATTGCCCTTGCGCGTAAATTTCACGGTGCATTCCACACCGGTTTTGTACATCTCTTTCCATTCATCCCAGCCCGCAAAATCATCCGTACGGCCCACAAGCATCTTGTTGGAGGCATGCTCGTGCGATTCCCAATATTCCCCGTCAAAACGGATCAGCGCATACTCGCGGTAATCCTCTCCGTCGACCCGCCTGTTCTCCGAATAGAAGATATCGACAAAGGGGCAATGCCATACCAGCCGGGCTGTGGGCAGATTCTTGGCATGGAAGACCAGCTGCATGCCGTCGCGGATCGGGATGCCCTCGGTCGCCTCGGTCCGGTAGCCATCCACCTGAATGCTCGGCACATCTCCCTCCGGACCGTCGATATAACTGATCTCCTCTGCGATCCTGGGGATCTCGTCCGCTCCGATCTCCTCTTCGGATTTGATGATATTGAGATTGAAGATATGGCAGTAGGCGCCCGTGATCCCGATATAGGCGTAGCGGGTGCTGTCCGGCAGCGCGATGATGACTTCGATCTTCTTGCCGCCGCCGTGGATACGCACACGAAGATGATCCTTGTAACGCACCGCCTCCATTGTATAAGCGACGGAACTGCCGTTCTTGTCCCTTTTCTCCGGGATATCCTCGATATGGCTCTCCATGCGCCTGGCTTCTCCGGCTTCCGCATTGCCCTTGAAATCAATGGTGCCGTACTCCACATAGTTGAGTTCCTGGATGGTCCGTTCCTCGTCATGAACGCGGCCGTCCAGCGAGTCAAACAGGATGAGGTACGGAGCGGGGATGCGATCCGGCGCGGATGCCTCCGGCCTCACCCGCAGCGTGACCGTGGTCGTCGCGGGTGTAATGAGCATCCCCTCGGAGATATCGTCCCGGTCCCTCTTGCAGTGCAATTCATTGCCGCCGCCGAATTCCCGGAATTCCTCGCGTTCCTTCATCATATATTCCGTGTCCAGATCGATGAGGTGCTGCATGAGCTTCACATACTTGGGATCGAACTGGGTGCCGGAGCCTTTGATCATCTCCTCGCGCACGATCTGCTGGGGGATCGGCTCACGGTAACTTCTCTTGGACGTCATAGCGTCGTAGGCGTCCGCCACTGCGACGATCCGCGCGATCTCCGGGATATCCTCCCCCTTGAGGTGCATGGGATACCCTTTTCCGTCAAAACGCTCATGGTGATGCATGGCCGCGATGCTCAGATACGGGTATTCCGCGATGCTCGAGAGGATCTGCTCGCCGATCACGGGATGCTGCTTGATGATCTCGTACTCCTCATCCGTGAGTTTGCCGACCTTGGATATGATGTTCTCCGGGATGCCGATCTTGCCGACATCGTGCAGCAGCGCCGAGAAGTAGACCTCCTCGCACTCCTCCTCATCCATCCCGCTCATCTCCGCGATCCGCCGCGAATAATCCGCCACGCGGGCGGAATGTCCGTGTGTGTAAGAGTCCTTGGCATCAATGGCGTTGACGAGTGCCATGGCGGTCTGTTCAAACAGGCGGTGACTGGTCTGCCGCTCCTGCTTCAGGAAATCGATCTCGATATTCGTCGCCCGGGTCAGATTCTCATTGAGTTCCATGAGAGAGAAAACAAAGAGGAGAACCGACAGGACCGCGATGCTCAGATTGGTGAGAGAGAGCCCGTAGCAGAAAAACTGCAGGAGGGAGGTGCATAACGGCACGATGCCGAACAGTGTCAGCACGAGCCGCATCCGGCCCGGTATCCGGGTCCGGTATCGCCAGACTACGCTTAACTGGGCTGCGATGACAATGACGGGGATGACATAGGAAACCGGATATGCCGCCCCCCGGATATAATTATTCTTCTCGTCGAATGTATAGTACCAGCCGGTATACTGGGAGACGATCAGCATAACCTCCCCAAGCGTGACGAGCATCTCCACGATCCGCAGCGTCAGCGGAACCTCCGTCAGCCCCCCCTCGCCGCGCAGGAGATCGATCAGATAGAGGTTGGTGGCATGCAGCAGCGCGAGCATGGTCAGGAAGACAAAGAAGTTGCTCACGCGGACCATCCAGTATCCCAGCGTGCTCGCATCCCCCCGGTAGAGATAGGCGAAACGGTCAGCAATCATCAGGATCGTGCTGCTGAACTCCAGATAGACCAGGATCCACTTGCGCCCGCCGGAAAAGGTCCTGGAGAGCATCATGAAAAGAGTGGTGATCCCGCAGATCCCGCTCATCATCAACAGCAGATTCAATTGATGTATTTTCAGAAACTCCATCAACATACGCAAGTGATTATACTATGTCCGGACACGCATGTCGAGGGCGGCATTTCCGCCGCAGATTTCACTTGTATAAAGCATCCGTATGGGATAACATGACCCTATGAAAGAAAAGGAGCTGCCATGACCAATCTGCTGATCGCCGTGATCTATCTCGTCTTTGTCAGTCTGGGGCTGCCGGATTCCCTGCTCGGTTCCGGATGGCCCAGGATGCAGGCTGATTTCGGCGTGCCGTCCTCCTACGCGGGATATCTGTCCATGACCATCTGCTTCATGACGATCATCTCCGCCCTGCTCAGCGCATGGCTGATGCGGTACTTCCACACGAAATGGATCGTCACCGTCTCGATCCTGGCAACCGTCGTGGGATTATGGGGATTCTCCGCCGCCACGCGGTTTGAGATCCTGTTCCTGATCGCTGTTCCTTACGGCCTCGGAGCAGGTGCGATCGATGCGGCCGTGAACCATTATGTGGCCGAACACTATTCCGGCGCCGTCATGAATTTCCTGCACTGCTTCTATGGTGTGGGCGCCGTGATCAGTCCCAATATCATGGCGCTGGCACTGAAGTATGCGCGCTGGAACGAGGGATACCGCTGGACCGCGTTCATCCAGACGGGGATCCTCGTGATCTGCATCATCTCCCTCCCGCTGTGGAAAAAAAGCGAGGGGGAGACCGGAGAAGAAACAACCGACCGCGCCGGGATCGGGGAGACCCTGCGTGTCCCCGGCGTGATCCTCACGCTGATCGGATTCTATGCCTATTGCGCGGGAGAGGCCACCTGCTTCCTGTGGGTGCCCAGTTATTTCGCGGGAACGAAGGCGGGACTGTCCGATGAACTGATCGCCTCTTTCGGTTCCCTCATCTTCGGCGGACTGATGTTCGGCAGGATCCTCTCCGGATTTGCCTCCGACCGTCTCGGGGACAAGCTGCTGATCCGCATCGGGATCGCGGCGGAACTTGCCGGGATCCTGCTGGTCTTCCTGCCTGTGCCGCATTATCTCCCCGCGGCGATCGGTTTTCTCGTCATCGGGACCGGCATGGGACCGGTCTACCCGGCGATCCAGCATATGGCGCCCGTCAATTTCGGCAGACGTTACGGCGCATCGGCGATCGGGCTGCAGATGGCATCCGCCTATGTGGGGAGCACCTTTATGCCGATGGTCTTCGGGCAGCTGCAGGCATGGTGCGGGATCGGGATCATGCCGGTGTATCTCCTGCTCTTTGCCCTGATGAACATCGGTTTTCTGGAGGCGGCATATAAACGGTCATTACGGAAGTGATCCGGGGAGGAGGACATGAAAACGATCAGACTTGGGAGGACCGGGATCGAGGCGGTGCAGAACGGATTCGGCGCATTGCCCGTCCAGCGTGTATCCGTGGAGGACGCCGTTAAGATCCTGCGCAGAGCCTATGACGGCGGCATGCGTTTCTTCGACACGGCCAGAGCCTACAGTGACAGCGAGATCAAACTCGGTGAAGCCTTCGGCACCGGTTATGTCAGCCGGGACGCGATCATCATCGCCACAAAAACGGCCGCAAAGACGCCGGAGGATTTCCGGCGGGATCTCGACACCTCGCTCACCAATCTCAAAACCGATCATATCGACATCTACCAGTTCCATCTGATGAATACCTGTTACCGTCCGGGCGACGGCTCCGGCATGTACGAGTGCATGCTGCAGGCCAGGGAGCAGGGACTGATCCGGCACATCGGAGGGACGGCGCATAAGATCGGTGTGGCGAAAGAGCTCGCGGAATCCGGGCTCTATGAGACAGTGCAGTATCCCATCAGTTATCTGGCCGATGCGCAGGAGATTGAACTGATCCGGCTGTGTCAGAAAAATGACGTGGGCGTCATCTGCATGAAGGGCCTGGCGGGAGGGCTGATCACGGATTCCCGTGCGGCGATGGCCTTTATCGGACAGTTTGACGGCGTGATGCCCATCTGGGGGATCCAGCGCATGAGTGAACTGGAGGAATGGCTCTCCTATATGACGGATACACCGGAGATGAATGAAGAGATCCGCGCCTTTATCGATTCCGAGAGGCAGGAACTCAGCGGGGAATTCTGCCGCGGCTGCGGCTACTGCATGCCCTGCACCGTGGGGATCCGGATCAACCAGTGCAACCGCATGAGTCTCATGCTCCGCAGGGCACCGAGCGCAGGATGGCTGAGTGACGAATGGCAGACGGAGATGGCTCGCATCGATGCGTGTATCAGCTGCGGGGCCTGTCTGCCCAAATGTCCCTATGAACTGGATATCCCGGCATTACTGAAAAGGAATCTGGCGGATTACCGGGAAGTCCTGGCCGGAAACCGCAGCGTATGACGGATCCGTCCGGCCGGCGGCTGCGGCCGGATCTCAGATCCGGCCAAGGACCCGGATGTCCGTCAGGGCGCACAGATCACCCGTGACCGCAGCATAGATATCTTTTGCCCCGTCTTTGATCCGGGTGATATTTTTGATGGAGATGCCGCCGTTTTCCGTAACGGTGGTGATCCGGCTGCCGAACCGGTAAAACGCAACCCGGCACTCATATCCCTTCTTGTTGAGTGCTTTCCAGGCATCCCAGTCGGTGAATGCCTCCGTTTTTACGCATTCCAGTTCGTTTTCCGAGTATTCCCCGGTCTCCTGCTCCTCCCCGTCAAAACGGATCAATGCGTATTCCCTGAAATCCGGCGCTGACGGATCACCGTCCGTTGCGCCGAACAGGATGACATAGGGGCAGTGCCAGACCAGATTGGCGGCCGGCAGACTCATGGTATGGAAGACGATGCGCAGGCCGTCATTGACGCGCACCCCCGGCGAAGTGGCCAGCCGGTATCCCTCGATCTGCAGATTGGGCAGATCGCTCTGCAGGCGGTTGATGTAACTGATCTCATCGGCGATCCTGGGGATCTCATCGCCATCCCGGATCGCGCCCGCCTGACTCAGTTCGATATCGCTGATGCGGCAGTTCTCGCCCGTCAGGGCGATGTAGGCAAAGCGTGAATTGTCCGGCAACGCCACGATTACCTCGCTGCAGCAGCCGGCATGGAACAGTCTGATGCGCACATGATCTCCCGTCCGGACGCTTTCGATCTCATACAGGTTTTCATCCTTCATCCCGTCCGGATCCTCCGATACGGAGGTCTCCATATTTCTGGCGGCGGTGCAGATCGTGCGGCCGTCGAACCACAGTTCGCCGTATTCCGCATAACGTGTCGCCTCGATCGTCTGCTCCGTGTCATGGATCCGCTCATCGAGGGAATCGAACAGGATCACGGCGGGTGCGGAAAAGGCATCCGGCGAGGCATCCACCGGTACCGCACGGAACCGGATCCGCAGGACCCCGGTGGTCACTGCGATGCCGTAGGTGACGATGCTCCGGTATTCCAGGCAGGTGAATTCCCCGTGAAGCAGGGCATCCACATTTTCCTGCTCCTCCCTCATCTGATAGGAGCTGTCCGAATCGACGAGCTGGAGCATGAGGCTGGCATACCTCGGGTCGAATACCGTGCCGGAATTCCTGACGAGCGCCTCCCGCACCAGCGTCTGCGGCATCGGGTCGTTACGGTCGCTCTTGGACGTCATGGCGTCATAGGCATCCGCCACGGTGATGATCCTCGCGATCTCCGGGATCCTGCTGCCGGATAACCCCTCCGGATACCCTTTTCCGTCGTAACGCTCGTGATAATAGTACGCGGCGCGGCTTAAATACGGCAGCTCGCTGATCTTGGAGAGGATCTGATTGGCGATGAAAGGTTCCTGCCGGATCTCTTCTTCCTCCTCCGGTGTGAATTCCCCCTCTTTCTTCAGGATGCGGTCCGGCGTCCCGACCTTACCCACATCGTGCAGGAGCGCGGCGTAGTAGATCTCGTTGCAGGTCTCCTCGTCCTTGCCGTCCATCTCGGCGAGCTTCCTCGCATAGTCCGCGACCCGCTGAGAATGTCCGTGCGAATGGGCGCCGCGGGCATCGATCGCCTCCACAAAAGCGGTGGCCGTCTGATTGAACAGCCGCTGCATCCGGCTCTGCCCCTCCCGCAGATACTCGATCTCAATCTGACTGGCGCGCTCCACCTTTTCATTGATATCCAGATAGGAGAAGACATAGGTGGACAGCGCCACAAAGACCATCGCGATGTTCACGAGCGAAAGACCGTACGCCCAGATCTGTATGATCGCTGCGGTGACCGGGCAGAAGATGAAGAGCTGGAGGGAGATGTAGATGAACCGGCTGAACAGTCTGCGGTATTGCCGGATCACGGAGAACTGGATCATCAGCGAGAGTACCGGCAGGATATAGCAGATCAGGAAAGCCGGGGCACGGTGATAGATGTTGTCCTCATCAAAGTAGTAAACGATACCGGTGAACTGGGAGATGATGATCAGCAGCATCCCGGTACAGGCCATTACGGATACGATCTTAAGCCGCAGCGGGACAACGGACATCTTCCCTTCGTCCGTGAGCAGATCGATGATGTAGAGATTGTAGGAGAAAACCATACCGGAGGTCATGAAGAAGACGATGAAATTGGAGAGACGCACCATCACGAATCCCCAGTCGCTCATGTCTCCGGAGTAGATATACGCCAGCCGATCAAAGGAAATAAGGAGCATGGCTGTGAGCGTCATCAGGATGATGACGAAACGACGCCGTCTCGTCAGTGCCTTGGCGATAACGAGGAGCAGGATGACGGTGGCGCAGATCCCGCTCAGGGCCTGCATAAAATTCAGTTGATGGGCTGCGAGGAATGTGATCATCGGTACTACGACTCCTGATATTTCTCCAGGACGAGCCGGACTTCGGTCAGGGATTCCAGAAATACCTCCACGCACTTGGGATCAAACTGCGCGCCGGCCCCTTCCTCGATGATCTCCAGCGCTTTCTCGAAAGGATAGGCCGGTTTGTAGATCCTGGGTGATGCCAGCGCATCAAAGACATCCGCAACCGCCATGATCCGGGCCGAGAGCGGGATCACCTGGCCGTGGAGGCCCTCCGGATACCCCTTGCCGTCCCAGCGCTCATGGTGATAGGCAGCCATGTTCTTGGCCTCTTTCAGATAGTTCTCCCCGTTGACCGTGCTGATCGCCTTCTCCATGATCTCGCGCCCCGCGGTGGTATGCGTCTTCATGATCTCATACTCCTCCGGCGTGAGCTTGCCCGGTTTGTTGAGGATGGTATCGGAGATATGGATCTTGCCGATGTCATGAAGCGGCGCAGAGGTGACGATATCCGAGATGAACTTGGGGGTCAGCTTCTCGGCATAATAACCCTTGCGTTTCAGGCCTTCCGCGATGATCTTTACATAAGCCGCCGTCTTCTGGATATGCGCGCCCGTGTCGGAGTCTCTGTTTTCCACGAGGTCCGCCATCGTGATGATGAGGCCGTTCTGCATCTTTGCGGTGGAATCCGCAAGATACCGGATGCTGCGCAGCTGCTCCGCCGTACCCGAGGACATCTTGCATACCGCATTGTAAAGCGTCTCCACCTCGTCCCCCGTGCGGATGTCCAGCGACCGGAGCCTGCGCACGTTATCATCCAGTTCATCCAGGTCCTCGGTCTCCGGATCGAAGCCGTCGATCATGGCGGCGATGCTGCCGATCGGATAGATCAGATACAGACCGGAGACCCACAGGCCATAGCCCAGGATCAGGACGAAGAAACCGGAGAAGACGAGAATGGTCTTGAGCGCGAAGTCTCTCGTGTAGTCCGACAGATAGGACATGGACACATCCACACCGGCGTAGCACACCGTGCGGCCCATATCATTGATCACGGGATAATAGGTGGTGAGCACCCACCCGGAGACATCATTGGACTCGATGGGCGGGATCTGTTTGCCGGCCAGCATATCCGGGACATAAGGGAGGAACGCCTCCTCAAAATCCACGCGGAACCCTGGCGGATTCGCCGGCTCATCCGGTGAGTCGCAGTCAAAGACATAATAGCAGCCGTCCTCCGTGATCTTGACCACATAGAGGAATTTGACGCCGGGCGCACTCTCGCGGATGCGGTACAGGACACCCCGGGTCTCTTTATAGCCGGGAGCATCCTCCCCGTCCCGCAGATAAATATCGACTCTGTCCGCATCGACGACGGAAGCGGCAAAACGCGCCGCATTCAGAGCGTTCTGGGAATACTGGTCCCGGGTGTCCTCGTAATGCCTGTTCACGCTGATGACACCCATGACCAGCGTCAGCGCGAGCGACGCAATGGACAGCATCATCGTCATACGCAGGCTGATGGAACGGCGGCCGCTCCTGCTGTGACCGCGGATCTCGCGCAGCTCGACGTTGGTTAACGGCTTCTGCCGCCAGGCACCATGCCGGATGATCTCCTTGACCTCCGCCGGGATGAAATGCACCGATATCAGCGCCGCGGCGGCAGATATCCCTTTGTCAAAGAGATTCAGTGCCAGATTCAGCAGCAGGGACGCAAGAAAAAAGAGGATACTGTTCTTGCCGGCGATGATGGAGGCCGTCTCCGCAACATCGTCAAACTGCGGAGCGCCCAGGAGCATCCACTGGAAGACCGTGCCGAGGACACCGCTGATCAGTGTCAGGGCCGGGATATAGATCAGGATGTTACGGACTTTTTTATACTGTTCCCGGCGGACAAAATAAGCGGTGCAGATGGCGATCAGAACACTGATCAGCGTGTAATAGATGGCATAGGGATTGAACAGGCTGCAAAGCGTGTTGGTGACGACGGCAGTGATGACACCCGGGAAGGTCCCGCACAGCGCCGCCACAAAGATCGTCCCCGCGGAATCGAGATAGAACGGCAGTCCCAGTTTGTTGATCACAAAAGCAAAGAGTACATTGACCACTACTGCCGAAATAACGGACAGCAGCCGGTACATCCTGCTCTGGTCAAATCGTTCAGGTTGAAATTTCATGCATCCGCCCTCCGTGCCTGCATAAAAATCCATAATCATACTAAGCCAAACGCGGATTTTTGTAAAGGTTTCGCACATCCCGTATCAAATCCGCCGATCCATGGTATAATAGATCATCAGGTGGTATTCAGGCATGAAAATGATCCGGACAAAACTGAAAAGAGCATACCGGAAGGTCTACCGGCTTCTCATCGGCGACCGGGACCTGTGGCAGCAGATCTTCAATATCGCTGTCATCATCGCGATCGTTGGAGCGTTTATCTCCACGATCCTGTCTATCGTACTCGGAAACACACCGATGGCGATCGCCGCCTTCATGATCACGACCGTCTTTGCCTTTTTCTGCCTCATCTTCTCGATCAAAGCCAAAGACGTCATCTACGCCGCCGTACTGTTCTCCGTGGTGGCGAATTTTCTTCTTTTCCCTGTCATGTTCTTTACCTCCGGCGGGATACACGGCGGGATGCCGCTGTGGCTGCTGATGGGACTTGTGATGTGCTGGGTGGTCATCCGGCATAAGGTCCTGTATATCGTATACGGTCTGGGTCTCGCTTTCCAGTGCGCCTGCATCTTCTACAGTGTCAGACACCCGGAATCGGTCACCTATTTCAATACGGATCAGGCCGTCGCCGTGGACATCATCCAGTCTCTTATCCTCGTGTCCCTGATCTTCGGTATCATCATCAAATTCCAGAACCGCGCCTACGAGAAGAAGAAAAAAGAGCTGGACAATGCCAATGCCATTTTGGAAAGAGCCAACGAGCGCATCACGCTCCAGTCCATGTATGCGCTTGCCAAGACCATCGATGCCAAGGATCAGTACACGAACGGCCACTCCATGCGTGTGGCCAAGTATTCCGCGATGCTGGCCGAGCGGATGGGACTCTCCGCGTCAGAGATCTCCGAGATCACCAACATGGCCCTGCTGCATGACATCGGCAAGATCGGCGTGCCGGATCAGATCATCAACAAACCATCCAAGCTCACACCGGACGAGTACAATATCATCAAAAGTCACCCCGTCATCGGCTACGAGATCCTCTCCGAGATGCCCGAGATGAAAGACATCGGGATCGGCGCGAAATGGCATCATGAAAGATATGACGGCAAGGGGTATCCGAACGGTCTGAAAGGCGAGGAGATCCCGCTCGCCGCACGGATCATCGGCGTGGCGGACGCCTATGACGCCATGACCAGCAATCGCAGTTACCGGCAGTATCTGCCGCAGGATGCCGTGAAGCAGGAACTGGAGAAGGGCCGCGGGAGTCAGTTCGATCCGGAGGTTGCCGGGATCATGCTTGATATCATAAAGGGGGATCCGGGCTATGCCCTTCGCGAACATCAGTGAGCCTGTCAGAAAATTCTACGATCACGCGCGGCAGCTGGGATTCCCGGAGGAACTCTTTCTGTCCGCGGATAACCTGGACCGCTACATCGGCACCTCGATCGATGCCTATCGTGATTATCCGCTGTTCCTCCATGTCTTCCGGGGAAGATTTGATGAAAAGACCTTTTGCCGGATGATGACCATCGATTTCAGAAGCCGGCTGCAGACAACAGCCGGGATCGCCTGCAGCGGTTCATATGAATCCGTCATGCTGCTCGAACCGCCGGGGGCGGAAAAGGTCGGGATGCGCGACTATGTCCGTGTGGCGGATGCGGGTGCGTACACACTGCTGTTAAAACCCGTCATGTACCGGCTGGAGGATTTTGAACGGTATGCCCGGAACAAACGGGCCGGTCTGATGGACGACAAGACCTGGTATATCTATATCTTTGCAACGAAGAAGAAATTCCAGCGGCAGGGATACGGCAGGAAGATCATGGATGTCGCGCTCTCCTACGCAGACCGAAACGGTTGCCGCATCTGCCTGGAGACGAACCTGATCGATAATATTCCCATGTACGAGCACTTCGGCTTCCGCCGGGCGGACAGCACCTACTATCAGGAGACGCTGGCGCACGATGTGATGCTTTTTGAGGGACGGGGCTGAACGCCCTGACGGATCCTCTCAGCCCAGCTTTTTCCGCAGATACCCCAGCAGATTTTCCCTCGTCGTCGACTTCAGGATATATCCGTCCGGTTTGAGGCTCATGACGCGCTCCACGGCCTCCTTGGTGCCGTTGCCGGTCAGGAACACCACGGGGATATGGGCTGTCGCCTCTTCCTGTCTGAACATCTGCAGCACCTGTGGTCCGTCCACGACAGGCATCTCATAATCCAGCAGGATCAGATCCACACTGTTCCTGGCGAGAAACGTGATCGCATTCATCCCGCTGGTCACGATATCCGCCCGGTAGTGATCCTTGATCCACTCCCGGACCATTCCCGCGTAGGAAGGATCATCATCCACGATCAGGACCCTCTTTTTATCCCGTGTACTCCCCGTCTCCGCGATCGCCTTCTCCACCGCGGGGCCGAGCATATCCGCCGGCACCGGCCGGTCATACCAGTCGAACTCATCGATCGCCGGAAGCCGCTGTACCAGTTCCTCGTGATATCTCTTTTCGCCGAGGAGGATCAGATTGCGTCCGCCCTGCCTGACCATATTGCAGATCTCGCCCAGCGAAGCCTGTGTCGTTACACTTTCCAGGATATCGGCAGGCAGATACAGGATGAAAACCTCTGTGTTGGATGTCTTGCCGACCAGATCCGCCGCGTCGGAGATGATCTCCGTTTCATATCCCAGATTCGCCAGATTTCTTTCGATCCCTTTGACCACGACACTGTACTGGTACGCAAAGATCACGATGCGGGTTCCTGCGTTCATACGGTTGCTCCTCCTTACATTAACGGTTCCATTATATCACAGATCCGAGCCGCTCCCCGATCAGTCCATCCCTTTTCTGACGGCAGCGCAGGCATTCCTCTGGATATCGGGATCATAGGACAGCAGCGGTTCGATATCTTTGCCCCTGAACCTGCGGTCCGCATAATTGCGGGTCAGCCTGATGATCAGCGGGGTCAGTGACAGCACACCGATCAGATTCGGGATCATCATGAGCCCGTTAAAAGTATCCGAAATGTCCCAGGCCAGATTGGATTCCATCACCGCCCCGAAGACAATGAGGATCAGGAATACCACCCGGTAGACCTTCGCCCAGAATACGCCGAAGAGATACTCGGTGACCTTGGCGCCGTAATAGGACCATCCCATGACGGTTGTAAACGCGAAAAGCGTAACACAGAGCACCACAAACCATTCTCCGGGACGCCCCAGACAGGCCCGGAAGGCTTTGGCCACCAGTGTCGCGTCATTGACCCCTTCCACCGCGAGTCCGGTAGTCAGATCGATCGAACCGGAACTCAGGACGACGACCGCGGTCATGGTGCAGATCACAATGGTGTCGAGGAACACCTCCGCGATCCCCCACAGTCCCTGTTTCACCGGTTCCCTGGCGCAGGTGTTGCTGTGGACCATGACGGAGGAGCCCAGTCCCGCTTCATTGGAGAAGACACCTCTCTTGCATCCGTTCTTGATCGTATTAAAGGCGACCTGCACCGCGGTGCCTGCCGCGCCGCCCGTGACCGCCTGCGGCCCGTAGGCAAACTTAAAGATCGCGGAAAAAACAGCGGGGATCGTCGTCAGGTGCATGACGATCACAATGAGGCATCCGATGATGTAGGCAATGCTCATGAGCGGGATGAGTTTCTCAGAAACCGCCGCGAGGCGCCGGAAACCGCCCATGATGATGACCGCAGCCACCAGCAGGAGCAGCAGGCCGATCGTCAGATTCACCCGCGATACCCCCATGAACAGTCCGGCATCCACCCCCGACAGAAAGGTCTCCCCGAAATTGATGGTGATCTTGTTGATCTGTCCCATATTGCCGATACCGAAAGACGCGAGCACCGTGAACACGCAGAACAGAACACCCAGGACCTTGCCCGGTATCCTGCAGTGCCGCATCGATCCCAGACCATCCTGCAGATAATACATGGGACCGCCGGACCAGGCGCCCTCCGAATTCCGCCTCCGGAAATAGACCCCCAGCACGTTTTCGGAATACTTGACCATCATCCCGAAAAACGCGGCGATCCACATCCAGAAGACCGCACCCGCGCCTCCCACACAGATGGCCGTGGACACGCCGGCGATGTTGCCGGTGCCGATGGTGGCGCACAGCGCCGTGCAGAATGCGCGATACTGTGACAGCGCGCCGGCGTCATTGATGATGCGGCCCTTGCCCTCGATGCTCCCAAAGGTTTCTCTCCACCAGTGCCTGCCGTGCACGATCTGGAAGAATCCGGTGATCACCGTGCAGACCAGGCCCGTACCCAGAAGCAGAGCCAGTCCGAAGGTCCCCCATGCGAACCCGTTTACCGTATCATTGATCCGGATGATCGTATTCATCGTCTTATCCCATGATCTCGCAGTACACCAGCGTCTGGTTGAGCAGCTGATAGGCGATCTCGCCAAAGGTGACCGGTCCCGTATAAGGCGGGATCTTCTTCCCGTACAGACTTCCGTACAGATAATTCAGGATGCAGTTAAAGGAAAACACCGGATCATGAGCCGCCGCCGCATCGATCCTTGCCGTAAACTCCGCGGCGTAATCGCCGACGGCTGTCGCAAACCGGTAATCGACATTCCGGAAGACCGGCGCGTAAAAACTGACAGTTCCGTTTTCCACACCTTTGACGGAGGTATTGATATACGAACCGTTATAGTCCGCCACCAGCGGCATTTTGGTGTTGATCCCCTTCTTTTCGATATATTCCGCGAAATTGACTTCCTGGCCGTTCACGCTGCATTTCGTGACAGCCAGCTCGTTGTCATAAAACCTGATCACCGGATCCGTCTTGTCGTCCGTGAAGATGTTGATCATGTTGATCATGGCGGACTTCCCTTCGGGCAGCCTCAGATACATCGCCACCGCCCTGTCGGTATAGGATTCCCCGCTGGTCCCGTCGTAGACCCTGGCTTCGCCGCCCTTGTCCAGATCCAGACCGGAGATCCAGCCGAGCGTAGGGTGCAGGAGCAGTTCCTCCACATCGGGCGCCTCCTTGGCGTACTTGGCCGCGACCGCGGACCCGTAAGGCATGATGAGGAGCGTCATACCGTTGTCAAAGCATTCCTCAACCACCTGGAAAATATTGTATTTGCCGTAGCAGGACACGCGAAAATCCTCCGCAAATCCGATCTCATCCACATACAGCAGATCCTTCGTAAAAACACCGCCGTCACTGCCGATAAAATACGGGGTCGTTCCGCCGATCCAGTTTCCCTTCGGCAGCTGCGCAAGCAGCTGATCGTCCGCAGCGATATGCAGGATCTTTCCCTCGTTGATCAGTTTCACGGTCTCTTCCAATGTGATCAGCATATCCGTCCCTCCTTACAGTCAGTGTTCATCAAAGTGCAGCGATATTGGCGAGATCCACTTTCGCCACGATCGGGTATTTCGCAAGAAACAGTTCGATCTCATTCATGCAGGAATCCATCCCGCCCGGATCCGCCTGCAGTTTCTTCTGCATTTTGGTTATCAGGATATTGAATGCAAGATTCCCGGAGGTATACCGCAGCTCCCCCCGCAGGACCTTCTCCAGTTTTTCCTGTGCCTGTGTGTCCATCCGATCACCTCCCCCTACTTAGCGCCCAATGCTTTCAGTATTCCGTCATAATCAAACGCTGCTGTCTTCTCCTTGATCCGGCCGAATCTTTCACTCTCGGAAGCAGGAATGGCATAGGCGTCGATCTCCCTCATGATTTCCTCCACCATACCGCAGTCCATCGCCTCCGCCGCTTCACGCAGTCCCTCATATAGGCTTTCCATCAGGAACCCGTCCGCTTCCGGCTTGCCGGCTTCTTCCGCCGCCTGCTCCCCGTACACCGGGGCAAGTGCTCCCTTAAATGACAGATACGTCTCCATGGCGGCAGCATGATGCCCGCCGATATAGGATGTATCTCCGGCTTTACCGGCCATCTCCAGCTGCTCCGCCATCGCCCCCAGCTCCATCGCGCCAACCAGCCTCGCGGAACTCTTGAGCGCATGGATCCTGATCGTATAATTCTCCCAGTCCCCGGCAGCAAAGCACTGTTCCAGCGCCTCGTGCTTCTCCGTGATGGAATCATAGAAGATCTTTAATACGGCCTTAAATGCATCCTCCGATCCGCTGTTTTTGATCGCCGTCTCTGCGTCGATACAGGACAGCTGCTGCAGCCACGGGCTCACGGCAGGTGCCGCGTTACCGGCCGGTTCCTCTGCCGTCTCTTCGGACTTCGGAGGCTCTGCGGTCTGTTCCGCCTCTTTTACGGGTGTTTCCTCAGCCTGCTCGTCGGATCCTTCCTCTTTCACGGCGGTATCTTCCCTGCTCCTGACATTTCCCGTAAATGCGGACAGATTGTATGATTTGTTCGACTTGAGCATATACAGGATACCAAAGGTACCCGGACCGCAGTTGGACGAGACCGCAGCCGATGCCTGCTGGAAGATCACGTGTTCGAAATAGGCGGTCTTGCGGATCTCCTCTTCGATCCAGTGCAGGGTCTCCTCAGGCAGATCCACATAAGTGACAAATACGATATCCTCATCCGGGATTGTATCCGGAGGAAGGGCATATTTGATATACCTTCTGTAGGCCCTTCTGGTCCTGCCGAACCAGATCCCGCCGATCCCCGCTTTGTCATCTCTGATCCGCAGCGCGGGATGCAGGTTCAGCATCTCCGCGATCCTGCCGACCCTGTGGCTCACCAGCCCTCTCTTATCCATATATTCCGTCGTATCGATCACAAAACTGCACTTCAGACGGTGCTTCATCTCCTCCAGCTCCGCCAGGATCTCCGGAGCGGACAGTCCCTGCTGTACCAGCTTGCAGGCGATCAGCACCAGGATCCCCGCGGCGGACGAGAGACACTCCGAATTGACGACCGATACATTGTCAAAAGCCCTGGCTGTTTCGCTCGCTATCTGATACTCCTTGCTCATACTGGACGTGATCGAGATATGGATCAGGTGATGCGCCTTCTGCAGGGCATCCGCGAAGAATTCCGTATAGGTCTCTTCATCCGGCGGTGAGGAGACCGCTTCCCCTCCGGCGTTCACATAACGGATCAGTTCCTGCGCGTCCATATGGACCCCGTCCTTGAACACGCCTTCCTCTGTCCGGATCCGGAAAGGGATGATGGGGATATGCAGCTTCCTGATCACGGGATACGGGAGATCACACATGCTGGAAGCAGTGATGATCACAGCGGCTTTCTCCGTATACCGGTCAGCGGCATGGATCACCTCGTCGTCACCCTTCATCACATTGCTGAGAAAGACCTTCTCAGCGGAGATATGCCGGATGAGCATCTCCTCCATCGCCGCACCGGTAACGGGTTTTACCAGATAACCGTCAAATCCGGCCCTTGTATACAGTTCTTTGTTTTCGCTCCCCGCGTTGGCGGTCAGTATGATCACGGGCGTATTGCGGTTTAATCCGCCCGCCTGCTCTCTGAGCTTTTCCAGACACTCGATCCCGTCCATTTCCGGCATCAGGTGATCCATGAAGATCGCATCATAGTGGTTTCTGAGGCACTTTTCCAGAGCCTCCCTGCCGTTTTTCGCCGTGTCGATCCCCATATCGGTGTCCGCGAGAAGCCTGCTCTCCACCTCCAGATTCATCTCATTGTCATCCACGATCAGGATCCGGGCCTCGGGTGCGAGGAAACTGCTCTCGTACATGCCCCTCCTCAAAACCTGCTGATTGTGGATATCAAGATCGCCGACCCGGTCATGATCGGTGACCGTCTGCCGGATCCGGAACATAAAAGTGGATCCCTCGCCGTAGATACTGTCGACGGAGATGGTCCCGCCCATCAGTTCAACCAGCTGTTTCACGATGCTGAGGCCGAGTCCCGTCCCTTCGATATGACGGTTCTTCCCTTCATCCACCCGCTTAAAGGCATCAAACAGATACGGCAGATCCTCTTTCTTGATCCCCATTCCCGTATCCGTCACCGCGACCGTCAGTTCCACCGTGTCCCCGTCGATCTCCGTGCTCTCAACGCGCAGACCGACATTTCCCTTTTGGGTGTATTTGATCGCATTGTTCAGCAGGTTGATGATGATCTGCTTGATACGCACCTCATCACCGAACAGCTCCACGGGGACCTCCGGATCGATGCTCACTTCGAAACCGAGATCCTTGTCATGCGCCTTGAGCCACATCATATTGACGATCTCGGAGAGCATGTCCCCGATCCGGTAGTTGACCGGGACGATGTCCATGCTGCCCGCTTCGATCTTGGAAAAATCCAGGATATCATTGATCAGCGCCAGCAGGAGTTTTCCGGAGCCCTGAATGCTCGTCGCATCCCTGACGATCTCATCCGAGGCGCTCTGATCGCGCAGGATCAGTTCATTGAGCCCGATGATGGAATTGATCGGTGTGCGGATCTCGTGACTCATATTGGAGAAGAAGCGGTTCTGTGAGCGGGTGAGTTCCTCCGCTCTCTCCGCCTCCTTTTTCGCACGCCTGTTCTCCTGCGAAAAGAGACGTCCCTGCGACCAGGTCATGGCAAAGCACAGCACGCCGACCATCACCAGCGAGATGAAGAAATCCACATAGTACATCCCGCGGATATGCGGATAGACGGATCCCGGATAATAATAAGCCACCAGAAAGCATCCCGTTGTGACGAGCGTGATCAGGGTGAACATGATGTTCCGCCATTTGTCCTTGAGCACGAGTCCGACATACATGAACGCGAAGATGCTCCAGATCACTCCGCCGCCTTCGAGTCCGCCGCCGAAGAAGAACAGCGCCGGCAGGATGACGAATACCAGCGGGATCACGATCAGCCGGATGGCGAGTTTCAGTTTGCCGTATCTCAGACACACAAGCACGATGACCGGCACCGCGATCAGGGTCGCGATCAGAACAACGAGTTCATACGGGTTTTCCCCGGTGATAAGGTCCCCGATAAACGCGATCCCCACGGCTGCTTCCGACATAAATGTCAGGATCAGGAAGATCCGCTCCGTGAAATCCCTGTCGGGATCCTTAACAACGGCAATAGCGGACTGAATGGCTCTGATCAGATTCATCTCACTTCACCCCCCTCTGCCGTCCGGGGGCCGGCCAGGACCCGCTGTACCACTCTCTCAAAATCGGATGTATTGATCGGCTTGGCGATGAAACCGTCAAAGCCTTCCCTGATGAACATCTCCCGTGCGCCGGATACGGCGTTCGCCGTGAGTGCGATGACGGCCGCGGTCCGGCCAAGATCGGATGCTGCGGCCCGGAGCTGTTTCATGGCCTCCACGCCGTCCATCTCCGGCATCATATGATCCATGAATACCAGATCGTAATCCTGATCACGGTATTTCCGGATCGCCTCCCGGCCGCTCCCGGCCGTATCAACGATCATTTCGTATTCCCTGAACAACGAAGTCGCGACCACCAGGTTCATCGGCTCATCATCAACGACCAGCACTTTCACTCCCCTGAACACGGGCCGGTTATACTTGCTGTGATCCACGAGATCCCCGGCATCCCGCCCTTCGTTCAGGATCTTGATGATCGGATAGGCATACAGCGGTTTGGGGATCAGTATCACCCTGCTGTTCTTTGAGACCTTCACTTCCGGCCCTGCCGATACCGCCACCACGATATCTTCCTTGGACAGTTCATCGAAATATCCGCGGTTCTCCTCATATTCCTCCTGTCCCATAAAGACGTGGGTCGCGTGCAGCTTCTCCCTGAGGCGTTCCACCTCATATACGGTCTCTGCCGCATACAGCGGTACATGGATCCCGGCCGCGAGATTTGCCGCCATGTTACGATAGTAATCCCGGACCCTGGCGATCCTGTATTTATCCGGTCTCACGTGGAACAGCACCGCACCCTCAAACGATCCCGCCAGAGCCAGACAGGGTTTGGCATCCACTACCTTCTGCGGGACCGTGACGCGGACCGTCGTCCCGGCCTTCTTTGAACTCTCGATCTTGACAAATCCGCCCATCCGGTGCGCAAACCCGTGTACGATAAAGAGTCCCAGCCCGATGCCGCCCGCACTGCGGTTCCTCTTCCTGTTCGCCTGATACATCCCCTCCGTCACCGAGCGGATCGCGCCGCGGTCCATTCCGATCCCGGTATCCGTCATCTCAATGGTCAGATTGACGCCGTAATCCGCTTCCTCCGCATACAACCTGACACAGATCCCGCCCGCTCTCGTGAACTTGACCGCGTTTTCCAGCAGATGGCGGAAGATCTTGTGGAGTTTTTTGATATCCCCCCGCATCATGGTCGGGACCTGCGGCGCCAGATCGACCACCAGTTCCAGATCATCGGCATGATCGAGCAGCCGGTAACTCGTGACGACATCATTGATCAGAGAGGTGCTCATGTAATTGTCTTCCTCGAGGAACACCTGCCCTCTCCTG
This sequence comes from Lachnospiraceae bacterium, assembly GCA_017535945.1. GTDB lineage: Bacteria > Bacillota > Clostridia > Lachnospirales > Lachnospiraceae > Butyrivibrio. Next base: position 63,838 of record JAFXTJ010000003.1, read on the forward strand.
CACTCCGTATAATCCTGGATATCCTCGATCTGATAGGCCAGCCGGACTCCTGCCTGCTTGATGGAATCTGCTTCCGATCCGGCTCCCCGTTTGATCAGGAGATCCGACATCCCGTTGACGACATTGACCGGTGTCCTCAGTTCGTGCGAGATATTGGACAGGAAATCTTCCATGCTGGCATCATTCTGCGCCACACGTTCATCCTTGATCCTGTCTTCTTCCTCCTGATCCAGTCTCTCGTTGATGTTCCTGACACTGTTGTAATAGATGATCAGCACGACCGCCGTGTGCAGCAGGAGCCTTGAGATGTTCAGCCGGTCATAGACGAGCGGATCTCCGCCCGGCAGATTGATCAGATGGATGAACAGGATCGCGAAGTATTCCAGCAGAAACAGATTCATCATATAGGTACTGTCCAGGATCGAATAGGTCGCCATCGCCAGTGCAGCCACGATCCCCGCGTCAAAGAAGCTGGTCTTGTGGATGCCGTGATAGAAACACAGCAGAAGAGCATAGCCCGTATAATAATACTTCCGGATGTCATAACTGATCCTGCCGGACAGGCCGACCCACAACAGGGCGACCGTCCCCAGGCCGATACAGACAGGCACCCAGAACTCCCAGCCCATCAGACAGACCTCGACAGCCAGTCCGACAGATCCCAGTACGGAAACGAAGATGATGAATTTCTCGTTATTCTTCAGATTCATGGCGATCCTTTCTCAGTCCCGACCGTGCCCGTCCAGGAGATCCGTCACGCCGCCGTAATCATAATTGTTGGCAGCGGCTTCCAGTTTCTTCCACAGATCCGCATCCGCGTCGGGGATCCGGTAATCCTTCATGTCCGTAAAGACCGCAAGCAGTCTGTCACAATCCATCTCATCGGCTGCCCGGCTCAGTTCTTCATAAACCTCCGTCATCAACCCGGGATCCGCCTCGGGTTTTCCGGTGTCATCGTCTTCTTCCGCAAAGACTTCGGATATCGGTTCCCGGTAATTCATCATTTCCCTGAGAAAAGCGGCATGATGTCCGCTGATAAATGACATATCCCCGTTCTTTGCGGCGTTTTCCAGTTCCTGCGCCTCATCCCCGAATGCCGCCATTCCGATGATCCGCGCGGAACTTTTCAGGGCATGTACCTTGATCGCATAGTTCGCGAGATCTCCGGAAGCATAGTACTGATCCAGTTCCTGCTGTTTCTCATCAATGGCATTCAGAAAGATCCGCAGAAGCGGCAGATAAGCCCCGACCGTCCCGCTGTACCTGACGCCCGCATCCACATCGATCCAGTCATGTTCTCCGAGCCTGCGGAGTTCTTCGGGGAATTCTTCCGCCGTCTCCGCTCCTTCCTCTTCCCCGGGAGCGGGTTCCGCGATCTTATCCTGCGGGAGATATTTGAGCAGCGTCGATTCCAGCATCTGAGCGTCGATCGGCTTGGAGAGATAATCGTCAAAGCCTTCACCCAGATAGAAATCCCTTGCACCTTCGATCGCATTGGCCGTCAGACAGACCGCCGCCGTCCGGAGGTTGGGGTTGTCCATCTGCCGGCGCAGTTCATGCAATGCCTCGATCCCGTCCTTCTCCGGCATCATGTGATCAAAAAAGAGGATATCATACTTCTTCACTGCGGTGAGCGCCAGTCCCTCATCGGCACTGCCCGCGAGGTCGATCCCGATGCGCGTCTTCTGCAGCAGATGCTCGAACACCACCAGGTTCATCGGTGTGTCGTCCACCACGAGCACCTGTGCCTCCGGAGCGATGAACCGTTTATGCGGCACGCTCCCTTCCGGAACCGGTGACGGATCCCCGTCCTGTCCGGAAGCCGCCGTCTCTTTCCCGTTCTTTGAGTAATACAGCAGTTGGTCGATCAGTCCCAGAAGCTGCTCCCCGGCCCGTTTCACATCCTCCGCGTACGAATGGATCTGCTTTTCCCCGGTCTCCCGCAGGATCATCTCGTTCATGCCCATCATCGTATTGATCGGCGTGCGGATCTCATGAGACATGTTCGCCAGAAAGACGGATCTGGCCTCATTTTCCGCAAGCGCGCGGTGCGCGACGATGCTGCGCCTTGCGGATACGGTCAGCAGGATCCCGATGATCAGCACGATCAGTATGACACTGACGATCGTGAAGATCAGAATCCTGTTGAGCGATCCGAAGGCTCTGGAGGCATCATGTACGGAAATGCAATGCCAGTCCCCTTCAAATTTGGCATCATAAACAATATACTGAACCCCGTCGTGGCTGATCTCAAAATAACTTTCCCTGGAATCCTCAAGATGCCGCATGATCTTGGCACCGAGCGTCCCCGTCTCCGCGGAATAATCCTTACCCACTTCGGCCGGATCCGAATGCGTCACGACCATGCCCGCTCCGGTCAGGATCATCTCAATATCCGAGCCGCCGTCTGTCACGGCCTCTTCGGTCAGTCTCTGCATCTGGTTCAGGGAGACGTCCACGGAGATCACACTGACGGCATCGCACAGCGTCTTGCCGAGAGCCAGCATCGTATTCCCCGACTGGACATCCACATAGGGCTCCAGAATGGTCATTTCACCCGGGTACCGCATGGGCTTTTGATACCACGGACGCTTCGTGGCGTCATAGTCATCCGGCGGAGTCCAGTTCGTCCCGCTGAAGAAACGGCCGTTGATATACCCGTACAGCCCGGTGGAATTCTCTATCACGGCATTCCGGATCGCGCTGGACTGGCCCACGAGAAACTCCTGGATCTCCTCATCGGGCTTCCTGGCCACGATCATCTCATTTAATGTATAAGCTGTGAATTTGACCAGATCCGAGTTGGTGGCAAGATACCGTTCAAACTGATCGGCGGACCGGCTGGCAGCCATCCTGCCGTCCTTGATGATCCCGTCCCTTCTCTCCTCGTACGCGATACGGTAATAGATCAGAATGATCGCGACGAAAAAAAGGACGGTCAGGCTGCCGAGGATCGCCGTCCGCAGCGCGTCCTTATTCCATCTCCTGCCGCTCTTCATACGGATTTTTCCCCGTTGTGATCGATATATCGGAACGCATGTCCGATCTTCATCTCCACCCGGTGCTCCGTTTCCTCCCAGCTGCTCAGGATCCTGCTCCGCGCACCTTCCGCCTCAGCCCTTGTGCGCTCCGTCAGCAGGATAAAGAAACTGTTCTCCCCGTTCTGCATGAAGATATCGCTCATCCTGAGCGTCTGCTCAAGCACAGACCTGAACTGCGCATATTCCTCCAGTATCCGGAGATTATCCGTCTTTTCTTCCGGTGTCAGCGTAAACAGCAGCAGCGCTGCCGTACCGCCGTATCTCTTATAAAATCTCATGATAAAGCGGTAAACCAGCGAAAACGAATCGCTGCTGAGCAGCAGTGCTCCTCCCGTATCCGTCCTTTCCTCAACGATCTTCAGGATCCGGTCCAGTTTTTTCTCCGGATCCTCGGCATCCATCGCCTCCGCATCCGACAGACGGGAATACAGGTGGTATCCGTGTTTGCCGTTTTTCTTCGCAGTATACAGCGCACGGTCCGCCAGTGTGAACAAACTCTCATAATCCCGTCCGTACTCGGGGACCATGACGACTCCGACCGACAGTCCGAGGGGGATCCCGTGGTCCTCCCCCATCAGCCTCGCCGCTTCTTCCGCCAGCTGTGTATTGAGTCGCAATGTGAGTGAGACCACAGCGCTCTGATCGGTGAGGTCCTCATAGAAGGCCAGAAACTCATCTCCGCCGATACGGGCCACGGTATCGGTCTCTCTGGTATTCTTCCGGATGATATCGGCAAAGCTCTCCAGCACACGGTCGCCCATGTCATGTCCGAACAGATCGTTGACCGGCTTGAAATTGTCCAGATCCATGATCATCAGCGCACCGGTCTTTCGCAAGCACAGCTTTGAGATCCGTTCCGTTCCGCGCGATTTGTTCAGAAGACCGGTCATTTTGTCGATCATCGCCTCTTCGGTGAGCGTCTCGATCGTCCTGGTATTCGTGATGGCATTCTGAACGCGCCTTAAGATGATCTCCTTATCAAAAGGCTTGTGGATAAAATCCGACGCGCCGAGTCTGAGACCCTCCTGCTCGACAGCGCTGTCATGCTCTCCCGTCAGGAAAATGACGGGGACATGCGGTCTGCCGGCCTGGTCCTCATAGTTCCTCAGCGCGCGGAAAGCCTCAAATCCGTTCATTTCGGGCATCAGAATGTCCAAAATGATCAGATCCGGACTGTTTTTCTCAATAAATTTCAGCAGATCAGGTCCCGAACGAAGGCAGCTGACGCGCATTCCCTCCTCACCGAGCAGGATCCGTGCGTTTGTCAGGCTGAGCGCTTCATCGTCGACCACGGCGATCCAGTAACTCATCTTCTGTCATCCCCTGTTGTTCCGACTGTTCATTGACTGCATAAAAAACCATTTTGATTATAATTACGATGAGAAGGAAGGGTCAAGACCTTTCCGCAGACTCCTAAAAACCGACATTCTCCTCTTCCACCGTTCCCCAATACGCAGACTCCCGCGCATCCGGTCCCTGTGCATCAGTGCCCTCCATTTCAAGGATCCGGCGAAACTGAGTTTCATACAGTTCCCTGTAGATCCCGCCCGCTTTGAGCAGCGTGTCATGGTCTCCCTGCTCAGCGATCACGCCGTCCTTTACCACGAGGATGCAGTCCGCCTTCAGGATCGTTGACAGTCTGTGGGCAATGACGATGCTGGTCCTACCCTGCATCAGGAGTTCAAGCGCGTCCTGGATCGCGTTTTCGGAGATGGAATCCAGTGCGCTGGTGGCCTCGTCGAGGATCAGGATCTTCGGATCCTTGAGGATGACCCTCGCGATGGAAAGACGCTGTTTTTCGCCGCCGGAGAGCTTGAGCCCGCGGTTCCCGACGACCGTATCATATCCGTCCGGCTGGGACGAAATGAAATCATGGATATTCGCGTTTTTGCATGCGGCGATGAGTTCTTCCTCCGTGGCATCCTCTTTTGCATACAGGAGATTGTCTCTTATGGTACCGTTAAAGAGATAGGTCTCCTGTGTGACTACGCCGATGTTCGACCGGAGCCAGAACAGGTCGAAGTCTCTGACATCTGTTTCTCCGATCTTTACGGAGCCCGCGGAAACATCATAGAGACGGGGGATGAGATTGACGACGGTCGATTTTCCGGAACCGGACGGCCCGACAATGGCATACATCTTCCCGCCGGGAACAGTGAAATTCACATCCTTCAGGATCGGGACGCCGGGATCATACGAAAATGCCACATGTTCATATCGGATATCCCTGCATGTGACATCCGGCTTTTTTCCGTTTTCGGGGCTGACAACGGAACTCTTCATATCAAAGTAGGCAAAGATCCTGGTGAAAAGTGCCAGCGACCGGGTGAAATCCACATGGATGTTCAAAAGACTCTGAACAGGAAAGTAAAGTCTGTTGATCAGCGCCACCATCGCGGTGATCGTGCCGACGGTCAGCCGCGTATCCATCTGAGAGATGATCAGATAGCCTCCGGCGAAATAGATGAGCAGCGGCCCCAGCTGGGTGAACATCCCCAGGATGACCCGGAACCAGCTGCCGCCCCGCTGTTCCTTAAGATTCAGGGCCATCAGCTCGGAATTCACCTTTTTGAACCGTTCATACTCCCGCTCTTCTCTCGTGAAAAGCTTGACGAGCATGGATCCGCTCACGCTCAGCGATTCGTTGATCAGCTGATTCATCTCATCACTCTTTTCCTGGGAGTCGGAGCGGATCTTCCATTGGTTTTTTCCGACAGTCTTCGTCGGCAGGATCAGGAGCGGGATGATGATGATGCCGACGATAGCCAGCTGCCAGCTCATCGTGAAAAGGGCGACCAGCGTCGTGATCACGGTCGCCACATTGGATACGATGCTCGCGAGTGTCCCGGATATGATGCTGCTCACGCCGCTGATATCCGTGTTCATCCTGGTGATGATATCGCCCTGTTTTTCCGTGGTGAAAAAGGAGTGCGGCATGTACTGGAGATGGTGATACATCTCATTCTTCATGTCGAAGATGATCTTCTGGGATATCCAGGCGTTGATATAGGATTCCAGAACACCGATGATCTGGGAGATCGCAAGGGTCGCAAAAGCCATCAGGAGCAGGCGGATGAGAAGCGCCATGTCCCTGTCGAGCAGCGCTTCATCCACGATCTTTCCGGTGATGATGGACGGAAGCAGGCCAACGACCGCGGAGAGCAGGATCGCGAGAAATACAAATGCGAACTGAAGCCAGTAGGGCTTTAAGTAGGACAGGATCCTTCTGATCAGTTTTCTGTCCACTTTGGGGAGATTTTCTTTTTCCTCATCCGTAAGAAATCCCCGGGGGCCGAGTCCTCTCATCGGTGCATTCATCTTCCTATCCCTCATCCTGACAGGCAGGTAACAAAGTCGTGTGCTACTCGTGTATATTAAATGAAATAAAGAAACACCGCAACTACGTGAGGAGGGGGGACTCGAAGTCTCCGCTCCGGTCATCAGGACTCCGTCATCAGCTACGCTGATGACACCTCATGACGACGGTCGTTGCTAAACGCGCGCCACTGGCGCGCAGCAACCTCTCCACCGCTCCGCGGTGTCGAGGGTTCAACTCACTCTCTTGGATGAGAAGACCCCCGTGGGTATTACCCACGGGGGTCTTCTCATAGCGAGGGGGGGACTCGAACCCTCGACACCGCGGGTATGAACCGCGTGCTCTAGCCAGCTGAGCTACCTCGCCACATCATCCGCATATCGCAGACGCAAAGGATAGTTTACACTATCCACTGCCTGCCTGTCAACAGTTTATGCCAATTCCTCCCGCAGTTTTTCGCGCATGGCGCGAAGCGCCTTGCCGCGATGGCTGATCGCATTCTTCTCGTCCGGCGAGATCTCCGCCGAGGTCCTGCCGTATTCCGGCAGCAGGAATATCGGATCATAGCCGAAGCCGTTCGCACCGGCGATCTCATGAGCGATCCGTCCTTCCATCGTTTCCCTGGTGATGAGCGGCTCCCCGGCCTCCGCAGCAGGTTTCCCCGCAGGCAGCACCACTGCCGCGACCGCGCATACAAAGCGGGCGCCGCGATCCTCCTCCGGGACGTCTTTCAGCCGTTCCAGGATGATCCGGTTCTTCTCGTCATAGGAAGTGTCATGACCCAGATACCGGGCGGAATAGATGCCGGGCTCGCCTCCCAGTGCATCGATCTCCAGACCGGAATCGTCCGCCATGACGACCACATCCTCCGCATATTTCCCTGTAGCCAGTTCCGCACAGGCCGTCGCCTTGATCGCGGCGTTCTCCTCAAAACTGCTGCCGTTTTCCTCGGGATCCGCGGCCACACCCGCCTCTTTCATGGAGAGGATCTCTTCCGTCAGATCCCCCATGATCTCGCGGATCTCGCGCAGCTTGTTTTCATTTCCCGTTGCAAATATGATCTTCATGGATCTACTCCTCCAGCTCCGCAAACGCCTCTTTCACAGCCTCCGACATGCCCTTTGCCAGTTCGGCCGCCGTATCCTCTCCCGTCAGGAAAGCCGCATCCGCGGAGTCAGCCGGATCACCGAGCGACAGGATCGCTGCCGGCACCTGCGAGGCAGCGAGCAGCGGATCGTTCAGACCCACAGGACGGATATCCGTCACACGGATCCCCGAAGTCTCCTGCATGCCGGCCGCCAGCGCATCGGCAAAGGACGCATTGTCATATTTCCGTAAAAACCAGGTATCATTATACCCTGCTCTGAGACCCGCGGTTCCGGCAGCGGTCTCCTCCTCTCCGGCAGGCAGTCCCCCGGTGCAGAGTCTGATACAGAGATCCGGCTCCGTTTCCGTAAGCAGCGCCCGGACCGTTTCCTCGCTGTGCGCTGCGTCCATTCGCGTGAGATAGACCCGTGTGTTCACACTGCTGCTGTACAGTTCCGCAAAGGCCTCCGCAACATCAAGTGTGATGTCCTCCCCGGAGGCGGGCCGTACCGGATCCACCAGGATCACCCTGTCATACAATTCGCCGGGCGGACACAGCCGGATATGGAGCGCACCTTCCGACAGGGAACTCTCCGGCTCGTACAGTCCCGTCAGTGCAAAGCGCAGACTCACTTCTTCGCGGTTCATACGGACATAGACCGCCTCGCGCACCTTATCGCTCTTGGCCAGGATCTGTTCTTCCCCCTTTTCGAAATTTCCTTTTCTGGTGAACAATGTGATCCTGAGCTGTCGGGACAGATAATGGTTCGTGATCTCCACATCCTCGCTGCTCATTCCCATCGGCAGCGGGATCTCAAGATCGCAGTCGGCGCCCGGTGCGGGATCCGTCAATGCCAGCACCTGCGGCTCGGATGCTTCTTCCGCCTCCTGCTGCGCCTGTTCTTTCACTGTCTCTCTGGCCTGTACCGTCCCCGACAGGATGACAGGCTTGGTCGCTGCCCGCCAGAAACAGACCGTCAGCGCGATGATGCCGTAGATCGCCGCAAATCTCGCCGTTTTTTTCAGCAGAGCCTCACGCATGCTTCTCCCTCTTCGGCGGTCTCGCACCGAAATACTGATAAAACCGGGTCTCGATCATGCCGTTGTAGATCTTGCGGTTCCTGTCCGCCTTGCGTCCGATCGCCCGTTCCGCGTCCGCGTAGGAGGTAATAACATACATGGACCAGTCCTCCAGAGCCGCATAGCGCTCTCCAAGCGTGCGGTACAGCGCAAACATCCCGTCGTCGGCAGCCTGAAGCCGCTCTCCATAGGGCGGATTCGTGATGAGAAATCCGTATTTTTTCCGATGGCTGAAATCCGCCACATCCCGCACCTGAAAATGCACCAGTTCCTCCACACCCGCTTCCCGCGCGCTTGTTCTAGCGACCTCCACCGTTGCCGGATCGATGTCATACCCCTGAAGATCCGTTTCGATCCCGGTATCGATTTCCGAATAGGCTTCTTTCTTTGCCTCTTTCCACAGGGATGCGGGCACGAGCTGCTCCCAGTGCGCAGCCGTGAAATCCCGGTGGATGCCCGGCGCGATATGTGCCGCCATCATCGCCGCCTCAATGAGAAAAGTGCCGCTCCCGCAGAACGGATCCGCCAGGATCCTGTCCGCGCGCCAGGGCGTCAGCATGAGCAGCGCAGCAGCCAGATTCTCCGCGATGGGCGCAGCCACATTGGTCCTGCGGTATCCTCTTTTATGCAGGGACTCCCCCGAGGTGTCCAGGCAGACACTCACCTCATCCTCGAGGATCGAGACGCGCAGCGGATACGCGGCGCCGTCCTCCGGAAAATGTTCCGTGGCATACCGCGTCTTCATCCGCTCGACCATCGCTTTTTTCACGATCCGCTGGATGTCTGAGGGAGAAAACAGTTTGCTCCGCACACTCGACGCCTTGGTGACCCAGAAGCGGGCATCCCGCGGCAGGATCTCCTCCCACGCGATCGCACGCACGCCTTCGAACAGTTCGTCCCATGTCGTCGCGCGAAACCTCCCCATGCACCAGAGCACGCGTTCCGGGGTCCGCAGGCGGATATTCGCCCGGACGATCTCCCGTGCGGGATCCGTACAGTCGCAGATGACCCGGCCGTCCTTTGTCTGCGACACGCGAAAGCCCAGGTCCGTCAGTTCTCTCTTTACCACTGCCTCCAGCCCGAAATGACAGGGCAGGATCAGTTTTGTTTCCTGCATGTTCAGCCTTCTCCGTAAAGGTCCGCCCGCGGCGTATAATACTCACGGATCGCCTCCGTCCTGTTGACGGACAGGATCCGCCCGTTCGTGGCCATGACCTGTCTGTACCAGTAGGCGGAATCCTTGGGCGTGCGCGCAAGCGTCTCAAAATCGACATGCACGATGCCGAAGCGGTCGCCGTATCCCTGCTCCCATTCGAAATTATCAAGGAAGGTCCACAGGAAATACCCGCGGATGTCCGCCCCTTCATCCGCAGCACGCTGCACATTGGAGAGATAGGCATCCACAAAGTGGATGCGGTTGGGATCATGCACACGGCCGTCCACGGACAGGACATCGTGACAGGCCATGCCGTTCTCCGTGATATACATCGGCACATGGTAACGCTCATCGAGGAATTTCAGTCCCCAGTAAATGCATTCCGGTGTCACGGGCCAGCCCACACTGGTCTTGGCGATCCCGCGCTTTAAAGGCAGCTGTTCCGGCTTGCCGTCCGCTCCGGCGCGGATCGGATAACCGTTATAGATATTCTGTCCCATGAAATCCACCGGTTCCGCGATCAGCGCAAGATCCTCCGGCGTGATCTCCGGCAGGAGCGCGCCGAACTGCTTCTTCCCGTCCTCCGGATAATGTCCGAGAAAAACCGGATCATTGAACCAGGAAACGGTCCAGGGCCAGTTCCCCTTCGGCTCCGGCACTTTGAAATAGACGCTTCTCGCCGCCTCGATATCCGCAGAGGAATCCGTCGCGGGGATCGCCACACCGCAGGTGGGCGCATAGCCTACCCGGACCGGTTTCCCCGCATGCGCGCGGATGGCGCGTACAGCGGCGCCGTGTGCGCGCAGCACATTATGCGCGATTGCCAGCGTCTCCCGGGGCGGGAGCTTATAACCGGGAGCATGAGTGCCGGTGGCATAGCCCAGTCCCACAATGCATTCCGGCTCGTTGACCGTGATGAACAGATCGGTGAGATCCGAGAAACGTTCTGCCGCGATCGCCGCGTAATCCGCGAACCACCGGATGATCTCCGGATTCTGCCAGCCGCCGCGGTCCTGCAGCGCCTGCGGGAGGTCCCAATGATAAAGCGTGGGATAAGGCGTGATCCCGTGACGCCGCATCGCGGTCATCATATCCCGGTAGAAGGCGACTCCCTCTTCATTGATCCGGCCGGTTCCCTCCGGCAGGATCCTGCACCAGTTGATCGAGAACCGGTACGCCCGGATCCCCAGACGCTCCATGAGGGCATAATCCTCCTCATAGCGGTGCATATGATCTGCGGAGACCTGCGCCGTTTCGCCGCCTTTGCCTCCCCCGTTCGCGAGAAAATCCTCCCAGATCGTGCGGCCGCAGCCGTCCGCGGGATCTCTCCCCTCGATCTGATAAGCACTTGATGCAACGCCCCAGACAAAATCTTCCCGAAACATCCTGCCTCCCGTCGAGATATTGTTCGCTACCTGTATGATTATAGGGGTGCCGCGCCTTCTCTGCAAGTGCAAAGCGACGGCAGCCGCTTGCCGGGTTGGTGCTTCAAAAGAGCATTGTGCCCACAGCAGTCTTGCCCACGCAGGGAGATTCGCTGATAAGGATCAGCTTCCACACCGCTTTCCTTTGCCGAAAATCTGAACAGCGGATCTCCGTTTTCTTCCGTTCCATACTGCACCATGCCGCCCCTTTCCATGGCTCGGGCGGAGGCAATGTTCTCTTTGGCACAGCCGCCGTGTACGCCGGGAAGCGCATAGTCCTCCGCGGCGATCCGGAGCAGTTCCTTTACGCACTGCGTCCCGTATCCCCGGTTTCTGTATTCTTCATCCAACAGAATAAAGATCTCCGGCTCTGCCGGATCACGGCCTCCGTCCAGTCCGCAC
>JAFXTJ010000113.1 GCA_017535945.1 Lachnospiraceae bacterium
CGCGCTTGTGGCGGAGGCGGTGCGGGGCGAAGCCTATTTCGGCAGACTGACCTACTCCGATATACGGGAGATCGCCGCCGCGATCAGGCGTATGAGGACACTCGTGCCTGACGGCGACGAGGCGGAGCGGATCGCTAAGACCCTGGGGCAAGGTGTATTTGCGGAAAAGAACGCGGCGCTGGTATCGGTCTGCGTGAAATATCTGCGGCTGCTCGCCGAAAGAAAACTCATGGATTCCGTTTCGCTGGTGCGCAGGGCCCTGCAGACCTGTCGCGCGATCGACGCGGATTTCCTCGTGCTGCGGGAGTATCCGCTGAATCCGCTGGAGAAAGCACTGCTTGAGAGACTTTCCGGTGCGCAGGCACAGGAGACCACGCTCGCACAACTGTTTCGGGCGGAGGAAGCGCCGCTCGGTATACAGGACTTCAAAAACTGCTACGGCGCGTCGAATGAGGTCGAGAGCATCCTGGCTGATATCTATGCCGGGAAGCATCCGGATCAGTGCACCGTTGCGGTGACGGATCCCGGCACCTACGGACAGCTGTTCTTTGACTGTGCGCTCCGGTATGATCTGCCGGTCACCTTTGGATGCGGGATCCCCGTGATCAATTCCAATCCGGCGAAGCTGCTGGTCCTATATTACCGCTGGATGACCGACGGCTTCTTCGGGGCGGACGCCATCCGCAATCTCCTCACGAGCAGCGCGTTTGACAGATCAAAACTCGAGGAACTGTATCCGGAGCCGGAGGAGGACTTCAGCCGCAAGGCTCTGATGGAGGTACTGGGCGGCATCCGGCTCACGAACGACCGGACCGTTAATGAGCAGCGGATCGCGGATTTCAGGAAGTCGATCGAGGAAGAGGAAGCACTGGTCGATCCGGAGGATGAGAAGGCATATCAGGCTTTCCGCCGCAGAAAACTGTGTATCCCTTATCTGGAGATCATCGCCTCCGAGCTGTCCGTGCCCGCGGAGGAGTTCATCTCCAAATACGCCCGTATCCGCAGAGGCTTTGATACAAATGCCGGCAGACTGCTGATGTCGCTCGATCAGGCTGCTCTGACCGCACTTTATGAGGAACTGCAGGTGATCCGCAGGTCCGGCGTGGAACAGGACGCGGAGGATATGATCCTGAATGTCCTGAAGACGAGTGTTTCCGGGGTCCGGAGCGAGGAGGGCAAACTGTATGTGACCGGGATCGACGGGGCGCTCTCCTGCATCAGGGAGGAACTCTACATCGCGGGACTGTCCGCGTCGAATTATCCCGGCTCGCCGAGAGAGAACTATCTGCTGCTGGACGCGGATCTTAAGCTGTTCGGAGAGGGGGCGGAGGAGATGACCTCCGACGGACGGATCGGCAGGAAACGCGAAAGGCTGTTTACGCTCGCACGTCTCGCTTCTTCTCTGGGCTCCCGTATCCATATATCCTACGCGGGTCTGAATGTGTCGGAATTAAAGCGCGACAATGCTTCATCTCTCGTATTTGAGCTTTTCCGCGAGGCAAAGGGGCGGAATGCCACCTCCCGGGAACTGGAGGAGCAGATCGTCAGGGTCGATTATTTCGAACCCGCCGTCTCCGCCGCGAGGATGGTGGGAGCGGCATACAACGCGGGCAGGCGCCTGATCCCGCATACGGAGGAGGCCGCAGAAGCGGCAGATGTCTGTCTGACGCTTGAGAAGGAGTATTCGCCGTCCGCACTGGACACCTTCTTCAAGTGCCCGAGAGCCTTTATGCTGGGCCGTGTGCTGGGGATCCCGGAGCCGGACGAGGATGATCCTTTTCAGGTGATCGCGCCGAATGAGAGCGGTACGATGGCGCATGCGCTGATGGAGACGCTCGGCAACTCGGACATGAGCCGGGATGATTTCCTGAAGCTCTCCGGGGAGACCTTTGACCGCTATATCCTGGAGCATCCGCCGCTGGTGGCGCAGCAGGCGGACGCGGAGCGGGAGCGGTTCCTCGATATGATGGAGACTGCCTACCGGATGGATCCGCACCGGGAAGTGGTGCTCGGGGAGGAGGAGGTTCACTGTGTCCACGAGAGCGGGGTGAAGATCCACGGATTTCCGGACCGCGTTGAGAAGCTCGATGACGGCTCCTGTCTGATCGTTGATTTCAAGAGTGCCCGGTCTGTCGGCCACGAGCAGGACGATATCGCCACCTGCCTGCAGATCGTGCTCTACGCCTATCTGATGGAGCAGAAAGGATTCCGGATCTCCGGCGGGGAATACCGCTATATCCGGCTGGGGAAGACCGTGACCTGCCGCTATGACGAGGAAATGAAGCAGCAGCTTTTTGACCGGCTGAATGAGTTCCGGGAGCATCTGGAAGCGGCGGATTTCCCGATCCCGGATGAGGCATATGAGGAAAACAGGGAACAGGGCGATCCGGATCCGTGCAGATACTGCAAGTATGCCGGGATCTGCGGGAAAGCGACGGAGTTCGGAGGAACGGATGATGAATGAGATGACGAGTACGGAAAGAGACGACCGGTCCCGAGAGAGGATCGTATCGGAGATCGATGCCAATTTCTTCGTGGAGGCGGGCGCGGGTTCCGGTAAGACCACGATGCTGGTCAGCCGGATGACCGCCATGGTCGAAGCGGGCATACCGATCGACAGGATCTGCGCGATCACCTTTACCAAGGCCGCGGCGGGCGAGTTCTATGACCGGTTCCGGAAGATGCTGATCGAACGGAGCAATCCGAATCTTATCCGGGAGGATACGGACCGGGCCGGTCAGCTGCCGGAGCCCACGGACAGGACCAGGGAGTTGTGCGCCGCGGCGCTCGAGCACATCGATCTGTGCTTTATGGGGACGATCGATTCCTTCTGCAGCATGGTATTGTCCGAGCACCCTTCGGAAGCGCGCATTCCTTCCGATGCGGCGATCGTATCCGATGATGTGGCGGAGGCGCTCTTCCGGCAGCAGTATGTGAAGATCTGCTCCGGTGAATACGGGCCGGAGCTTGCGGGGATGGCTGACACCTTCCGTTCCTTTTACAGGGATCCCGGCGAGGTGTTTGTGCTGGGCGAGTCGGTGCTCATGAATGAACGAAATGTGCGTTTCCGTTATCCGGAACCGGCGGTGACCGATATTGACAGGGCCTATGCGGCGGAGAGAGAGGATCTGATCAAAGCGCTGCGGTGTCTGACGGATCATCCGGAACTGGCATATACCGATAACAAGGACAGTGTGGCGGCATGGGATAAGATCGGAGAGATCAGCAGGGATCTGGGCAGAAAATGGAGCAACAGCCTATCCGATGTGCTGTATGCGATCGAGTCGCTGAAAAATCTCCGGATCCTGCCCGAGGCTACGGAGCATTATGAATACGAACTGGGCGGTCTGTTCGAGCCGGGAGGGGCCAGAGGGAAATGGCTTGAATGCACCCTCTGCAGGGAGGACGGACTTCTGTCCAAACTGCAGGGACTGCGTTATTCCGTTTCGATGGCGTTTCTGGAAGCCTGCGTACCCGTGCTGGAACAAGCCATGCGCGAAAAAGGCTACCTGACTTTCTTTGACTGTCTGTATGATCTGCGGGAGATGCTGCGCAGGGATGCGGAGGGGGACGGCAGGCTCATCCGGTATATCAGCGACAGGCACCGTTATTTCCTGATCGATGAGTTTCAGGATACCAATCCGATGCAGGCGGAGATCTCCTTCTACCTGTCCGCCGAACAGCCGGTACCCCGGTGGAGCGACTGCGTGCCGCGGCCCGGTTCGCTGTTCATCGTGGGCGATCCGAAGCAGTCCATCTATCGTTTCCGGGGCGCCGATGTGTCCTCCTTCCTCAGGGTGAAGGGGCTGTTTGAGAAGAACGGCGGGGCCGTCCTGTCTCTGCCGAGGAATTTCCGTTCGACGAGTGTCCTGTGTACCTACTTTAACCGCGTGTTCAGCATGCTGTTGCCGGAGGAGACCGCGGAACAGAGCAGGTTTGAAGAGATCCCCGTTCCGGAGGCCAGACCGGACGAGTTTCAGGGTGTATTCACCTATCAGGCCTATACCGGCAAACTGGAGGCGGAGCATCCGGATGAGACGGATCCCGTCCGGATCGCATCGATCATTGACAGGATCGTCGATAATGACGCCTATCTGATCCGGACGGAGCCGAACGGCGCGCCGAGAAAACTGCGCTACAGCGATATCATGGTCATCACCCGCGGCAAGAAGAAGCTGCGGCCGATCATGGAGCTGCTGGATGAGAAAGGGATCCCGGCCAGAGTGGAAGGGGAAGTACCGTTTGGCACGAATGCGGCGCTGACCGAGATCTTCCGGATCTACGCGGCGGTCGCGGATCCGGAGGATGCGGTTTCTCTGTACGGTGCGTTGACCGGGAAACTGATCGGACTGAGCAAAGAGGATCTCCTCACCTACAGGAAAAACGACGGTAAGCTCTCTCTGAAAGCCGTTTTCGATTCGGATGCCTGTGACGATGAGACCGTCGCTCGCGTTGCGGCTAAGATCGCGGAGCTGCGGGAACTTCATTACCGTGCGCGGAGGCTGTCTCCGGCGGCACTCTTTGCCGCGATCATGGAGGAATACCGGGTCTACGAGACCGTTCCGGCGGAGAATCTCGAGGTGCTGTATTACGCGCTCGAGCTGCTGCGCGGTGCGGAGAAGGCCGGCCCGGTCGTGTCGCACAAAGACGGTGCGGCCTATCTCGCCGGACTGCTGTGCGGCGAATCGGGCGAGGAGAGGTGTCTGAGCCTGGACGACGGCAGAGATGCCGTGCATATGGCAAATCTCCATAAGGTCAAGGGACTGGAGGCTCCGGTCATCATCCTGTCCGCATCGGTCCCCTATACTCCCGCCTGTACGAAGCGGGTCGTCCACCGGGATGACGGATCGGAGGGGTATCTGTTTGCACTTTCCGCAAGGAGTTCTGAAGGATGGAACCGCAAATACTTTTCCACCGGAGAGTTCGCCGATGAACAGGAAGAGGAGAAGGCGGCGGGGGCGGCCGAGGAGCAGCGGCTTATCTATGTGGCGGCCACCCGCGCGAGAAACGTGCTGATCCTCTGCGACAGTATCGCTGCGGCCGGTCGCAGCGAAGCGCACAAGTCGTCCTGGAAACCGCTGATGGAAACCGGACTGAGGGATTTCTTCGATGCGGCGGGAGCGTGTGTGCCGCACAGCCGTCCGCAGGCGGAGACCGCCGATCCGGCGGCGCTTTACGCGGAGGCGGAGAAGACCTATGTGTTCAATGACCGCACCGTGGAGGCCCGGACATACCGGGTGGAGAATCCGAGCCGTCTGCACCTCGCGTCAAAGATTGCGGAGGAGCAGGAGGTGGTACCGCTTACACCGGAGACAGCCGGCGCCGGACAGCCGGAAAAGGGCGATGATCCGCACAGATTCCCGGCGCTGCTCGGCACCATGACGCACAAGCTGATGGAGATGCTCGTATCCACGAGGGACCAGCTGGATGTGACGTCCGCTGTGGGGGAGATCCTCAGGGAATACCGCACGGCGGTCACGGAACCGTATGAGGCCAAGCTGGCCGCGGAACTGTCCGGTGTGGCGCGGCAGATGCGCGCCGGCGGTTACGCACAGACCAACGGTCTCCCGCAGGATATGCTACGGACGCTGCTGCAGGCGGACGAGGTATACTGCGAGGTCCCGTTCTGCTATACGGAGGACGGGGAAGACGGCAGGATCCTCTGGAACGGGATCATGGATGTGATCTATCACGCGGAGGGCCGCTGGCACATCGTGGATTACAAGACCAACGCGGACGGCAGCGATCTCGACAAGAAGTATCAGGCACAGCTGGATGCCTACATCAGGGCATTCCGGGCGACGACCGGCGAGGAAGCCGACGCACGGACCTATCACATCGACATCTGATGATCCGTTGTGTTTCCAGTAACCCCTGTCTGTGGTACAATGCTTCCCGGGAGCAGACGGATGGAAGACGAACGGTTTGACCAATGTATGGAGAGGCTGAAGGCAGGCGACAAGGACGCCCTGCATGAGATCTACACGGCCTGCGGACCGTATATCTATCATTTCATCCTGGGGATCGTCAAGTCCAGAGAAGATGCCGAGGATGTGACGAGTGAATTCTTCATCCGCCTGTGGAAGAGCGCGGACAGATACCGCCCGGGCAGCGGCCACAAGACATATCTCATGACGATCGCGCGCAATATGGCGATCGATCTTTTGCGGTCAAAAGGACGGGAATCCCTGATCGAAGATATTTTTCCACAAAACGGAGAGGATCCGGACGTATATACAACAGAGGAACGTGTTGTCGCGGATCAGGGCGGCACCGGTGCCATGCTCTCCGATGAGGATGCCGGGATCCCGGGGGACCCGGATGTGACCGCCGGGGAGGCTGTGGGCCGTGTGGCCATGGAGGAGGCACTCGCGCAGTTGAAGCCTCCGGAGCCGCAGATCATCCACATGAAGTTTGCGTTGGATATGACCTTTGCGGAGATCGCCGCCATCCTGATGATGCCGCTCGGCACGGTGACCTGGAAATACCGGGAAGCGATCGGGAAACTGAGGAGGTGCGGTTATGCCTTCTGATTTTAAGAAAGAATATCAGGCTTATATCGAAGCGGATATGCCGGATCTCTGGAGCAGGATCGAAGAGGGGATCAGCGAAGAGACCGGCGCGGATACGGCTGAGGAGCAGATGACGCCTCCCGCGAGGAAGGTCATCCCCTGGCAGCGTGTTGTCCGCCGCATCGGGCAGGTCGCCGCCGTTGCGGCGATCGCACTGATCTCTGTCAATGCGATCAGGATGTTTTCGGGCAGCAAATCGTCCGCTCCCATGCCGGCGGCTTCGGACAGTGCGGCACCGGCATATGAAGCGGCTGCTCCGGCTTCCTATGATATGGAGGAGGCGCCGGCGGCAGAGGAACCCGTGATGGAGGCCGCGGAGGCACCGGCGATCGCTGAGGCGTCGGAGCAGGCTGCGGCGGAGACAGCGGGGCCGGTCACGGATGCCGTGAACGGTTCGGCCGCGGAGGCCTCCAAAGCGGCGGAAGCGGACGGGATCCTGATGCCGGAGGAAGCGGTGCTCCTGTCCATGGAAGAATGTACGGACGAAAATGCCGCTTACCGCTATGCGCTGCGGTTTTCCTGCGGAGACACGGAGCTTGGCTGCGTGCTTTCCGAAGAGAATGCCGCCCTTGCCGAATCGCAGGGCATCGTCCTGCAGCCCGGCGGGACTTACCGGATCCGCGTCGATGTGCGCAGGGATGACGCAGATCCCGAATATCCGTATGAGATCCTGGAACTGACCGAGTAAAAAAGTTTTCAAAAAAATAAAAAAATCCCCATAAAAACATCCGGGCTCCTCCGTATATACAACAGATACGAAAAACACAGCGTTTTTCGGAACCGGCAATCTGTTGATATAAGGGAGGAGCTTATCATGTTAAAGAAGAATCTGATCGTTGCAAGAGGACTGAGCGTGATCACGACCGCGGCCGTGGTGATGAGCACATTCGCGGGATGCGGGATGCGCGGGGACATGGCGACCGCACCGGCACCCGGGGATATGACGGAGACTTCCCCGGCAGCGGCCTCATCGAGGGCACCGTTATTCGAGATGCCCGTGTACGAAGAGCCGGCGGCCGCGACGGAGGAATGCGAGGGGACTTACGACAAGGGGCAGGGGCAGGTATATAACGGCTGCATCGTGCCCGGATGGGACGACTGCGCTCCGTATCCCGCGCATCCGTACTACAGCGGCGCGGAGGAGTATGATAAGGAAGAGGAAAACGGCTTCAAGCTGGCCGCCACCGAGCCGCTGTCCACCTTTTCGGCGGATGTGGACACCGCTTCCTATACCAATGTGAGACGGATGATCCTGGACGGCTACGCCGCCGGACAGATCGATCCGGAGGCAGTCAGACCCGAGGAATTCCTGAACTACTTCAGCTATGATCTTAAGGACCCGAAGCGCGGCGAGAAATTCGGCCTCACCAAGGAGATGAGCGCATGCCCCTGGAATCCGGATCATGAGCTCCTGATGGTCGGGATGAAGACGAAGCCGATCGAGCGCGAGGATGCAAAGCCCTCGAATCTCGTCTTCCTGATCGATGTGTCCGGCTCCATGTTCGGCGACGACAGGCTGGGCCTTCTGCAGAAAGGCTTCAGGGAACTGACGAACGAACTCAATGACAGAGACCGCGTCTCCATCGTGACCTATGCGAGCGGCGTGAACACCGTGCTCGAGGGAGCGAGCGGCAGGGACAAAAAGAAGATCATCCGTGCGCTGGAAGGTCTGTCCGCAGGCGGCAGCACGAACGGAGAAGGCGGCCTGAAGCTGGCCTACGAGGTGGCGGAGGATAACTTCATCAAGGGCGGCAACAACCGCGTGATCCTCGCGACGGACGGCGATCTCAATGTGGGGATCTCCAGCCCGGATGAGCTGAAGGAATTCATCGAGAAGAAGCGGGAGAGCGGCGTCTATCTATCGGTCCTGGGCTTCGGGAGCGGCAACCTCAAGGACAACCGGATGGAGACGCTCGCGGACTACGGCAACGGCAACTATTCCTACATCGATTCCCTGCGGGAAGCAAGAAAGGTGCTGGTCAGCGAAATGAGTGCCACGCTGGAGACCGTTGCGGACGATGTGAAGCTGCAGGTGGAGTTCAATCCCGAATATGTCAGCGCCTACCGTCTGATCGGTTATGAGAACCGTATGCTCGCTGCGACGGATTTCAATGATGACACCAAGGATGCCGGAGAGATCGGCGCGGGACATTCCGTGATCGCCCTCTATGAGATCATCCCTGCTGACAGCAAAGATGCGATCAGCCTGAAATACGGGAAGAAGGAAAGCGCAAACGGCGGGATGTTCGACGGCGAGTATGCGACGCTCTCCGTCAGATACAAGGAGCCCGGGGCGAAGGAGAGTGCGCTCACGGATGTCGTGATCGACAAGAGGGATTATCAGAGCCGCCCGGGCGATGACTTCCGCTTTGCCGCAGCCGTTGCGGAATTTGCCCAGATCCTCGCGCAGAGCGACAATGCCGGAAATGCCTCCTTTGAGAGTGTTCTGGATCTGCTCGATGATACGGACCTGAATGACGATGAGTACAAAGAGGAGTTCGCGGGCCTGGTGCAGACGCTGTACCTGCAGGAGAGATACACCGACTTCTGAAGCGCCGCCGAAAATCACACTTGCATTTCCGATCGGGGTATGCTATTCTATACAAGCTGTTTTGGCGGGTATAGTCGGAAACTATACGAGTAAGAGAGGAAATAGGTGATATCATGAGAACAGACATTCATCCCGAGTATTATCAGGCAACGGTTACCTGCAACTGCGGTAACACCTTTACGGTTGGCTCCACCAAGGACGAGATCCACGTCGAGATCTGCTCCAAGTGCCATCAGTTCTACACCGGCACGCAGAAGGCCAGCGCGGTCAGAGGCCGTATCGAGAAGTTCAACCGCAAGTACGGCGTCAAGACGGAAGCCTGAGCGGATATCCGAAACAGCCGGAGCACGGTCAGGACCGGATCTCCGGCGGAAGAACAGGTTGTTTGTGTTACGAAACGGAAAGGTTGAGGCGGTGCGTCTCAACCTTTTCCTGTATTTTATGGTGAGAGGTGCGGTATGAAGAGGATCACCAGATACTCCGGGATCGGCGGACAGGCGGTGCTGGAGGGTGTCATGATGAGGAACCGCGAGAAATACAGTGTCGCGGTGCGAAAGACTGACGGAGAGATCGCCATCAATGTCGATGAATACAGAGGAGGCGCCTGGGGCAGTGTGTTCAGGCGGATCCCTTTCGTACGGGGCATCTTCGTCTTCGTTGATTCTCTGGTGCTGGGGCTTCGGGCGATCAACATCTCGTCCGCCTATTTTGACGATGAGAACGCCGGCGGAACGAAGAGCAAAAAGGACGCGGCGATCGACGGGATCGTGACGGTGCTGTCCTTTGCCATCGCCATTGCGGCTTTCATGCTCCTGCCGTATTTTCTGGCATCACTGTTCCGCAGGATCATTGTGAATGACGGTTTCATCGCCGTGATCGAGGGCCTGATGCGGATCCTCGTGTTTGTGGCCTATATCCTGCTGATCTCGCTCCTCAAGGATATCCGGCGGCTCTTTGCCTATCACGGCGCGGAGCACAAATGCATCAACTGCATCGAGAGCGGCCGGGCGCTGACCGTTGAGAACGCCAGGAACGCATCGCGGCTCCACAGGCGCTGCGGCTCCAGCTTCCTGATCTTTGTGATGCTCGTGAGCATCGTGCTCTTTTTCTTCATCCGCGCGAACTCGCTGCCCATGCGGCTGCTGCTGCGCGTGCTGCTGATCCCGGTGATCGCGGGCATCTCCTATGAACTGATCTGGGCCGCGGGACATACGGATTTCATCCTGATCCGTGTGCTTTCCGCTCCCGGTCTGTGGCTGCAGCGTCTGACCACCAGGGAACCCGATGACGATATGATCGAGGTCGGGATCGCCGCTGTGGAAGCGGTATTTGACTGGAGGCAGTATCTCTCGGATGCCTTCGGGCTGAGTCCTGAAGAGATCGAGGCACAGATGCAGGCGGAGGCTGCCGCGGAGCCGGACGATCAATGACCGTCCGTGATTTCCTGGCTCTCGCGGGAGAGCGGCTTGATCACGCGGGGATCGAGGATCCCCGGTTTGAAGCGCTGCTGATCCTCGAGGAGGCGGCAGGGACCGGCAGAGCCGCGGCGCTGGCACACCCGGAGGAGGAACTGGACGCCGGGCAGGCCGCACGATGCGAAGAACTGCTCGGCAGACGGGAGCAGGGCGAGCCGATGGCCTATCTCACCGGCAGACAGGAATTCATGGGGCTGGAGTTTCATGTGGGCCCCGCGGTCCTGATCCCCCGTGCGGATACGGAGACCCTCGCGGAGGAGGCGTTGCGCCATCTCCATGACGGGATGCGGATCCTTGATCTGTGCACAGGCAGCGGCGCGGTGGCGCTCTCCCTCCTGCACTATTCCAATGATACGACCGCAATGGCCACCGATATCGATGCGGCGGCACTTGCGGCAGCTGGAGAAAACGCGGCGGCACTGGGTCTTGCGGAAAGGGTACGGTTTTCCGAGACGGATCTGTTCCCGCCGGAAGCGGAGCGGGAAGCCTACGATCTGATCACGGCGAATCCGCCCTACATCCCGACCGGGGAGATCGGCTCTCTCATGCGGGATGTGCGTGACCATGAGCCCCGGATCGCCCTGGACGGCGGCGCGGACGGCCTTGCGTTTTACCGCAGGATCACGGCACAGGCGCCGGCGTGGCTTCACAATGACGGGTGGCTTCTCGTGGAGATCGGGTATGATCAGGGAGAAAGTGTGCGCCGGATGTTTGAAGAAGCCGGATTCCATGCGGTCGAGGTCGTGCAGGATCTCGGCGGGCACGACCGGGTCGTGAAGGGATGTTATTATTAGGGCAGCAGGAGAGGTTACGCTGCATATCAGGGATTGAGATCGATCATCGGAGAGGATTATGTTTGATAAGCTGGACGCCATGGTGCGCCGTTTTGAGGATATCGGGAGAGAATTGCAGGAGCCCGCGGTGGCTTCCGACCCGGAGCGCTATGCGAAGCTCATGAAGGAGCAGGCGGCGCTCTCGCCGCTCGCCGATACCTACGCGCGCTACCAGACATGCAAAAAGGATATCGAGGACAGCGAGGAGATGCTCTCCGCGGAGAACGACCCGGAGATGCGCGAGATGCTCAAGGAGGAGCTGACAAAGGCCAAGGAGGCGCTGCCGGGCCTCACGCAGGAGCTGAAGATCCTCCTGTTGCCCAGGGATGAAAAGGACAGCCGGGATGTCATCGTGGAGATCCGCGCCGGCACCGGCGGCGACGAGGCGGCGCTTTTCGCGGCGGAGCTCTATAGGATGTACGCACATTATGCCGAACGGCACGGCTTCCGCGTCGAGATCCTCGACAGCGAGGAGATCGGGATCGGCGGCATGAAGAATGTGAGCTTCACGATCAAGGGACAGGGCGCCTACTCGCGGTTAAAGTACGAGAGCGGTGTCCACCGCGTGCAGCGCGTGCCCGTGACGGAGTCCGGCGGCAGGATCCATACCTCCGCGGCTTCCGTGGCCATCATGCCGGAGGTGGACGATGTGGAAGTCCATCTCGACCCGAACGACTGCGATATCGACACCTACCGTTCCAGCGGTGCCGGCGGACAGCATATCAACAAGACCTCCAGCGCGATCCGGATCACGCACCGTCCGACCGGGATCGTCGTCACCTGCCAGAATGAGCGTTCCCAGCTGCAGAACAAGGAAGAGGCCTTCCGTGTGCTCAGGGCGCGTCTGTATGAGATCGAGCAGGAGAAACAGACGAGTGAGGAGGCGGCCCTGAGAAAAAGCCAGGTGGGGAGCGGCGACCGCTCGGAGAAGATCCGTACCTACAACTTCCCGCAGGGGCGTGTGACGGATCACCGGATCAAACTCACGCTCTATAAGATCGATCAGATACTGGACGGGGATCTGGACGAGATCATCGATGCGCTGATCACGGCCGATCAGGCGGCGAAGCTGGCGAGACTGGAAAACAACTGATCACAGTTCTTCGTATTCGATCCCGCATTTTGTGAGAAAATGTGAAAAAGCCGCATCCCAGGCGCGCTCCGGTTCCTTATCGAGCGTGAATTCCCGGAGGGATACGGCGCTGGCGGCATAGAGGGCACCCTCTCTGAAACACAGGCGGACGCTCCGGTCGATGCCGGTATCATCGGAAGCACCTGTCACACTCTGCGGCGGGCGCAGCGTGAAGCGGAAGAAGAGGGGTGTGTGCTTCCCGCGGATCAGGGAGAGCGCCACGGGGCGGATCCGCTCCCAGCGCACATACTGCCCGGCGGGAACATTTTCCTCATCCTCTC
>JAFXTJ010000114.1 GCA_017535945.1 Lachnospiraceae bacterium
GAAGTTGAACTTCGTCGTCTTGTCGTCATCGGTCAGCGGATTCAGAACAGCCTTGGAGAGCTTGAGATCGCCGGTCTCACGTGTATTCGTGAAGACCACCTCCGAAGCTTTGCTGCTGATCACGCCGCCGTCGCCGTTGGCCTTGGTCTGACCGTCCACCGTCACACCGGTGAGCTTGAAGCCCGTCGCACTGCGCTCGGTGATCGTGTAGGTGATGCCCACCGGCAGACCCTTGGCCTCGGCAGACTCGCCGCCCTTCAGGGTGACGACCGCAGCGCCGCTCGTAAAGGTCACATCGCCGTAGGTGCCGCTCACCGCCTCGCTCAGGCCGATGTCAAACGTGAAGTCGACATTCTTATCCGCCGCCGCGTCGCTCACGAGCACCTTGGAGAGCTTGAGATCGCCCTTGTCTCTCGTGTTGACCGCAGCCACCTTCTTCGGCTCGCCGCCGTTCGCGATCTTACCGTCCTCGATGTCTCCGCTCCACGTCGTCGTGATGCCGTCCTTGCCGTCCTCGGTCTCGGTCACGGTGTAGCCGATGCCCGCCTTGAGGCCGTTCGTCAGTTTCTGTTCGCCGGCCACAAGCGTGAACTCCGCCTTGCCGTTCGTGAAGGTCATCTCACCGTAGGTTCCGTTCACCGTGGTATCGGACAGCACCACCTGGAAATGCCATTCCTTCGTCAGGTCGCTCGGTCTGTCGCTGACCACGCTCTTGGAGACCACGAGGCCGCCCTCGTTCTTGGTATTCGTAAATGCCGCCGTGGACAGCGTGGCGGAGATATGCCCGGTATCGCCGGTCTTGGCCGTCAGCGTGTAGCCTTCCTTATCCGTCTCGGTCACGACATAGTACAGATCCGCAGGCAGGCCCTTGGCGCCGGCTCTCTCGCCGTCCTTTAAGGTAAAGGTCGCAACACCGGCCGAGAAGGTCATACCCTTGGTCGCCGTAGGATCGGTAAAGGTGCCGGCTAACGTATCTTCGACTTCCGTGTGATCCTCGTCGCGGTACATCGTGACCGTGAAGGAGAACTCCTCGTCAGTCTTATCCGCCGGCGTGCTGGAGACGACCGTCTTGGTCACATCCAGATCACCCAGATCGCGCGTGTTCACAAACTCCGCAACAGCAGTTTCCCTGGTGATGGAGCCGGAATCGCCGGTCTTGCCCGTGAGCCTGAAGTTCGGCGCGCTGGCCTCGGTGATGGTATAGGTGATGCCGGTCGGCAGTCCCTTCACCGTCACTTCTTCTTCATGCCTGAGTTCCACCGTCGTGCTGCCGCCTGTGAAGGCCACGCTCTGATAGGCACCCTCAGCTTCGAATGCCTTGCTGATGCCCGTATCGCTCAGTACGATCGTAAATGTGAATTTCTGATCCCTGTCACTCTGCACGAGCGGGTTCGCGATCTTCTTGGAGATCTTGAGATCGCCGGTCTCACGCGTATTCGTGAAGACGACCGTGGAAGGCTCGGTGCTGATCACGCCGCCGCTGCCGTTGGCCGCAGCCTCGCCGTTCACCGTCACACCGGTCAGGACGAAGCCCGTGGCTTCCGCCTCAGTCACCGTGTAGGTAATGCCGACCGGCAGACCGGTCGCCGTGGCGGACTCGCCGCCCTTCAGGGCAACACTCGCCTCGCCGGCGGTAAACGTCATGTCGCCGAATGTACCGTTGATCTCGGCAGGGACATTGACCGTGAAGTTAAAGGCATAGTCATCATCCGCAGCTCTGTCGCTCACGAGAACCTTGCTCACCGTGAGGTCGCCGGTCTCGCGGGTATTGACCGCCTCGACCACCTGCGGCTCGCCGCCGTTTGCGATGGTGCCGGCCGTGATGCCGCCCGTCCATGCGGTGGTAAAGCCGTCCGCATGTGCTTCTTCGACCGTGAATCCGGTGCCGGCAGGAATACCCGTCGCCAGGCTCTGCTCGCCGTCCTTTAATGTGAACTCGGCCTTACCGTTCACAAAGGTCATCTGGCCGTAGGCCCCGTTGATGCTCGTATCATCGAGTGTCACGGTGAAGGCGAAATCAAGGTCGCTGTCGCTGGGCTTTCTGCTCACGACGCTCTTGGTGACCACCAGGCCGCCCTTCGCCGTATTGGTAAAGGCCGCATGTGCAACCGTCGCCTTGTTGATCGAACCGGTCGTGCCGCTCTGGCTCGTCAGGACGAAGCCGTCCTTGTCCGCCTCGACGATCGTGTAACCCACGCCGGTCGGCAGACCGTTCGCCTGCTTGGTCTCACCGTGCTTTAAGGTGAATCTCGCCACGCCGCCCGCAAAGGTCATGTCGCCGTAGGTGCCTTCCACCGAAGTGTCATCAAGCGTCACGGTGTAGTTGAACTCGACCTGCAGATCGGAAGCCGTGTCGGAAACGACCGTCTTGGTCACATCCAGATCTCCGGTATCTCTGGTATTGGTAAATACTGCCTTCGCAGGCTCCGTGGTGATGGAGCCCTCGTCACCGACAGCACCCTTGAGGACGAAGCCGTCCGCCGCCCGCTCGGTGATCTTGTAGGTGATGCCGGTCGGGAGACCAAGCGCCTTCTTGGTCTCTAAGTGATGGATCTCCACATCCTCCGCGACACCGTCCGCAAAGGTGATCTGGCCGTAGGTGCCGTTGATGGTCGTATCGCTTAACTCAACCCTGAAGTGGAAGACCACGGACTCATCATCATCGGTCAGCGGGTTGAAGACCACCTTGGAGATCCACAGATCGCCGGTATCCCTGGTGTTCGTCAGGACCGCAGTCGAAGGCGTCGTGCTGATGGTGCCCTCGTCGCCGACCTTGGCCGTGAGCGCGAAACCGGGTACGCTTTCCTCGGTCACCTTATAGGTGATGCCGACCGGCAGGCCCTCGATCTTCTTGCTCTCGCCGCCCTTCAGGTTGATGGTCGCTTCGTCGCCGTCAAATTCGACGCCGCTGTAGGTCTTGTTCAGCTGCTCGCTGACCTTGACATGGAATACGAACGTCTGGTCCGCATCCGCCGCACGGTCGCTGATCAGCTCCTTGCTGACCGTGAGGTCGCCGGTCTCACGCGTATTGGTCGCTCTGGCCACACGTGTCGCCTCATCGGAGATCGTGCCGGTCTTGCCTTCCCAGGTCGTCGTGAAGCCGTCGCTGTCCGCCTCGGTCACGGTGTAACCGATGCCCTTGGCCAGGCCTTCGGCGCTCTTCGACTCGCCGTCCGCGAGGCTGAAGGTCGCGACGCCGCCATCAAAGGTCATACCGCCGTAGGTGCCCTTGACCGTCTTGTCATCGAGGGTCACCGTGAAGTTGAAGTCGATCTCATGATCCGCCGGGATGTCACTCACGACGAGCTTGCTGACCGTCAGGCCGCCCTCGTCCTTCTTGTTCGTGAATTCCGCGGTCACGGTCGCATCCTTCTGGATCTGTCCCGTCACGCCGGTGGACGCGATGCAGGTGAAGCCGTCCTTGTGCGTCTCGGTCACGGTATAGCCGATGCCTGCCGGCAGATCGGTCGCAGCCGCCGTCTCATCGTGCTTCAGGACAACCGTCGCCTTGCCGCCCGCAAACGTCATATCACCGTAGGTGCCGGCGATGGACGTATCGTCGAGCTGCACCGTAAAGGTGAACTCTTCGTTCTCGAGATCCTCAGGTGTGCTGGACTGCACGATCTTGTGGACATCCAGCTCTCCGGTCTCACGCGTGTTCTCAAAGGCAGCCTCGGAAAGCTCCGTCCTGATGCTGCCGGTATCGCCGGTCTTACCCGTCATCACGAACCCGGCCTCGGAGTCCTCGGTGATGGTATAGCTGATGCCGATCGGCAGGCCCTTGACCGTCACATACTCCTCGTTGCCCAGTTCGACCGTCGCCGCACCTTCATTAAAGGTGACGCTCGTGTACTTGCCCTCGGCCTGATAGGTCTTCGTGCCGGAGATGCCGGTCAGTGCGATATTGAAGTTAAAGGTCTTGGCGATATCATCCGCCGTCACCGCCTTGAGCACGGTCTTGGAGATCTTGAGATCGCCGGTATCACGTGTATTGGTGAATTCCACCTGCGAAGGCTCGACACTGATGATGCCGCCGTCGCCGTTGGCCTTTGCCGCGCCGTCGACCGTCACACCCGTGAGCCTGAAGCCCTCCGCTTCGGACTCGGTCACGGTATAGGTGACGCCCACAGGCAGGCCTTCGATCGTCTTGCTCTCGCCGCCCGTGAGGGTGAACGTCGCAACGCCGTTCGTGAAGTCCACACTGCTGTATGTGCCGGTGATCGCCGGATTCAGCGTGACCGTGAAGTCAAACTGCTGATTGGCATCGGCCGTGCGGTCGCTGATCAGCACCTTGGAGACCTCCAGGGAGCCGGTCTTGCGCACGTTCTTTGCCTTGACCTGGTTGGTCGCACCCTTCGCGATGACGCCGGTCTGTCCGAACCAGGTGGTGGTGAAGCCTTCGTTATCGGTCTCCAGTACGCTGTAGCCCAGACCGTCCGCGAGGCCCGTAGCCGTCTTGGACTCGCCGTCCTTCAGGGTAAAGGTCGCCTTGCCGCCGGAGAAGGTCATGCCGCCGTAGGTGCCGCTTACGGTATCATCCGCGAGCGTCACCGTGAAGGTGAACTCCTTCTCCACATGATCCGCGGTCAGATCGCTCTCGACCTCCTTGGAGACCACAAGGCCGCCCTCGTCCTTGGTATTGGTGATCGCCGCCTTCTTCACCGTGTTCTTCACGATGGTGCCCGTGAGACCGGTAGTGACGGAGCGGGTGAAGCCGTCCTGATCCTCTTCTTCGACCACATAGTAGATGCCCGCAGGCAGACCTTCCGCCGTGGCTGTCTGCTCGTTGGTCAGCGTAAAGGTCGCGGCGCTGTCCGTAAAGGTCATGTCGCCGTAGGTGCCTGCCACGCCGGCCTTATTGCTCTTGGTCGCATCCTGGTACAGGGTGACCGTGAACTTGAAGTTCTTGGTCAGATCGTTCGGCGTGCTGGACTCGATGGTCTTCTTCACCTCGAGATCGCCGCTGTCATGTGTATTGATAAATTCCGCTACGGAGAGGGTCTTCTTGATGGAACCCGTATCTCCGGTCACACCGGTAAGCGTGAAGCCCTCAGCGGAAGCCTCGGTGATGGTATAGCCGATACCGACCGGGAGACCCGTCGCCGTCTTCTCGCCTTCGCCCTCGATCGTCACGGTGGCGCTGCCGGCGCTGAAGGTCATGTCGCCGTAGGTACCGGAGATCGTATCATCGGAAAGCGTCACGGTGAATTCGAATTCGTCATCCTTGTCCGCGTCGGAAAGCGCACCGGCGAGCTTCTTGCTGATCTTGAGATCGCCCGTATCGCGCGTGTTGGTAAATACCACCTTGGAAGGCTTCAGGCTGATCGTGCCGGCGCCCTTCTTGTCGGCCTTGGCCGCGCCGTCAACCGTCACCGCCGTGAGTTCAAAGCCCTCTGCGGAAGCTTCGGTGACCGTATACAGCATATCGATCGGCAGACCATCCGCGCTCGCGCTCTCGCCGCCCTTTAAGGTAAAGGTCGCCACGCCGCCCGCAAAGGTCATGTCACCGTAGGTGCCGGTGAGCTGCTCGGAAAGCGTCACGGTGAAGTCAAATTCCTTATCCGCATCCGCCGCGGCATCCGAGATGAGTTCCTTGGAAACTTCCAGTTCACCGGTCTTTCTGGTGTTCTCGATGTCGACCTTGGCAGCGCCCGTGGAAGAAATATTGCCGGTGGAACCCTTGACCACGGAGACGAACTTGGAGCCGTCGGTCATCTTGGTCAGTTCCTCGGTCACGGTGTAGCCCATGTTGTCCGGCAGACCCTTGATCTTGACCCACTCGGTATCCTTGAGCGTGAACTCCGCGACACCGTTCGTGAAGCTGATCTTATTGTAGGCACCCTCTGCCTGATACTCCTGGGTGATGGTCGTGTCCGCAAGGACGACCTTAACCGGGAAGGAGAACTTGTCATCGTCCGCGATGGCATTGAAGACATTCTTCTCGATGGTCAGCGTGCCTTCGCTCTTGTCATTCGTGCAGGTGACGAGCGGATACGCATCCTCGGACACCGTGCCGATATTGCCGCTGTACGAAGTGGCGAAGCCCTGTCCGCTGTAGTCGGCCTCTTCGACGATGAAGTAGGTGCCGACCGGGATGCCGGAGAAGTCCTCGGTCTTGCCGTCATCCTTGAGCGTGAAGCTGTACCTGCCGCTCACAAAGGTCTTGCCGCCGAAGGTGCCGGAGACGACCGCGCCGTTCTCGCTCTCCTTCAGGGTCGCGGTGAAACGGTACTCCTTATTCTTGTCAGCCGTCGTGCTGGACGTGACCTTCTTCACGACCTTGAAGCCGCCCTCCTTGAGGGTATTCGTCAGCGTCGTGATCGTGCCGGTCTTTCCGGTGTTGGTCAGCTTATAGTTGGCAGGAAGTCCCTGCTCGCTCCAGGTGTAGTCGATCTCCTTCTTGGCTGCCGTGTACTTCGGCAGTCTGCCGATCGTATCCTCCCAGTTGTTGGCATCGCTCAGGACGACGCTCTTGCCGGTATCCTGACCGTCGGCGAGGAGCTTCACGGTGAGGCTCTGCGGACGCAGGCCTGCCGCGTTCTCGTGATCCTCCCAGACCTTCTTCACGGTGGCCTCGGTCAGTTCCTCGTAGACATTGGTAAAGGTAAAGGTCGCGATGTTGGCATAGGCATTGCCGTCATAGGCGACAACCGCCATCATGCCCTTGTGGACCTCGTCAAACTGCAGGTGATAGCTCTTGATCAGCGGCTCGTCCACCTGCGCCACGGTCACGGTCACATCGTAGACCTTATCGCTGTAGGTGATCTCCGGATCCTTATCCGCATCCTCCGGGACGACCTCGTAGATCTTGTAATTGTAGGTACCCTTGAACTTGTAGGTCACCTGATCGAAGACACCGATATGATCCGGCGTATCCTTGGTGACCGTCACGGTATCGTGCGCGGGCATGGGGATGCTCACGCTCTTCTGCTCGCCGTTCACCGTGACCTGCTTCGTCTGCGTGCCGGTCAGGCTGTAGTTCAGACCCTCGACCTGGAAGGAAGCGCTCACGGGCTCGATCTTAAAGGTATAGGAATCCGTGTTGTTCCATTCGCGGCCTTCCAGCTTCTTCTCGGCCCTGAACTCGGCGACCGGGATGCTGTAGTGGTTGGCGATATGGATCATCTCCGCGTCTTCCAGATAGATCAGTTCCGTATTGTTCTTATTCTTTACATGCTTGTAAGGCTTCGCCTCGATGACCTGCGGCCTGTAATCCTCGGTCGCCGCCTGGCCGTTCTTCAGCAGGCTCGTATCCTCTGCCTGCGCAGCGGAACGGATGCCGGAGGTCTCGTTGGGAGCACCGCCGCCGTTGTCGATCATAAAGGCATTCTCGAAGTTGCTGACCGAGTAGTAGGTGATGCGGTTGTAATCCGGGAAGTTCTGCACAGGGCCAAAGGTCACGCCGTCCGCGATCTCCTCGACCGTGTACCTGCCGACCGGCAGACCCGTGACCATCCAGGTCGCGTTGCCGAACGGTCCGTAATGGATCTTGATCTCTCTGCCCTTGTAGGTGAGCGTCGTGACCTGCTTGCCCCAGCCGGGTGTCGCACCCTGGAACTCGAAGGCCTGGCCGTCATCCAGGGAAGTCACGCGGAACTGCACATGAGACAGGATCGCACTGTTCAGATCGTCGCGCACGATCTCCGAGCCGTAATCCGGCACCACGATCTTGTGGATCGCGAGGATGCCCTCGATGGGCTTCTTATACTTGTTGGTGACCCTGACGGTCTTGCCGGTGGCGGAATCGATGACCGTGGAGATGCTCCTGGAGCCTTCCGTCACGGTGCCCTCACCGCTGTAACTCACTTCGACCGTATACTTGTTGCTGACCTGGATCTTATTGGTCGTGTCAAAAATGAACCCATCCGTCGTCTCCTCGACCACATAGGTGCCCATCGGCAGACCTTCGATGGTCTTGATGACGATGATGCCGTTCTGCTCTCTGGAATTACGCAGCGTATAAACCGCACCCGTGGAGGAAGTCACGGTCTTCGCATTGGTGTAATCCGTATCCCCCCAGTTATCAAGTTCGATCGTCTCGACCGCGGCGCCGTCGACCATCCGGGAGACCTTGACCTTCATGGCGTTGCGGATCTTCCAGTAGTCGCTGGCCGCTCCATTGTTAAACGTGCTGCCGATCTCCTCATAATCAAAGAACTTCTGGACCTTGAGGATGCCGGTCGGCGGACGGTACTTGTTGATGAACTGGTTCGGAACCGCTTCGCAGCCAAGCACTGCCACCGTATTGTGCGTACGGACGATCGGAGGCTCGATGAAGTAGTAATCGCCGTTGCCGCGGTCCTTGACATTCAGGAAGATCTTGGTGTAGCGCGGCTTCGCGTTGTCATAGGTGATGTTCGCAGGCGCATTGTCCGGCTTGATCTCCTCGATCCTATACATGTAGGCCGCATAGTGGACCGCCGGATCGTCAGGGCTCGTATACTGCGGATGCAGATTGTAGACATACTCCGCAGTGAGCTTGCTCGTGCTGCGCAGCTTTATGCTCCTGGTGTTCTTATCCAGCTTGGCATAATAGTAGGTGTTGCCGTACTTATCCTTGCCGCCGGTCCAGAAATGAGCAGCATCCGCATCGGATTCCAGATCCGGGATATTGGTGCTTTCCACGCCCGAATTGATATCCGGTTTATCCGTCCCCACGATGTACTTGCTGACCTTAAAGGTAAACCCATCGGCCGGCCACTCTTCGGGCTCGACATCCGTATCGGTCGCATTCTCATATACCAGACGCTTGTAGAGGTCGAACTCAAAGCCCATCTCGGGAGAGGTGGCATTGGTGACCTTGACATTGATCTCGCGCTTGTTGTCGACGGTGTGGATATTCTTCTGGTGGATCTCCTGACCGCCGTGAGTAACCGTATCCGCGATGATCTCGCCGATCCAGAAGGAACCGGACTGATCGACGGTCGCCTTGGGGGCGAGCAGAAGTCCGGCACTCCATGCGCCCATCGTGATCTTGCCGGTGTAAGGGACGAGCTCGCCGCCATTCCCCTGCTGCACGATGTTGTAAATGATATGGCTGCCCAGGTTGGAGAACCCGTTATCGCCGTCCGCCCTCTTGTTATCGAAGGAATCGACCGCGTTGAACTGATAGCTTGTCTTCCCGGTCGCATCGATATTGACGAGCAGATACTCGGAGCTGTCGCCGCCGTCAACATTCATGCCGGTCACGGCGACACTCTGGAAGTTGGCATTATCCAGATCGCCCTTGAGATTGCCGGCCGTGGACTTCACATTCAGCACGGAGAGGCTGCCGGCGCCCTTCTTTGCACCGTTCTTGCCCTTCGCGAGCGTCTTGACGACCTCCTCGGCATCCTTGATCTGCTGCTTGATGTCCGCCTTGAGTGTCGGGACATAGGTGAAATACTCAAGTTTGCCGCCATTGATATAGAAATCCTTGTTGTTGCCGAAATAGACCGTGTTGTTATTCATCTGCGGCTTCTCGCCGACAAAGGTCATCTCGGAATTGAACATGTTCATGCCGGCCGCACCGGAAAGTGTGCCGCCGTCACTGTTGCGGAATTCACCGAGATAACTGCTGCCGACACGGCCGCTCGCATCGATCGCCTCAAGATCCTGGGAATCCGTGTACTCATAGGTGACCGAATAGGTGGTCCCGTTGATCGTCCCCTTGCTCTCGATCTTCTTGCCGTCCTTATCCAGCTCGTAGACCTTGAGATCCTTGCCGCCCTGCAGAGCCGTGATCACCGCGGGATAATTGTTCTTATCCAGTGTGAGGCTGCCGGTGGGATTGGCCTTGATCTGGAAGGAAGCGATCTTGTTGTTGCCGTCGAACACACCAAAGGAGAAGGTGCCGCCCTTGCCGCTCGCATCCTCCTTGGTGACTTTCAGCTGGATGTCATTGTTCGCCGTCACGCGGGAATCCTGATTGAGGTTCGCGCTGCTGCCGGGGATCCGGAAGGAACCGACACGGACGTTACCCTCGACGTGGTCGGTGGACTTAAAGGTGTTGGCGACTACCGCGAAGTTTAAGAGCCCGCCCAGCTCATTGACATCGGACATGGACACATCGATGCTGCCGGCCCAGGTATTCTTCTGGCCGCCGGACTTGATCGCGAAGACCGAGAAGTCGCCGGCTGTGAAGCTCACCTGCTCCTTGGTCCCGACGGAGGCTACAGCCTCCAGGGGCTCGACCTTGACATCCTTAACGGAGAAATCCGCCTCCAGTGTGGAGTCGGCTTTCTCCTTGACGGAGTCGGTCAGCATCAGGTGGGTGACCTCGATATCCTGTGCGCTCTCCGCTTCGATCTCGCTCGTGAGCTGCTTCTCCAGGAATTCGATGGTGACCCGGACCGCGCCTTCCTCGGGATGGAACTCAACGCTGTTGCCGTTCTCATCCTTGACCATGAAAGCGATGTCGTACAGCAGCGTGTTGTTCTCTGTGTACTCCTCGTCGCTGCTCCTGTTCAGCGCTTCCATGTATTCATCATAGCCGTTGTCACCGGCCTGGAGCAGCGTGACGACGAGCTCGGCATCCGCCGGGATCGCATCGGCCTTCTCGAGGACCGCCGTGACTCTGGCATAATTGTCTACATATTCGAAAGATGTCCGCGCGACATTCGCGGGAGCATACTCGAAGAGGACCGTCGCATCCTCCTCCAGGGCCTTCCATTCGTCCCCTTCCATGGGCAGATAGGAATAGCTGCAGCCGCCCTCGGGCAGTTCGGTCTTCTTCAGGCTCCTGATCGCTTCGCCGTTTAAGAACGCGCCCACATAGCTGTAATTGACCCAGGTGGTGATGAGGCCGATCTTCTTATTGACGGTACGGACCTTGGCCACGGGAGCCTTGGACGGATCGTCGAGCACGAGGATATCGGTAAACTCCGGCAGATCCAGAGCCGCATAATTGTCGGACAGGACATTGTGGATGTCATTTACGACAGCCGCGTTGAGGCGGACCGCCTTGCCGTTGCCGGAAGCCTGATTGTAGGCATCGCGGTCAACTCTGCTCACGGCGATGACGGACAGGGAGTCCACGGAGAATTCGAGGATGTCCTTATCGCTGCCCAGAACAGCCGCGGCCGTGTCGATCTGGTCACAGATGATGTCTTCCGCCTCCAGGCCGGTCGCTGCCGCCGTGGTGGTGAAAGCCTTGCGCTTCTCGGGGGTGATGGTCAGGTGATTGACCGCGATCTCGCTGCCGGCTTCGGCACCGAGTCCCTTGGAAAGCTGCTGCTGCAGGAGCGTCAGAGAGATCTTGACGGAACCGTTCGCCGGCTCGATCTCCCAGCCCTCACGCAGGAAAGCGACGTCATAAAGAATGGTGTTGCTGGAAAAGAGTGCATCGTTGGAGGCGGTCAGTGCATCCATGTATGCGCCGTAGCTGTAACCGGCGGTATCCGCTTCCACGCGGGTGACCGTAAGAGCGGCGTCATCCGGGACCGCTGCGGGATCCTCCAGCTCGGCACGGAGCTGCAGTTCACTGTCCGCATAGGAATAGGAGGCGTCGACACTGTCCGCACCGCTGTACTCCATGTAAACCGTGGCGTCCTCGAGGAACTTCACACGATCGCCGTTGTCCAGTGTGTAATAGTAAACATAGTCCCCGGTGTTTTCGATCTCTTCCTTAATAATAGAAGTGATCATCTCTCCGTAAACGGTGGCCTGAACGAAATCATAATCGGGAGAGTAGGTGGAGATCAGTCCGATGCTGCCGGTCTTGCTCCGCACCTTATCATAAGGAGCATTGTCGGGATCGTTCAGGATCAGTTCATCATCGAACTTGGGCAGCTCGATGTCGGTGAACTTCTCATCGATCGGATTCTTGAAGGAATCGATCACAGATGCGGTGATATGTACAAGCTTCTCATAGTCGAGGGTGATGCAGGTCTCACCGGAGAGGGCGACCGTGCCGCCGTTCTCGGTGATGCAGCTGTAAATGGTAAAGCTGCCGTTGTCCTCTGCGACGAGGTCCGTTACGACCGTTCCGTCATCGAGTTCTGCGCCGGCAAACGCATACCCGCCGATGGACGGAGCGAGATCCCGGAAGGAATCCTGTCCGGCAGGATCCAGCGTGATCTCTTCGTACCCTCTGATCGGACGCCCGTCGAAAACGGCCGTCCCGTATACGACGGTCTCTTCGCCTTCTTCCGCGGGATCCTCGTCCTGAGGCTCCTCAGCGGGGGCTTCCTCTCCCTCCTGAAGCTCTTCCCCTTCCGGTTCAAGCTCGGGATCATCCGGCGTTTCGGCGTCCGTGGCGTCATCCGTCACGATCTCCTCGACGACCTCTCCGTCTGCTTCGGCCGCATAGGCCACTGCAGGCATGATGTCGGCGACGTTGGTCAGGAGCATTGCCGCTGTTCCCAGACCCGCTACCAGTCTCTTCCAGAATAATGTCTTCATACTTTTCACCTCTCTTGGACTATGTGAAGATAGTAACCCTCTGTTTATGAGGACGTAAAAAGGCGTTCAAAAGGGTCAGAAAAGGGAAAAAAAGTCGAAAAAAATGATGAAAAAAGAAAAAGTTTATAAAAATTTAATAATTTACCGGCGCTCGGGATGTTCCCGGACATAAAAACCGGGAAGGAATGGCTCCTTCCCGGTCAGTTTCCTATGACATGCGATCAGTATGCCGCTTTGCCGATCAGTGCGCTCTGTACCAGGAGGCGGCGCACATGCTCCGTGCCCGAACAGGTCGTCAGACTCAGGATGTTGGGTCTGTTCGTGAAATCCACATCATCGTTGACGAACAGGGAATTCTCCCTGGACTTCTTCACATATGCGTCATAACCGTCATCTCCGGTGAAATTCTGGTACGCATCGCTCCCCACAAAGCTGAAGTAATAGGAGAAGATCTCGTACTTGCGCACGCAGTCCGAAGTATAGAAGTATACATAGGGATCCTTGGCCGCCAGAGTGTCGTCCTGTGTGAATTTCTTGAGGCTGCCGAACATCGAGCCGTTGCGCATGTTGTGCCCGAAGAGGAACGTATTCTTGTCCTCCATATCGGGATTCCCGAGATAATCCAGGAAGATCGCACCTGCGGAATTCGTGATGCCGTCAAAGGTCTTGTGCAGATAGTCCTCATTATCCTTGCTGCGCACCACGGGATAGCGCATCTCCAGTGCGGGAACATAGAGCACACCGACAAAATCGGGGTTCACCTGCTTGAGTGCCGGGAAGTCGATCTCCAGATCCGGATACTCAAAAGTGACCTCCGGTTCCGTCACCACAAATTCGTCATCCTCCTCATCATCGGACGTACGCACCGCCATCGGGAGGGATTTGGCCGTCGCCATGCCCTTTTCCTGCACAAGGGAATCCAGTTCCTTGTAAGCGTCCTTGGCGATCTTATACTCCCGGTAATCCCGGATGAACAGGATCCCGAAAATGATGAACATGGCAAAGAGTGCCACCGGCACGAGATATCCGACCTTGCGCAGGATCTTTTTGCGCTTCCTGCGCTTCTCCCGGTCCGTCTGCGGAGTCTGCGGATCCGCCTTTGCTTTTACCCGTTTTCCGATCTTCATACCCTTACCTCCCGGTCATCGAAAGAGTGAAAAAGAACTCAGTTTATTGACTGCATCCGCCAGCGGTCCGACTGCCGTCTCCAGATCGTGGACCGCGCTGTTGATCCCGTCGAAATCGATCGAGGAAAGCTTCTGTACCGAATCCGTCAGAGTCTTCGCGTTGTCGCCGACCAGGGCGTTCAGGCTGTTGCTCGTCTCCGTCAGCGACGCGCTCATGGCATCGATATCCTGCAGGGTGCGGTTGGCGCCCGTCAGCAGTGTATTGGCATTCTCCAGCGTCGCGGTCACCTGCGGGATCACGATCCACAGTGCGATGGCCACCGCCAGGAACAGCGCCCCGGTAAAGATCGCGGCAAGCCTCGTATAAAAGACCTCCTTTTTGGAGCACCGGAGAAGCTCCTCATAGATCTTCTCCTGCGTCATGCACTCCGGTGCCGCGTTCATCGTCCGGTCCGGCGTTGCCGGTTTCGGCACGGACTGCTCCGCGCTGCCCGCCGTCACGGTCTCCTCTGTTTTTCCGGAAGTCTCCTCAGCGGCTGTTTCCTGAACCATTCCTTCTTCCTGTCCGTCCATATGCCTCACATCCTCTTCTCGAGATAATCCGACAGCCGTTCAATGGGGATCGGCCTGGAATACTTATACCCCTGCAGATACTTGGCGCTCATCATACGGCAGCGCGCCTCGTCCTCGTCATTCTCCACGCCCTCATAGAGCACCGCGTAATTCATCTCGCTGAACATCTTGGCCAGGTGCGCCACCATCATCCGGATCTTGGAATCGGAATCGGAGGCGATCACCAGCGACCGGTCGAATTTGATGATATCAAACGGCAGCTCCATGATCCGTTCAAAATTGGAGTACCCGGTGCCGAAATCATCGAGATAGAATTTGATCCCGGAATCCTTGAGTTCGTTGACCTTCGCCTTGATGACCTCAAAATCCTGCTCATTCTGGGATTCCGTGATCTCGATCGCCACCTGGTCATTGGAAGCGCCGCTCTCCCTGATGATCCGCTCCACCGTCCCGGTAAAGTCCTCCTCCCGCACGTCAAAGAGCGAGAAATTGATGGAGACACGCCGGAGATGATAGCCCGCGTCCGTCAGATTTTTGATCTGCTTACAGGTCTTGTGCAAAATGATCTTGGAGAGGATCCCGATCACCCGCTGCTTCTCCGCGATCGGGATGAAGCGCTCCGGATAGAGCATCCCCGTCTCGGGAAGCCTAAGCCGCATCAGAGCCTCTGCCGTATCATATGTATTACTGTTCAGATTATATACCGGTTGGCAATAGACCTCAACTCTGGGATCCTCCAGATCCCCCCGGGCATTGATATCCGCCAGTTCCCGGATGATGTATTTATCCTCCAGATACTCCCGCGCCGCCTTGTCGTCAGCCCGCAGGAAGCTGTTCTCCTCCATCCGCTCATGCAGATAATGGATGAAACCCACATAATCGTTCTCTGCGCTGATCTTGTTAAAGGTGCGTGTAAAGACGAGCTTGTAATCGAGACGGAATTTGGGATAGGCCCCCGCAAAGGCATCCAGAAGCTTCTGCGCCTTGATCGTGTAATCCGGATTGCGCGCGGTGCTGACCGCCAGGATCAGATGCCCGCCGGAGATCTGGAAAAGTGTGCCGTTACGGAAATACTGGGTGGAAAGCACACGCACCGGTTCATGGATCTCCTGCGGATACTTGCGTCCGCTGCCGTCAAAATCGTGCATGAACAGGCTCATCAGGAGGAGTTCCTCCTTCTTCTGGTAACTGTAGGCGATGAGTTCCTCAAACGCGCTTTCGTTCACCGCACCGATCTCCAGATCGTAGGGATTGGCATGCACCAGATACAGCAGCGCATAGATCGGGAACAGGAAGGACGCGGCCGTGAAGCTGCTCTGTCCGTATATCTGCTGGATCACCACGATGAGCACCGCCACGCAGACCGAAGCCATCACACCGATCACGACCTGGCGGAAGATCCGCCGGTGAAACCGGAGCAGGATATAAACCAGATAAATAACAAAAAAGAAATACCCGAACGGGAACACCGGGATCCCGTCATGCGGGGTTCCGGCCGCATCAATATAGAAGCCCCAGTGCAGGAGCGGGAAGATCACATCAGCGACCATGATCACGATATAGGCGACCGTGGCGATCGTAAAGTATCTCCGGTTCGCCTCCGGTTCCAGCCTGAGCGGCTGCTTCATATAAAGCACATAAAGCCAGAGATTGCCGAACAGACCGCCATGAAAGATAAAGCGCGGGAGATAGATGAAGAAATTGGGAATGCTTCCGGAATAATTCATGGCGATATGATACAGGGTATCACCCATCGCCGAAACAAAAAGAAGCACGATCATATCCCGGAGATACAGGAAATTCTTGGTGCGGTTGATATAGGCCGTGCGGATCAGGGCCGCAAAAACCAAGCAGGTGGCCATCACAAGGACATCACCCACCGGCGAGTAATTCTCATAATACACGATCATATTGAAACTCATAAAGTATAGTTTATCTTTTACCGATATAACTGTCAAGGAAGCACCACTTTGCAAAACGCCTCTGGATGTGGTAAAATACAGAAAAAGCAGAAAGGAGGGCCGTGATCATGATCATAGTGAAGATGAACGATGCCGCTGTGGAATGCAATATCGCGGCATCCGAACTGCAGGAACTGGGCCTGACTCCAGAGGGGATCGGCACCAACGATGTGCGCAGCGTCGCCTTCATGAGCCGTCTCAACAAGGAGATCGGCGCACAGCTGGGGTTCGACCCCGAGAATGACATCCTGATGATGTCCAAGAACATGATGAACGACGGGAGCCTCCGCGTCTTCGTGATGAAGATGACCAACGAGGACATCCAGTCCGCCGGCGACCGCATCCGGTCCGCCGCGGAGGGGATCCTGCGTGAGGTGACCCAGGAGCGGATCGACGAAATCAAGCGCAGTGTCGGTTCCGATAAAGGCCGCGTCATGAATGACATCATGACAGCCGTCATGCGCGAACTGGCCAGGGTGATGACCGGTACCGGTCTGCCGGAGCTGCCGGAGGATCCTGAGATCATCTCCCGCCCCGCCGTTGATTACGCGCATTATCTGGCGAAGCTTCCGGATCTGCGCACCGCCATCCGGCTGAGCAAGTCCCTTTCCTCAATGCCCATCGAGGATTCCGCCCTGCTGAAGAGCGGCAGTTCCTATTATCTGGTGCTGGGGCTGCGCACCGCCGAGGATCAGGTGGTCTTCGATTTCCGCCGGGCCTGTATGGAATACGCGCAGGAGTTGTCCATCAACTCGCCGGAGGAACTGCACATCGCCGAGAACGGCGATACCATCATCTCCAGAGGCGCCGTGCCGGCTCTGGCCGGCCTGTAACCGGACGGTGGATCAGCCGGCAGACCGGGTATCGGTTTATTCCTTTACCGGCATTTACGAACAGGAATCATTTTGGAGGGACGCATCCCTGGCGGATGCTCCCTCTTTTTATGACCTGACCGGCCTCTCCGGCACTTCCGGCTATCTCTCGGACGACACCCTGCCGCTTCTCACAGAGAAGATCCCGTCCTGTGCAGGGCTTCACTTCATTGATTCCGGCAACACCCATTACATGTCGAAGCTTTTCACGGACCGGATCGACACCCCGTTTGCCCTGGTCCTTTTCGATCATCACCCCGACATGCAGCGGCCGGCCTTCGGCGATCTCCTCTCCTGCGGCTCCTGGCTCAGGGCCGCACTCACGGAGAATCCGTTCCTCAAAGAAGCCTGGCTCCTCGGCGTCGATCCGGCGCTCGCCCGCGAAGTACTGGAGGAGGACCGCATTGTATGGCAGGACCATGGAGCCGTTATCCCCGGTCTGCGGCACTGCCTCTTCTCGGGCAGGGAGCTTTATCTGCTGCCGGAAGCCGGCTGTCTCCCGGAACTTCTGCCCTCACTGCGGGAAGCCGGGACCGCGCTGTTTTCCGCCGGTCTTCCGCTTTATCTCTCCGTTGACAAGGATGTCCTGTCTCCCGATGACGTGACGACCACCTGGGATCAGGGGACGCTCTCCTGCTCCGCCCTGTACGCAGCGATCGAAGCCCTGCTTGAAGCCTGCCCGCTCCTCGGAGCCGATATCTGCGGGGAATGTGCTCCCGCGGACGGCGCCGCGGCGATCGCACAAAATGACGCGATCAATACGAAATTACTTGACATTTACCGAAAACACCGATAGAATAATGCATTGCGAGCAGGAATGGCGGAATTGGCAGACGCGCACGGTTCAGGTCCGTGTGAAAGCAATTTCATGAGGGTTCAAGTCCCTTTTCCTGCACGGATCCCGGGAGTCAGCTCCCGGGATCGGTTGCGGAAGTGTCGGAACTGGCAGACGAGCAAGATTAAGGTTCTTGTGACGGATACGTCGTGTGGGTTCAAGTCCCATCTTCCGCATGGGCGCCACCCCAAAAGGGTGGCGCTTTTTTTTGGATTTGAATTTCGGAAAGGCAGAGAACTCGGCATCGGATCAGGGAGAGTCCTGACAGATCAGGCCACAATTGATGAACTGTTTGAAATACTGAAGGAAATCATCAGATAAGGCAGGGATATATGAATCATACAGAAGCTTCCCGATCTGAACGCTGGTACAGACTTTCTCTCTTTGTGCTGTTAAAGCAGGGAAAAGTATCCGACGAATACATTACGCGTTATTGGAACAGTTACACGATTGCTCTCTCAGCCTGACATGTCAAAGATCCCCCGGATCGGGCGGATCCCTCCATTCTTCAACCTGTCTTCTCATCATCACAGATCGCATTCCGGAGATCTGCGAAACATATGGAATTCCAGGATAAAATGTGCTATCATCTGTTGTTAGCGGGGCCTAATTTTATATATGCCGGAAAGGGGTGCTTCAGGATGGAGCTTTTGAGGTGAGGCATGCGTTTTCTGACCCACGGAGATAAAACAAAGAAATCGCTCATGCTGATCCACGGCATGGCGAATACATCGGATCTGTTCGACCCCCTGCTGGACTATCTGCACGACTATTATGTGATCGTATGCGAGCTGGATGGTCATTCAAGGCATGAGCAGAGCGTGTTTCGGTCCGTAACGGATTCCTGCCGGAAGATCGAGCAGTATGTACATGACGAACTGGGCGGAAAACTGTACGGATTGCTGGGCTTCTCTCTGGGCGGAACGATCGCGGCGGAGCTCATCGGCAGGGGAAATATCGAGGTCGCAAGAACCGTTCTGGATGCGGCGTTTACGATAAAGATGGGGGTTCTCACTTATCCGTTCAAATGGATCTTTCAGGGTTCCATCCTGTGCATAAAAAACGGCATCCCGATCCCGGGGGCATTGGTGGAAGCGATCATGGGCAGAGGAAACATCGGGATCATCGATACCATGTATCCGGGGGTTTCGATACGATCCATCGGCAACGCCTGTATGTCCGTGTACACATACGAGATCAGGGATACCCTGAAAGATCACCGCGACCCGGTCGTCTTCTGGCTCGGAGAGAACGAACCGTATCCGGCAAAGAGCGCCGGACTGCTCAAAAAGTACCTTCCGCAGATGAAAAGAAGGATATTCCGGGGCATGGGGCACGGTCAGATGCTGCATGAGCATACGTCTGTCTATGCCAAAAGGCTGATCGACTTCCTGGAGGATGTACCGGAATGAGCTTACCGCTTCTTCCTGCGCCGCTTCTTCGCGCGCGGGATCCCGGCTGCTGAAGCACGGCGCATCTGCTGCTCCCTGCGAAAACGCTCTATCTCTTCTTCGATCGTGTTGTAATCCCGCTCAAACAGCTGCCCGGAGATCTGTCGGTTCAGAAGTACGGGATCGATGCTGTCCGTCAGGATCCGGCGGACAAACTGCTTGCCCTTCTGCCGGTATGCGGGGAGACCGTTTTCTCTGAGCAGTTCATTCAGTTCCGGGCGCCACAGGATCTGTATTTTTGCCGACATCTCGAGATCCGGGCTTTTCTGCGGCTTCCTGAGGATGTAGAAATCCAGACAGCCGGAAACGTATTCCGCGGTGATGATGCCGAAGTGATCCGGGATGTGTTCCGCGATATGTACGGCATGGCTTGTCCCGACAACGACGTAATTATAATCATAGTATCTGCTGTAATCCCTGACCTGCCGTGAAAGACGCGCATAGGTATCCGCATCGCTCTTGATCTCCAGCCCGAAAAGCGCGTTCTCCGTTACCATGACGACATCCGCGCGGGATCGTCCCATCATCTTCTCTTCGATGATCCGGACTTTCCCGTACTGTTCCTCCAGATACTCAAACAGCGGTTCCCGTATGTCTTTGTCATGTGTGATCGATCCCTGCATGGTTTATATGACCGGCAGCACCTGCTGCTCTATGAATTCCACTCTGTCAAAGATCCTCGGCTTGAATGTACCCGTCATTCCGACAGATATGTTTTTCTCTTTGTTTATGTAAATGATATTTCCGCTGTCACCGATCGCGGCATACACCTCTTTATCATCAAAAGGTTTGTACCATAGGTATCCATAGTTCATGAAGCCGAAGCGCTCCCCAAGCTTGAGATGCGGTCTGAGCATATCCTGCAGGTACTCTTCGGAGATGATCCTTTTCCCGTTATACAGACCGCCGTT
Organism: Lachnospiraceae bacterium; assembly: GCA_017535945.1. GTDB lineage: Bacteria > Bacillota > Clostridia > Lachnospirales > Lachnospiraceae > Butyrivibrio. The sequence continues at coordinate 20,112 of JAFXTJ010000114.1, forward strand.
CAGCACAAGAACTCCGATCACCGCCATATCCTTTGCGGACATGCATAATCCCCAGCCCGCGGTAACGCATCCCCGGGGATCGGCGTACCATTCATATTTTCTGGGATTCCTGTTCATGAAGTAGTCATACTGATCTTCCTTGGAACTGTCCCCGTGTAGTATACGCTTCGGCAGTTCCAGCGGTCCGAACAGGTTCCCGTTGGCAAAATCAATGCATTTTTCGCCGGCGGCTCTCTCGATGATCCCGGCCAGGATCTGGATGCCGAGCGTGGCATATCTGAATTCACCGGTGATCCCGCCGCGGCCGCCCAGATGATCGAGGATCGCAAGCGTCCAGTCAGCGGAGGTACACACCTTTTTCCAGGGTTCCGATCTGCCTTTATACGGAGCGGTCATTGTAAGCAGATGCCTGATCGTAACATCATATATGGTCTTCTCCCCGCGCTTTGCGACGTAATCGGGAAAAAAATCCATCACCTTCTGATCCACGTCCCGGATCAGACCTCTGTCCAGTGCGATTCCCGTGAGCAACGCCGTGATGCCCTTGGTCACGGAATTGACATTCATCGCATCCGACGTCTGAAACCCGCGCCAGCAGTCATCATAGACATCGGCTCCATCCCTGACCGCATGGATCTGACAGATGTTGCTCTCGTTTCCGGTGCTTTCGGCAACAAACTCATGAAGCTGTTCTTTGTTCACTGAATACCTCCTATCGGGAATGATCCGGACTCCATGAGAAAAGGCTAATATGATTAAAAATTAATTGCAAGAAAAATCTTCTGTCGGCAAACTGCCGGTACGTCTGCGTCCGTATACAGATCCGCAAATGATCAACGGAGGATCCGTGGATTTGTGCTATACTTACCATACACGAAACCAACGCGTAATGCGGAAAGAGAAAAAACATGAAAGCAAGTGATCCGATCATCATCAACAAAACCGAAGTAAAGAACCGTCTGACGATGGCACCGACGGTAAAATTCGATTATGCCGGTGCCGACGGCAGGGTCACGGAGAAGCACATCGGACATTACCGGGAACGCGCAGAGCGCGGCTGCGGACTGATCTGCGTGGAAGCAACCGCTGTCACGCCGGACGGAAGGTTCTGCAAAACGCACCTCGGTCTGTGGGAAGACGCGCAGATCGAAGGACACCGGGCGATCACATCGGCTTGTCATGACAACCGGACAACCGTCCTCATCCAGCTGAATCATACGGGGATCCAGGCCAATCCGGAATGCGGTCCGGCGATCGGCCCGTCCGCTGTTCCCACAAGGGATCCCGGAAAGCTTTCCAAAGAGATGAGCATCGATGAGATCCATGAGATGCAGGCGTATTTCGCGGACGCCGCGTTCCGTGCAAAACAGGCAGGTTACGATGGAGTTCAGCTCCATGGATGCCACGGATATCTGATAAATCAGTTCATCTCCCCCAAAACAAACCTCCGCACGGATGAATATGGCGGCAACACGGAGAAGCGTGCCCGATTTGCGGCGGAGATCATCCGCATGATCCGGGAACGCTGCGGGGAAAACTTCATCATTTCGGTCAGGACCGCGGGGATCGAGCCGGATGTTGCCACGGCCATTGATATCGCGGAAGAATATGCCAAGGCCGGCTGCGATTATCTGCAGGTCTCCACAGGTATTGAAGCGGAAGCGATCCTTACGGATCGCAATTCCAGTGCTCAAAGCCGCACGGGCTCCCTCGCCCTTCGGGCGGGGGCAAAATGGGATGACTCATCAGTCAAAGAAAACGGAGAACCCTACAATCAGATCTGCTCTCTGGGGATCCGGTTCCATGAGCATTTTAAGGGGCGTGTTCCCGTTTCCTGTGTCAACGGGATCATGGAGCCTTCCCTTGCGGGATATCTGATCGAAAACGACCTGGTGGATACCGTCGATCTCGGCCGTGCCCTGCTGGCGGACCCGGCATTCTGCGAAGCGATATTATCGGATGCACCGTATACCAAATGCTGTAACTGTCCGAGATGTCAGTACGGCCCGGGGATGCCGCATAAATGTCCTGCGGCGGCACAAAGAAACAGGACCTGAACATACCGGATCATCTGAAATAAGGGAAAGGAAAAACATGGAATACGTATTTGAAATGCCGGAAAAGATGCTGCGCGAATGTGCGAAACAGGGGAACGTGGAGCGGTTTGCGTATGACACGTTCACCTATGACGAAGGGGACAGCAAACCGCTGCATAAGGGTGCCTGGGTATATCTTCCCGCCGGGTATGACAGCAGCAGGAAGTACAACATCCTGTATCTGCTGCATGGTGGCGGCGTGAATGAGGACTGGTGGTTCAAGATGTTCCCGGACACGGTCACGATACTGGACAACATGATCACAGACGGGATCTGCGATCCCTGCATCATCGTCACGCCGACCTACTACCGCGATGGCAATACGGAAGAAAACGCGGAGTATGTCACGGAGCACTTCCACATGGAACTCCGCAGGGATCTCATCCCCGCCGTTGAGAAGCATTACTCCACCTATGCATCCGGCGATGTCTCAGAGGCAAACCTGATCGCCACAAGAGACCACCGGGCCTTCGCCGGTCTGTCCCTCGGTTCCATGACCACCTACCGGGCAGCTTTCTACAATAACTACGATCTGTTCGCCTGGTACGGTCCCTTCTCCGGCTGCTGCGGTCCCAAGGGAGATCCGGACGCGGAAGTAACACGCATCTGCAAGACGCTGGATTTCGGTGAAAAGAAGGGGCTTCCGTTACGGTACATGTTCTGCTGCAACGGAGACAAGGACATCGCCTATGCCGACCAGAAAGGCGTCATGGAAAAGACGCTGCCGGTATGCCCGCAGCTGAAGAAGGGTGTAAACTATGACTTCTACGTCATCCCCGGCGGCGTGCATGACATGAAGGCCTGGCAGCTCCACCTGTATCATGCCCTGCAGATCTTCTTCCGTGCATAGTTTTGAGAGGAGAACCCGCTGATGATCCCTGCGGGGGTCATCAGCGGGGATCGTATGACACAGGGGATCCGTCAGCCAGCGATCCCCAACAGTTCTTCGGCGAGCAGAACGGTTTCTTCCTGTGTCCTGTTCTCGTCCCGATAGATCACTTTAAAACCGGATCTCTCCAGTTCTTCATAGGTTTCCCTGGAACATATCCTCGTCAGGATCTCGCGATAGTTGTCCAGCGCCGCCTGCGGATCGGGTTCTTCCAGCATGAGCTGATAGAGGAACTGCTTTTCGGGATCCGGCCGGTCGAAAAACCTGTGGACCCCGATCTCCGGATCGGCAAGCATGACAAGGACATGATCCTCATCCGAGATCCCATGCAGCGTTTCTACACAGATGTTGGTATCCACGAAGATCTTCTTCCCGCGCACTTCCGGCTTTCCCAGCATCTCTTCCAGAATCTGCAGTTCAACGGTCTCACATTCCTTTTTCACGTTATGGATCCAGGATACATACTCCTCCGGCGTCCTGCGGATAAACTCATGCCAGTCCTGCAGATCGCGCGTATAGGTGAGATTCGGGAACTGCCTGCTGTCCAGTTCGGGCAGTTTCACGTCGTGATAATTCTCCTCCAGCGCGATCCCGTTGTGCTTTTTGGCAAGATTCTTTACGATCGTTGACTTTCCGGCATAGGATGTCCCGATAACAAAATATACATTTCCGAGATCCATTTTGCATCCTCC
>JAFXTJ010000115.1 GCA_017535945.1 Lachnospiraceae bacterium
ATTCTACTATACTTATCGCGGAAAGAAATACTACTATACTGAAAATCTATTGAGATGCAATACAGATAATGCATACCTCACGATCAGCGGTAACCGGGTGACGGCAAAGCAATCGGCACAGGATTTTGTTCCCAGTGAAGAAACCCGTAATACGAACAAATTTGAAGTGCGCTGCGGCGGCGTATATAATGCCGGAACACAGGGGAAGTTTTTCACCACACCGTATATAAATGATCTCTGTTGTACCTCGGTCGAACTCTATCCTGCGGGCACCACCTCACTGGAGTTGAAGAATCCCGGATCCGATGTTCTGATCAACGGCACCAAGCGTAACCTCCAGCCGGGTGAGACGGAGAAGATCAACACTTCCGCGCTGCCCGCGAATGCCTGCCAGAAGTACTTCACCTACAAATCCAGCAACACCAAGGTCGTGACGGTGGATACCCTCGGCCGCGTCACGGCGGTCGGCAACGGCAAGGCAACGGTCACGGTCACGGCGGGTGACGGCAGCGGCAAGACAGCCAAGGTCGACTATACCGTAGCGCGTGTGGCAAACAGCATTGTAGTCAGCACCAAGACCGGTACAGACAAAGTCATTCCGGGCAAGACGCTGAACATGACAGCGACGGTACTGCCTGCGGATACCGTGGACAAGAAGGTGACGTGGGCTTTCGATGATGGAACGCTTGATAATGCCTATGCCAAGATCAATGACAAGACCGGCCTGCTGACAGCGAAAAAGACCGGCAATGTTACAGTGGTCGCAACGAATGCCGCTTCCGGTGTGACTGGGAACAAGGAGATCACGATCATAGCTGCAACCGACAAATTCAAGTGTACGGACGAGAGCATTGAGAAGAACGGTGTGACAGTTTATACAAAAAGCGAAGGAACACTGAGCAAAACGGCGGAATTCAGTGTTAAGGTGTTTTCGGCGACAGCGGGGGAGTATGCGCAGCCGCCGTCTGTGACTTCGTCCAACACGGCGTTCTTTACCGTAGCTCCGAGCGGGCCACCGAGTAATGATCTTGCTAATCATAATACCAAGACATATAAATACAAAGTCACGGCCGTGAGCGCCAAGACCTGCAGCGGCACGGTCAATATCGCGGCGACGGACGGCTCGAACAAGAAGCTATCCGTTAAGGTCAAGGTTCTCGTCCCGGTGGATTCGATCGAGATCACGACACCGGGGAATGCCAATACCGTGACGGACGGGAAGTCGCTGAAGCTAACGGCGAAGACCAATGCGGATGCGTCGAATAAGAAGATCAAATGGGGCTTTGAGAATGAGACTTCGGCAGCGGGATTGGGCGTTGATACGGATGCATTCAAAAACACCGGTACGTTTAAAGTAAAGCAGAATTCTGCAGTGAAAGGCAGTGTGAGAGTTTTTGCAACGGCTGAGGACGGCAGCAATTACAGAGAATCGCTGGTGATCTACGTGCGTAAACAGGGGCTCACGGATGTCAAGATCAAAGAAGGTTCGGAAACCGCGAAGAATACGACGCTGTGGACTCATTATGATGACCGGGATCTGGTTTACAAGAAGGAATTCACTGTGGACGTGGCGTCCACCAATGCAGGGAGCGAGGATGATTATCAGCCCGACCTGACCGTGACCTCGTCCAATGAGCAGATCGCAAAGGCGAAGTATGATTCGGGCAAACTGACGGTTTATACCTATAACGAAGACGAGCATTATTGCGCCCCCAAGACCGGTCAGTGCACGATCACGCTGAAGGCCAAAGACGGCAGCAACAAGTCCGCGACACTGACCGTCAAGACTGCGGAGCCGGTGCGGGAGATCTATCTGTCCGCGGACAAGACCTCGCGTGATATCGCGGCCAACGGCAGGATCACGATGAAGGCGGCTGTCAACAGCAGTGCCACGAACAAGAAGGTCGACTGGTCGCTGAAAGACGGATCCGGCAATGCGCTGGACAGCAGTATTGCCAAGATTTCTCCGTCCGGAGCGATCTCGCCGAATACGCAACTCGCTGCGAAGACAAAGATCCGTGCAGTCGCCACGGCCGCTGACGGTTCCGGCAAGGAAGTGTTTGAGGAGATTACCCTTTACCCCGCCCAGGGCATCATCACCTGCAAGGATGGGGATACTGTGATCCCCGCGAAGGGTCTGGAGATGAATGCCGGTGGATACAGGGATATCACCATCACGGGCAATGCCGGCGCCTTTGCGGATTATCTGGTCACCTACACCGCCGGAGCGGTCAAGGTGCAGTATCGGCAGAAGTCGGCGGCCGGCACGATAATCAGGATCACCGCGCTGAAGAAGGGCAATTCCTCCATCAAGGCGGCTGCCAGAGACGCATCGAACAAGAGCGCGACCTTCCGCGTGACAGTCAAATGATCCCTGAGGAAATGGGGAGATTTAAGTACAGATAACAACCTTTCCCCGCAGCCACACGGCTGCGGGGAAATCATATACACGCAGATCATGAGAAGGATCGGATATGAGCATTTTGCAGGCGGGGGACTACGAACTCCGGTTCCGCGACGGCGGAGTGGAGATCGCTAAAGAGGGAGAGGTGCTGTATTTCAACCGGCGTCCCATGTACGCGTTCGTCAAGACCGGCATGGCGGTGACGGAATTCTTCGACCGGGCCTATACGGAGGTTGCCGCGGAGGGCGATCGCAGCGTGCGCGCCGGAGGGGTGCTGGAAACACCGAACGGGTCCAGGCTGCGCTTTGCGGATGTGTATGAGGTGAAGGACGGGGGCATCCTGATCACGCGCGATCTGACGGTCCTCGAAAAAGGGGCGGACGATCTCGGCTTTGCCTCCAAGATCTCCTTTGTGCTGCAGGGAGCGGATTCCGTCCGGGACTGCCACTGCTTTGCGCCGGCGACCTGGTACCGCGACAATGAATTTGCCGCACCTTACGTGATCGGAGTCGATCCGGACTGCGAGTATTATTGGCGGAAAGAGACCGCCATGACACTCCCGCTGTTTGCCGCGAAGAGCAAAAAGACAGGAGAGACGATCGTGCTCTCCCGCAATAAAGCGGACGTCACGCTGCCGGGACGCAGAATGTATCACTTCACGCAGGCGATCGACCGTGCGTATTCCGCAGGATCCATCGGCCTTTCCGGGCCGGAAGACCGGACGATCAATTATCTCTATTACGGACTTCCTGTCAGAAAGAAGACCGGCGCGGTGCGGGACGGTCTGTCCATCGACTATGTCTATCCCGCGACGGACGGCCAGGTCGGGGGCCGGCAGATGGATTACAACATCGATTACATGATGCGGACGAAGTCGCTGAACCGTGTCCTGCATCCCATGGAGCAGGGATTTACGGATCACTATGAGGTACGGCTGGATCTCGGCTGTTATGATGACTATTATGCGATGATGCGATGGGCCTGGCGATCCGCCTATGACAGACTGCGCGATGAACTGTTCGAGGTGGATCAGGAGCTGCAGTATCACAATAACATCAATGCCGTGAAGCAGCTGGCGAGGGATTACGGAGACGGGGCCTGGGGCGTGCCGTTCTCCTCCTTCCTGCCGGATATGGATGTAGACAGCATCTCACTGCAGTTCGGTTTTGTGGGACAGCAGCCGGGGATCGGATATCAGCTGCTGGATCACGGCTTCCGCGAAAACGATCCGGAAGCCTGCGAAACGGGCCGGAAGATCATCAGGTTCTGGGTAAAGAACGGTGCTTACGATAATGGTGCGCCGAAGGGCTGTTACAGTCCGATCAACAGAGAGTTTGAACCTTATCCTGTATGGCTGCGCATGTCCGCGGACGGTCTGGAGAACATCCTGGACGCCTATGTGCTCACCAAAAAGAACGGAGAAGAGCATCCGGACTGGCTCGCTTTCTGCGAGAACGCGGCAGGGTTCTTCCTTGGTGTGCAGAACGGCGACGGATCCTTCTACCGCGCCTACGAGCCGGACGGCAGCATGCGCATGGATTCCAAAGCCAATACGATCTGCATCGTCCGGTTTCTGGTCCAGCTGTTCCTGGTCACGGGCAGGGAGAAATACAGGGAGGCGGCACTCCGGGCGGGAGAGTGGTCCTGCGATCATGTCTACGGATGCATGGAGTATCGCGGTTCCACCTGTGACAATGCGGATATCATGGATAACGAATCCGGGATCTATGCGATGTTCGGCTTCCTCTCGTTGTATGACCTGACCGGTTCCGACAAGTGGCTGGAAGCGCTGCTGGGCGCGGCGGACTACACAGAGACATGGACCTACTCCTGGAACTTCCCGGTATACTGCGACACCCCATACAGCCCTTTGTCAAAACGCGGCATCAGCGGGCAGAGTCCGGTCACGATCGGGACCGGCGGCGGGGATATGTATATGGCCGCCTGTGCCTATATCTATTACCGCATCTATATCATCACGGGGGATGCACATTACAGGGATTACGCGGAGTTCATCCACAACAATACGCGGCAGGCAAACGATGTAAACGGGGAGTTCGGATACGCGGTCCGGGGACTTTCCTGGGAGGGCGGCGGTTTCGCGGACCAGGAGCTGCATACGCTGCATCACTGGCTGCCGTGGGTGACCTATGTGGAACTGGATCCGGCCTCCCGGCTGAAGAACACCTTTGGGGCCTATGACATCGCAGGCTGTGAACGGCTTTCCGAAGAGGAAAAGAAAGCAAGGAACCGCATCTACGATAACTATGGGTGACGGTTCCGATAGGAATGATCCGGATTCTGTGATATCATAGACAAAGCGGGCTGGTCCGCATATACGTTGATCCGGGGAGGGATACAGATCCATGAAATGGCTGAAGAAGAATCAGATCGTTCTGCTGGTGGCACTGTCCGCCGCCGTGGTATTTCTGCTGTGCGGCGGGTATCTCTACTACAGTTTTGTCCTCACGGGTGCGATCGGGAGCGCGTCTCTGTCGGCATTCGGGATGAGCCTGCAGAATATGTTCGAGACGCTCCTCTACAACCCTGCGCTCACGATCAGTGATCTGGCGGATGCGGAGAGCGGGTTCGCGGACGCGATCTCCGGGAATGCACTTTATCTCGTGATCACCGTGATCTGCGGACTGTCCATGGTGATCGTCCCCGCGGTGGAGTTTTTCCTGGTATTCGGGATCCTGCGCAATGTCTGGCGTTTCTCCAGCGGTTTCGGCAACAGCAAGGCGACGCATGTGCTGATCGTGGGCTACGGCGAGCACGCAAAGCAGCTCCTGAAGCAGGCGGAGAGCGCAAATGACGGCGGCCGGCTGAAACTCTACCTGTGGACGGAGGAACTCCTGCCTGAGGAAGAACAGAAGGAACTGTTCAAGGCGCATGTGAATGTGGCGATGAACGAATTCCCGTTGAACGGGGAGGAGGAGAACCGGGAGCTCTTCAATACCTATCTCAGGCATCACCGGATCCGTTATGTCATCCTCTGCGATGTCTCCGATGTCCGCAACATCCAGTACTATATGTCGCTCTCCGCGTGTGATGTGTGCCGGGAACGCACGGTGAGTTTCTTTGTCCTGAATGATCTGTACGAGAACCGCCTCTTCCTGGAACGTCTTTTCGACGGGCGAGTCGCGAAGCATAAAGAGGTCTGCAAGGCACAGCGGGAGGCGGATGGGAGCGGGAAGCAGCCTGACGGGAACAGCCACATGGATCTGCGCATCTTTAATTTCCCGATGATCCAGGCGGAGCTCCTCTATGAGGAGATGCCGCCGGATGAGAGCGCCCGTGCGGAGGATAAAGGCATTCACATGCTGCTGCTGGGCGGCGGCCAGGTGGGCGAGTACATGATCCTGCATGCCATGAACCAGTGTGTGATCACCGCGGAGAATCCGATCGTCATCGAGGTCGCGGACAGGGATCCGCAGAGTATCGTGGACAGGCTTTCCGGCCGGTTCAACGGCGGCTATATCACGAAGTCACGGCCTGACAGAGACGGGATGACGGAGTTTACCATCCCGGATACCTATACGGACGGTGAGTTCCGGATCCGGGTCCACCGTGCGGATGTCTGCGATGAAGCGCGGATGGAAGAGATCGTACTGGAGAGTGTGCAGGCATACGGACCGCTGACCTACGCCTGCGTGTGCGTGCCGGGGCAGAATGACAATCTCGCCTGTGCGATGCTGCTTAGCAGGATCCTGTCCCGCCCGGCGGCAAGACTCGCCGCAGACGGCATTCCGCTGGCACTCAGGCTCTCCGATACGAACGAGATGCGGGAGTATCTCGCGGAGCAGCCGGCCTGGTCAAGGGTCACGCTCATGGGAACGGGAGAGGAGCGCGTGAGTGTCCGCGATATCATCGATATCGGGCAGGAGCACAAGATCCGCGAGTTCCACCATGTCTATGATCTCATCACCGAACACGCGCTGGGCTACGGCTCCGATGAGAAGCCCGGAGAGGAGTTCGAGGCTTATCTGGACCGCAGATGGAATGCGCAGGAGTATTACCGCAGACAGGGGAACCGGGCACTGTATTTCCATCTCGGCGTCAAGCGCAGACTGCTCGGCGTGAGCGAGCTGCCGGCGGCTGAGCGGGATGACGGCGAACGGACTATCCGGGCGCACTGGCAGGAGATGTACCATAACCTGATCGGAGAGGGCGGCAGAACGGATGCGGAGCTGTCGGAGCGGCTGGAGCAGGACGGACAGTTATCGGAACTGAGAGAATTCGCCCGGGCGGAGCACCGGCGTTTCAACCTGTTCTATGCGAGCGAAGGCTGGGGCAACGATGCGGCCCTGCATGACCCGGAGCACCGGAGGAAGGATGCGGCGGCGAAGCTCCAGAACTGTCTCTACAACTGGGAGATCCTCTCGGCAAGCGCCGGCACAAAGGCCATGCTCGTCTACGATCTGCTCTCGGTCGATTCCCTGACGGGAGCGGATTGAAGTACCCGGATCCACGTCTGACGCGCCTGTCCGGACACACGGAATGATTGTCACGGACAGGCGCTTATGGTATAATTCTGTTGTTCTGTGAGCGTTCCGCTCGCAACTCATCAACCCTACGAAAGGAGACTGATCATGGCAAACGCAGGTGCAAAGATGTTCATGGGACTGTTGGAGGCAAAAGGTCTGCACGGCAGGATGGAGGAAGGCGAGGACGAGACGCTGGTCCGCTGCGGCTGGAAGCTCGACAACACGGATCTGTCCCTGGTCTTCAGCTTTGATGATGACGGTTCCTATCTCTCCATCTACGGCTATGATTTCATCAAGGTCAATCCCGAGAAGTTCGACCAGATCATCTGGACGGTCAATGAGTGCAATTCCACCTATCGTTTCGTGAAGTTCATCCTGGATAAGGAGCGGGGCGAGATCATGCTTAAGGTCGATGCGGTGGTCCAGCTCGATTCCATCGCGGAGGAGGCTTTTGAACTGATGGTGCGCAGCGGCCAGATCGTCGACGACGCGTATCCGGAATTCATGAAAGCGATGTGGGCATGATCCTATGAGACTGCATGACAATCTGATCTACAAGACCGTCCGGCAGTTCATCGGACGGTATGAGAACGACATCCCGGAGCCCATCATCTTCGGCTTTGCCAAGATCGTCCTGATGGATGAGGCACAGCTGAAATACATCATCTCCGAGGAGCAGGCGGGCGATCTCGACCGGGTGCGCGCGGTCTTCTCGGAGAAGAAGATCGACACGGAGCTGATCAAGCAGGGACTGCCGCTGCTGCTCCCGTATTTCGACGACTGGGTCAAGGACGATGCCCGTATTGCTTTTGGCAGGATGGTGACGGATGAGGACACGGAACTCGATGTGGCGGAGCTTGTGAAACGCGCCATCGAGGCGGCCGTCATCGATATCCCCGCGGTCTTCGGACAGGGACGCACGATGGACGATGTCCTGAACTGTCAGGCTCTGTGCAGGGAAGCCAGGGCGAAGCAGGATGCCGCCAACGGCGCGGAGCGCGAAGGGGACGCGGAGGAGGCGGACGAGTCTTCCCCGGAACCGGATGACAAAAAGAACGGCGGCGGGGAAACCGCCGGCCGGGAGCGGAAAGGCTCCGGCAGGAGCGGCGCGGAGAAAAAGGATACCGGCAAAAAGGCGTCCGGAAAGAAATCCGATAAGGGACCGGACGGGGAGGAAGTCTCCTCCGGCAAGATCGGTGCCGGCATCGGCGCGCCCAAAGAGATCGTACGGCGTGACCTCTATGAGGTGTCCGAGAAGTGCCGTGCTCTCACGGCCTCTCTCATGGATGTGGTCAAAGGACAGGACCCGGCGATCCTCAAGTTCGTCAGAGGTTATTCCCAGGGGGAACTGCTCAAGCAGACGGAGCGCGGCAATCATCCGAGAGCCACCTTCTTCTTCTTCGGACCTCCCGGTGTCGGCAAGACGCTGCTCGCGGAGACGGCGGCGGAGACCCTCGGGATCCCGCACAAGATCTTCCACATGAGCGAATACTCGGACCATCAGGCGCATGAGGGCCTGATCGGTACGAGCGCGGTCTTCAGCAATGCCAAGGAGGGAACGCTGACCTCCTTTGTGCGGCAGAATCCCGAATGTCTGCTCGTCTTTGACGAGATCGAGAAGGCGCATCTCAATGTCCTCCGGATCTTTCTGCAGATCCTGGGGAGCGGCAAGATGGGTAATATCAACAAAGGCGGCGACGTCAGCTTCCAGGATGCCATCATCATCTTCACGTCCAATCTGGGCAAGGAACTCTACGAGGACCGCACGAAGAAACTGAGCGCACTGCCTGACCGGACGCTGATCAGCGCCATCCGTAATGAAAAGGACGGCAATGACAGGCCGATCCTGCCGCCGGAACTGTGTTCCCGGATCGAGACGGCCAATGTCGTGATCTTTGATCATCTGCACATCCGTCATCTGGCGGGGCTCGTCCGCAGCAACTTCGACCGGGTCTGCGCCGATCTGGAGAAGGAATACGGCTGCAGCGTGCAGTATTGCAAGGAGCTGCCGCTTCTGTTCCTGTTCGGCCGCGGAGACGGGATCGACGCCCGCGTGGCATCGGGGCAGAGTGCCAATTTCATCAAGAACGAATTTTACGAGCTCATGCGGCAGCTTGAGAACGACGGCGGCAAAAAGCGTAAGATCAGCTCTGTCTCCATCGGTATCGAGTGGGACGGCATGGATGGGGAATTAAAGGGACTGTTCTTCAATGACAAGATCCCCGAGGTCCTGATCTATGCGGGGGATGAGGATCGGATCCCCGTGCCGGACAGGAAGTGCAAATGCACGATCCACAGGACCGGTGTCCTTGCGGATACGGAGGAGATCCTGAAGAGCGAGATCAGCGCCGTGTTCGTCGATCCTTTCCAGGGGACCGGGAAGAATAAGGAGAATGTCTTAAGCGTCGCGGACTATGCGACCGACGGTGTCCGGCTCTTCCATTCCATCTCGGAGGGGCAGACCGGTATCCCGGTGTTCATTTTAGATCCCGGCGGCGAGATGTCCGAAGCGGACCGCAGGACCTTCCTCGCGGAAGGTGCGAGCGGGATCGTGGCGGTGCCGGCAGACAAGCCCGACAACTTCTACAGGGAAGTCGAACAGATCATGGCGGAGCTCTACATGGAGGAGGAGAGTGAGAAACTCACCCAGAGCAGCTTCGTCATCGGTTACAAGACCAAGCAGATCATGCCGGCCCGCGGCGGCGCGCTCAGAATCCTCTTCTACGAGCTCAGGCGCAGGATCGCCGTGGAGGCGGACGGCACGATCGGCACGGTCGTGGATGAGTCCACGAGGCCCAAGGTCCGCTTCGACGATGTGATCGGCGCGGCGGGTGCCAAGGAGGAACTGCGTTATTACCTCCGGTTCCTGAAGAATCCCAGGCAGTTCCTGGTGGGCGGGGCCAAGCCGCCCAGAGGTGTGCTGCTCTACGGACCGCCCGGCACCGGCAAGACGATGCTTGCGCAGGCGATGGCAGGCGAAGCGGAGGTCATGTTCTTCTCGATCAGCGCGGCCGAGATCCAGAATGCCTACTACGGCAAGAGTGAGGAGAATGTCCGCAAGCTCTTCAACAAGGCGCACAATTCCTCGCCGTCGATCATCTTCATCGATGAGATCGACGCGATCGGCAAGAAGCGCACGGGAAGCACGCAGACTGCGCATACGGAGAGCATCTTAAACCAGCTGCTCACCTGCATGCAGGGCTTTGATTCCGACGCGGCCAGACGGCCGGTCTTCGTGCTCGCGGCCACCAACTACGGTGTGCGGGAAGGGGACAGAGGGATCAGTTCGCTGGATCCGGCGCTGCTGCGCCGTTTCGATAAGTGCATTAAGGTGGATCTGCCGACGGAAGAGGAGCGCAAGCGCTATATCGAGATGGCGGCCAACAAGAAGGGCATGAAGGGGATCACGGAATCCGGGATCAAAAACCTCGCGCAGCGCACGCCCAGACAGAGCCTGGCGATCATGGAGAACATCCTGGATACCGCCTACCGGCAGGCAGTGCGGAACGGCCGCGAGGTGACGGACAACGATCTGCTCACCGCGCTGGAGGAACAGCTCCACGGCGAAAAGCGGGAATCCACACAGGAGTATATGAACAGCGTCGCGATCCACGAGACGGGTCATGCCTATGTCTCCTGGAAGGGCGGCGATCCGCCGGCCTATATCACGATCGAATCCCGCGCGGATTTCGGCGGCTATATGGAGCATACCGTTAATCCGGAGAATACGCCGAGCTTCACCAGGGAGGATCTGCTGGCGAGGATCCGCACCTGTCTCGCGGGACGGGCGGCGGAACAGGTCTTCTTCGACGAGCGGGCAGCCATCAATACCGGCGCTTCGAGCGATCTGGAGCACGCGACGGATCTGGCCTTTGCCATCCTGTGTGCCTACGGCATGGACGGTAAGCGTCTGGCGGTGCTCAGGCGCTCCGAGATCATGAATTCCTCGCTCGCGGATGACTATGTGAAACAGGTGGAGGAGATCCTGAGAGAGCAGATGGAGGAGACGATCCGTATGATCGAGGAGGGCCGGGACAAGATCCGGCTGATCGCCGACGAGCTCTTAAAGGAGAACCGCATGACCGGCGACCGGTTCCTGGAACTGGCAGGGGACTGATGCCGGACAGGGCCGGAGCGTGATCCGTAAAAGGCTGATCAGGGGAGCGGTCGTATCTGCGGCCGCTCTTACCCTTTGTTTACGGGGGATGATCCCGGGTACGCCCGCCGGCATGTCCGCGCGGGCCGCCGGGGAAGATACCGCGGCGGAAGAAACGGAGACCGCAGAGGATCCCTGTGTCCGCATCATCATGGTCGGCGACATGCTGATGCATAAATTCGTCGTGGACAGCGGACTGCGGGAGGACGGCAGCTACAATTTCGACCACCTCTTCACGTATACGGCGGACCGGATCCGCGGGGCGGATATCGCGATCGTCAATCAGGAGACGATCCTGGGCGGCGCGAGCCTCGGGTTTACCGGCTATCCGACCTTTAACTCGCCCTTTGAACTGGGGGATGCCCTGACGGAGGCGGGTTTTGACATCGTCCTGCAGGGGACGAACCACGCACTGGACCGGAGCGCCCGCGGGATCGAGAACTGTCTGGATTTCTGGAAGAACGCGCATCCGGAGATCGCTGTGCTGGGGATCCATGACAGTGCGGAGGATCAGGGGAAGATGTGCTTCGCCGAAGCGCACGGGATGCGGATCGCGATCCTCAACTACACTTACGGCACCAACGGTCTGCAGACACCGGCCGGAAAACCGTATCTGGTGGACTATATGGTGCGGGATCGGGTGCTCGCGGATCTGGCCCGCGCGGAGGAGGAGGCGGATTTCACGATCGTGTGTCCGCACTGGGGGACGGAGTACGAACTCGCAGAGAGCGCGTATCAGAGGAAGTGGATGCGGCTCTTCATGGAGAACGGTGCGGATCTCGTGATCGGGACCCATCCGCATGTGATCGAGCCCGTCCGGTGGGAGAGTGATGACGCCGGACATCAGATGCTGGTATACTATTCTCTCGGGAACTATGTGAATTCCACGGCCACCTGGAAGGCGGGCGTAATGAACCGCATGGTGGGCGGCATGGCACAGGTGGATCTCGAGAGGGACGCGGACGGCCGTGTGCGGATCCGGGACTACGCCGCACTGCCGCTCGTTGAGCATATCGAGGGAGATACGGTGTCGGTCTGTTCCCTGTGGGATTACAGTGAGGAACAGGCGGCCGTCAGCCGGGTGAAAAAGCAGGATCCCGGGTTTTCCGTGGCGGCCTGCAGACGGCTGATCGGCAGGGTCTGGCCGGGACTTTATGAGAAGAGCATGCGCGTCTACGGACAGGAGAAAGGAGCGGACGATGAAGGATAACGGCAGATGGCAGCAGAGGATCCTCGGCGGGGCAATGTGCCTCGTGCTTCTTCTGACAAGCGCCTGCGGCGCAAAGACAACGGCACCGGCGGCTGACCCGGGGGTACAGACGGCAGCGGAGCCTGCCCCGCAGCCAGCAGGACAGGAGGAGAAGCCCGCGGAGCCTGCGGCCGTGCCGGAGAGCAAAGGCGGGACGGACGCACCTTTTGCCAGACCCGTATTGTATACGGGCGCAGAGACCGCCGAAGAGGCGCCTGCGGCAAAGGTGCCGGACTATCAGGTCGCACCGGATCTCTCCAATGTGGAAAACGCCACATACGATGAGTTTTCCTATCTGCCGGAGTCATGGAAGAAGCAGCTTGCGGACGACGGCTTCATCGTTTCGGAATACGGCGAGCGGGAATTCTTTGAGGTCTACGAATGGAACCGCTATATGATGACGCCGAACTATGTGACCGTGGATTCCATGATGCATACCTATCATCTCTATTTCGCGTATCTCATGAAGACGATCGAACGGGAGACGCTCTTTGACAAGGTGTCCGATCTGACGGACCGGATGCTCGATATCTCGCTCTCCCAGCTGGAGGTATTGCGCGCGGTGAAGGACAAAAATGCGACGGCGCAGGAGATGTTCGGTGCCGCAGAACGCAACACCGCCTTTTTCGCGGTGGCAAAGGCGCTGCTGGAGACCGGGTGGAAGCCCGCGAATGAACCGGCGATCGCGGCGGATGAGGCGGTGCTCGCAATGGCCGATGCGGAGCTGGCACTCGTCAGGTCCGAGGCAGGGATCGGTATCTCGCCGCTGTCCGGACAGGCGCAGGAGATGGAGGACTACACGCAGTACAAGCCCCGCGGGTATTACGATACGGATGAGAAACTGCAGCGGTATTTCCGGGCGATGATGTGGTACGGACGCAGGAATTTCAAGCAGTCGGAGGCATCCTCCGATATGAGCGCCCTGCTCATGACGATCGGAATGGATGATGCCGCTTACGCGGACTGGGCCGATATCTACGCGGTGACGAGTTTCTTTGCCGGGACCAGTGATGACAACGGGCTGTGCGAGTACCAGCCGTTAGTGAAGGAGGCATACGGGAAGACCTCCGGCGAACTGAACCGTGCGCTTGCGGAGACCGCGGCCGATGAGAAGGGCTGGGAAAGCTTCCACGCACTGACGGCGAAGCTCGATCCGCCGGCGATCAATTCCGTCCCGATGGAGGACGATGACGGAGCGACGGACAAGGCGGAGGAGAATGCGGGCTTCCGTTTCATGGGACAGCGCTTCACGCTCGACGCCGCGATCTACCAGCGCCTGATCTACAGCAATGTGAAGGAAAATCCCGCCGGAGATAACCGCATGCTCCCCGACGCGCTGGACGTCCCTGCCGTACTCGGATCGGAGACGGCCAAAGAGATCCTGAAGAAGCAGGGAGCTTTTGATTATCAAAATTACGAACAAAACTTCACGGAATTGCAGAGCAAGATCGCCGGTGCGCCGGCGGCAGCCGATACGGCGTCGCTCTACGCCGGGTGGCTCCACACGCTGAAGCCGCTCCTGACAGTAAAGGGCGAGGGGTATCCCATGTATATGCGCGGCGAGAAATGGGCCCGCAGGGCGCTGGAGTGCTTCCTCGGGAGCTATGCCGAACTCAAGCACGATACGATCCTTTATGCCAAGCAGGTGATGGCGGAGCTGGGCGGCGGCGAGGAAGAGGTGAAGGATGACCGCGGCTATGTGGAGCCGGAACCTGTCGTGTATGCACGTTTCGTGCGCCTCGCGCGCGGGACGGCGGCCGGTCTTAAAGAACTGGGCTTTCTGTCGGAGAACGCGGACAGGGATCTGGAGCGGCTGGCGGGTATCGCGGATAAACTGGAGACGATCTCGCGCAAGGAGCTTGCCGACGAGGTCCCGACGGAGGAGGAATTCGAGTTCATCCGCTGCTTCGGCGGGGATCTCGAGCATTTCTGGATGGAAGCCAGAAGTGAGGATGCCGAGGATCCGTCGTATTTCACGAGCGATGAATTTCCGGCAGCTCTGGTCGCGGATATCGCGACGGATCCCAACGGGCAGGTCCTGGAGATCGCCAATGAGAACCCCGTGACGATCTACGTCATCGTGCCGGTGGACGGGAAATTGAAGATCGCCAAGGGAGGCGTCTTCAGCTTCTACCAGTTCACGCAGCCGATCGATGGCCGCCTCACGGATCATGAGTGGTACGTGATGCTGGGGCTTGAGCCGGACGATAACGGGGAGTATCATTATCAGGGGGATCTGATGCCGGAGAAGTCTGCATGGACGCTGGATTACCGGGTCTCCTATGATACGGAGTCCTGACAGGAGGCGTTTTCACTCCGTACTGGCTGTCCTTGCGATGCTCCTGCTCGTGTGTTACTTTGCGGGCGCATGGTTCGTGCAGTCGTATCTCATCGCCGACATCAACGGCGACGGCGCCAGGGATGCGATCCTGCTGGTATGGAAGAGAGGCAGTTACGGGCGGCATAAGCCCTCCTGGGTGGAGCGGGACGATGCGGGGCTGACCCAGCATGTGTTCATCTATTCGGAGCGGGAAGACGGCAGCTGGTATCCGATCTGGATGAGCTCCCGTACGGGACTCGGGATCCGCCGGATGCGGCTGGGACCGGAGATTCCGGGGCTTTCCAGGCCGAGCCTCGTCTTTGACGGACGGGACGGTGAGACCCGCTGGGGATGGCTCTCCTGGGGACTGATGCGGCTGGATGAATAGATACGGAGCAGTGTACGGATGCCTCCGGCGAGGCAGACAGGCCGGTGGATCCGATGCCGGAAGGAAATCACGGAAGGTGCATGATGAACAATATTGTGAATAATCTTGAACGAAAAATCGGTAAGTATGCGATCCCGAATCTCACGATGAAGCTGATCATCTGCTACATCATCGGATATATCATCTACTATATCCCGGGGTTGGGCGGCATGCTCAATTATATGTCGCTCGATGCGTATCAGATCCTGCACGGGCAGGTCTGGCGGCTCGTAAGCTGGATCCTGATCCCGCCGGTCAGCTCCAATCTGTTCTTCACGGTGATCACGCTGGTGTTCTATTATTCGATCGGCACGACGATGGAACAGGTCTGGGGAAGCGCCCGCTACAATCTCTTCATTTTCTCGGGACTGATCCTGACGATCCTCGGCGAATTCCTGACTGTCGGGATCTTTTACCTGGTCCACCCGGAGAGCGCCAATCCTGCGAATTTCGCGGCGATGGCGGCGAGCTTCTCCATGTACTATGTGAACATGTCGATCCTGCTTGCTTTTGCGGCGACTTTTCCGGAGAATGTCATCCTCTTCATGTTCGTCATCCCCGTGAAGATGAAATGGCTCGGGGTGATCTACGGTGTGTGGCTCGCGGCAGAGGCCTTTATCAATCTCATGCAGGGGAGCTTCTGGGCCTTTTTCCCGGTCGCCGCTTCGCTCCTGAATTTCGGGCTGTTCTGGCTGCTGGGCGGCAGGGGACTGCATCTGCGGCCGGGCGAGATCAAACGCCGCGCGGAGTACAGGAGGCAGGTCAGCCGGGTGAACAGGGAGAGCACGCATATGACACCCAAAGGCATCGCCAAGCACAAATGTGCGATCTGCGGGCAGACGGAGCTGGACAATCCGGATCTGGAATTCCGGTTCTGTTCGAAGTGCAACGGGAATTACGAGTATTGTCAGGAGCATCTCTTTACGCATCAGCATAAGCAGTGAGAGATACATACGGAGCGGATGAAGATGGGAAACACGGGTGATGTGAACAGGGAACAGGCGTTCGGCGAGACGCTCTTAAAGCTCAGGCGGACCGCCAGGGAGCAGGGCGGCACGATCTCGGCGGAGCAGATCCGTGAGATGCTCGCACCTTTTGATCTGGATGAAAAGCAGATGGGTGAAGTCTATGCCTATCTGCAGGAGAGCCATATCGGCGTGGACGAGGCCGCGCCGGATGCGGAGGAGTATCTATCGGAGAAGGAGCGCGATTATCTGGCGGAATATCTGAAATCGCTGGAGGAACTGCCGGAGCGCACGGACAGGGAGCGTCTGCGCCTGGCGAAGGATGCGATTGCGGGGAATGAGGACGCGGCGGCAAAGCTTGCGGAGAGCATGCTCGTCACGGTGGCGGACATCGCTAGGCTCTATGTGCAGCAGGGCGTCTATCTGGAGGATCTCATCGGCGAGGGCAATGTGGCGCTCTACAACGGGGTGAGCCTACTGGGCGCGCTCGAGGATGCGGCGGAGGCGGAGCCCACGCTCACGCGATATATCATGGATGCGATGGAGGCATTCATCGCGGAGAATCTGCAGGAGGATGCCCGCGGCCAGCGTGCCGTGAACCGCGTCAACGAGGTCGCGGACCGCGCGAAGGAACTTTACGAGGATCTGCGGCGTCCCGTGACCGTGGACGAACTCATGAAGGAAACGGGCTGGAGTAAGGACAAGATCCTGGAGGCCTGGAAACTCGCCGGCGGTGCGATCGAAGAGCTGGCGGTGACCAAAGAGGACCTGCAGGGAACGGAGGAGTAAGATCGCCGGACACCGGTCGTTTTTATCATCAGCGTCATTGGGTAACTGCAATCAGGGTTTATCAGTAATTGCAGTTATCATTCTGTTTGGGGGAACTGCTGCAAGGCTGCGGAGTTGCGAGGCCGGGGTAACTGCAATCAGGGCATTATGGCAATTGCAGTTACCATTAGACGTGGACAGCCCGCCGTGATATATCGGAGTTGCGAGGCCGGGGTAACTGCAATCAGGGTATTATAGCAATTGCAGTTACCATTTGGTGTGAATCCGGTGTAAACAGTCAGAGGATGGTGATCAATCTCGCATCTCTACCATTTCGGCCTCTTGCAATTTTGTCTCACTTGTGGTATATTTATCGTCACGCGGCGCGTGCCGTGTGAGAGGCTCATGGACATTTCAGTCCGGTCATTCCACACTTTGTTATCAGTATTGGAATACCCGTTACCATTCGTATACCTTCATTCTGTTTTCTGGCCCCTTCACTTGTCACTCCCGCCGCGGAAGCTTATGTTGTCGTGAAAGGAGGACTATGAACAAAGGGACAGGAGCAGGAAACAGCAGCGGCCCGCGAGATCCGGCGTGTATTCATGTTACAGGAGGAATTCCTCCGGGAGCCACTCCGTTTGACGATGCGTTTAAAACGGAAGTGGCAAAACTCAGAGAATTCCTGGTGCCCCTGATCAATGAGATCTACGGCACGGACTACGATGTAAGCCTCATTCAAGTCGAACGCATAGCCAATGAGCATTATGTGACCTCCGGCATACAGTCTGACGGGACCGGGATACCAAAGAGGTTGAGCGACAGCTGTATTAAGATCGACGATAAACTCTATCATGTGGAATGCCAGTCAACGCCTGACGGAGATATCCTGATCCGGCTTGTGGAATACAACATGCAGATCGGGCTGGAAAACCTGCATTGGGATGAAGGGAAAGAGAAACTTAGCGTGGAACTGCCGAGATCCTCTCTGCTGATGCTCAGATCAGGCAGCCCCGGATCCGAAAAGAAATCCACGATGACAATCGTTTACCGCCAGGGAGAAAAGGAACTGAGCACGGAGGTTCCCGTATTGCATGTGCAGGCATATACTCCGGAAGAGATCTATGAGAAGAAACTGTACTTTCTCATACCTTTCTACTCGATCCGATTCGAGAAATCGTTTGATCGGATCGCCCGGAACGGGTTGGAGCAAGACCCCGAGTATGATAGAATATATCATGAATTGGATGACTGGTTCGGAAGGCTAAAGAGTGCTTACGAGAATCATGAGATAACGGAAGAGGAGGGACGCAGGCTTGCGGAACTCTCCCGCCTGATCATGAACCATCTGATGAGGAAGATGCGTCACGAACTCGGAGAAAGGCTGGTAAATACCGTGGGCGGAAAAGTATTGGAACTGGAATGCGACAGGATCTACGCGCAGGGACATGCTGAAGGAAAAACTGAAGGAAAAGCTGAAGGAAAAGCCGTAGGTGTAGCCGAAGGCGAGGACCTGTTGGCTGCTCTGCTGCAAAAACTGATACCCGGGAGTGCCGATTACAAAAAGGCGCTGACCGGTTCCCATGCGGTGCGTGAAGAACTATACAAAAAATACGGATTGAATGAAAAATAACTGTTGACAAACACGAACAGATGTTCTATCATTGCTTTCGAACAGATGTTCGGCTGTGTTTCTGATGAGGAGAACAAAATGGAAAGAGAAGAGAAATTAAAGGCACTGGAAGCGGCACTCGGACAGATCGAGAAGGAATTCGGCAAGGGCGCCGTGATGAAGCTGGGCGATCCGGCCAACCAGATGGTGGTCGAGACGATCCCCACCGGTTCCCTGTCACTTGATATCGCACTCGGCCAGGGCGGCATCCCCAAGGGGCGTATCGTTGAGATTTACGGACCCGAGTCCTCCGGTAAGACGACCGTGACCCTGCATATGATCGCCGAGGTGCAGAAGCGCGGCGGCATCGCAGGCTTCATTGATGCGGAGCACGCGCTGGATCCGGTGTATGCCAAGAATATCGGCGTGGACATCGACAATCTCTATATTTCCCAGCCCGATTCCGGCGAGCAGGCGCTTGAGATCACCGAGACCATGGTGCGCTCCGGTGCGATCGATATCGTCATCGTCGACTCGGTGGCGGCGCTGGTCCCCAAGGCGGAGATCGACGGCGACATGGGCGATTCCCATGTGGGCCTGCAGGCGAGACTCATGTCTCAGGCGCTGCGCAAGCTCACGGCGGTCATCAGCAAGTCCAACTGCACCGTCGTCTTCATCAACCAGCTTCGTGAGAAGGTGGGTGTGATGTTCGGCAATCCCGAGACCACGACCGGCGGACGTGCGCTCAAATTCTACTCCTCGGTCCGCCTGGATGTGCGCCGGATCGAGCAGATCAAGGCGAGCGGCGAGGCTGTCGGCAACCGCACGAGGGTTAAAGTCGTCAAGAACAAGATCGCACCGCCGTTCCGTGAGGCGGAATTCGATATCATGTTCGGCAAGGGTATCTCCTATACCGGGGATGTGCTGGATCTGGCCGCTTCGGCGGACATCATCAACAAGTCCGGCGCCTGGTACCAGTATGAGGGCAACAAGATCGGACAGGGCAGGGAGAATGCCAAAGCTTACCTCGAGGAGCATCCGGAGGTGCTGGCGGCCGTTGAGATCCGGGTCAGGGAGAAGTATGACCTGCCGGTGGATGAATTCTTAAGAAAGCGCGCCGGTGCTGTAGCGGGCTCCGCCAAGCAGGCGGCGGATGACGCTGACGCGCCTGCGGCAAAGAAAGCCGCCAAAGCGTGACCGTCGCGGCGATCCGCGAGAGAGACCGCAAGCGAAGCGAAGTCCTGACAGATGAGGGACTTCGCTTCGTCCTCTATAAGGCGGAGATCAGGAAATATCATCTGACGGAAGGAGCGGAGATCCCGGAGGAGGATCTGCGGGAGATCCAGCAGGTTCTGTTGCCCAAACGGGCCAAGCTGCGCGCCATGAATCTCCTGCAGTCAAGGGACTATACGGAGAGCCGCCTGCGGGAGAAACTGACGGAGGGCGGCTATCCGCCGGAGGTCGTGGACGAGGCCGTCGCCTATGTAGCATCGTACCATTATATCGATGACGGACGATACGCGGCGGATTTCGTGCGTGCCCGCATGGGACGGCACAGCAGAGCACGGGTCCGCATGGATCTGCTGTCCAAAGGCATCGATCCGGATACAGCCGACCGCGCACTGGAGGAGGCCTACTCGGATGAACTCCTGGCCGCGGAGGATCCGGAGATCGCACTGATCCGTGCGGCGATCCGCAAGAAGCATTTTGATCCGCAGACGGCTACATGGGAGGAGAAGCAGAAGTTCCTGGCTGCCATGTGTCGAAAGGGATTCTCTGCAGACAAAGTCAGAGAAGCGTTCTCCACAACGTAGTCGCTCGGACAGACATATGCATAGCGGTAGAATAACACCTGTATTTTTTTCTTGACACGTTCCGGCAATCGTCGTAAAATAGTATGCGTTGTAGTGGTGAGAATTCTGTCTTCCATACAGAAGACGGTTATTTTTCAGACATTTTCACGAAACAACATATTGACGCACAGTGACAACTAAATAAATGGGACAAGGAGGTGCTCCTAAATGGGAATCACAGTAATCGCCGCATTGGCGGCTGCGTGTGTCTCCGCCCTGATCGCCGTATTTGCTACCAGTGCTTATCAGAAGAAGAATGCAGATACCAAGATCGGCGACGCAGAGGGACGCGCAAGAAAGATCATCGATGACGCACTTGAGTCCGCCAAGGAGATCAAGCGCGAATCGGAGGAAAAGAAACGGGAATCACTTCTCGAGGTCAAGGAGGAATCCTTAAAGGCCAAGAACGAGCTGGAAAAGGAGATGCGTGAGCGCAGAGCGGAAGTGCAGCGCAGCGAGCGCAGGATCCAGCAGAAAGAGGAGAACATCGACAAGCGTGCCGATACCCTCGAGCGCAAAGAGCAATCCCTCAATGACAGGGAGAAGGCGCTGGACAAGAAGAATGAGGAACTTTCCAGACTCAACGAGCAGAGACAGAAGGAACTGGAGCGCATCACCGGACTCACGGTCGATCAGGCCAAAGAGATGTTACTCGACTCCGTCAGGGAGGATGTGAAGCGGGATACCGCGATCCTCATCAAGACGCTGGAGAACGAGGCCAAGGAAGAAGCGGACAAGCGGGCCAAGGAACTTGTTGTCGGTGCGATACAGAGAGTGGCCGCGGATAATGTCGCGGAAGCAACGATCTCCGTGGTACAGCTCCCCAATGATGAGATGAAGGGCAGGATCATCGGCCGCGAAGGCCGCAACATCCGCACCATCGAGACGCTGACCGGCGTCGACCTCATCGTCGACGATACGCCGGAAGCAGTCGTCATCTCGGGCTTCGATCCGATCCGCAGGGAGACTGCCAGGATCGCGTTGGAGAAGCTCATTGTGGACGGGCGGATCCATCCGGCCAGGATCGAGGAGATGGTCGAGAAGGCGCAGAAGGAACTCGCCAATACCATCAAGGAAGCCGGTGAGAATGTCGCGCTGGAGGCAGGGGTGCACGGACTCCATCCGGAGGAGATCAAGCTCCTGGGCCGGATGAAATTCCGCACCAGCTTCGGTCAGAATGTGCTCAAGCACTCCGTGGAAGTCTCGCAGCTGTGCGGCGTGATGGCTGCGGAGCTGGGACTGGATGTGCGGGCAGCCAAGCGTGCCGGTCTGTTGCATGATATCGGTAAGGCCATTGACCATGAAGTGGAGGGTTCACACATTTCCCTGGGTGTGGACATCGCGAAGAAGTACAAGGAGACGCCGCTCATCATCAACGCCATCGAGGCACACCACGGCGATGTGGAGCCGCAGTCGATGATCGCCTGCATCGTGCAGGCGGCGGATACGATCTCCGCAGCGAGACCCGGTGCCAGGAGAGAGACGCTCGAGACCTATACTTCGCGCCTCAAGGAACTCGAAGAGATCACCGCAAGCTTCGACGGAGTCGAACAGTCCTACGCCATCCAGGCCGGACGCGAAGTCCGCGTGATGGTCGTGCCGGACAAGGTGAGCGACGACGATATGGTGGTGCTCGCCAGAGAGATCTCCAAGAAGATCGAAGCACAGATGCAATACCCGGGCCAGATCAAGGTCAATGTGATCCGGGAGAGCAGAGTGACGGATTACGCCAAGTAATAAGTGTGTCGTCAATAGAGACCGCAGAATCGGTTCGCCGGTTCTGCGGTTTTGTTTTTGTTGCATTTCCGCCTATGGTTTTGTAGAATAAATTGATGGGTTCCACGCAGAAAAAACCGTGCATCCGATGTCTCCTGCGGGAACTCGCGCAGGCGGATGCGGCGGAACTGGATAAGTATCTGGCAGCGATCAGACCGGAGGATCTGGCATCCGAAGAAGAATCGGAAAGACGGCTTGCGGTCTGCCGCGACTGCGACAGACTCTCCGGTATCACGTGCAATGCCTGCGGGTGCTACGCGGAGTTCCGTGCTTCCTATAAAGACGGTCATTGTCCGCTGAAGAAGTGGTGAATGAGACAACAGAGAGGATGGGAATGACACAGAGGCGTAAGAGGATCGCCGTCCTCATGGGACAGGCGGACGAGGAATTTCAGGCAGGGTATCTGAACGGCCTCACGGATGAGACCCGGGCACACAACATGGATGTGTGTGTGTTTACCATGCGCACGGAATATCAGAATACCTCGGAGCGGGAGCAGGGGGATGCTTCCATCTTCCACGCCGTCAATTACGAGAAATTTGACGCCGTCCTGGTCATGGCGGATACGATCCAGACCGGAGGCCTTATCGATAAGATCGAGGAACGCCTCCATGACGAGTATCACGGGCCGGTCCTGTTTGTGGACGGAGACAGCGCCGCTTATCCGGTGATCTGGACGGACTGCTACCGACCCATGAAACTGCTCATCAATTATCTGGTCAAGGAATGCGGCTATACCGATTTTGCCTTTCTGGGCGGGAAGAAATGGAACCGTCACGCACAGACCAGACTCCGCGCGTACAGGGATGCTTTGTCGGAGCACGGGATCGAGGTCCGGGACGACCGGATCTACGACGGGGACTTCTGGTATTCCAGCGGTGTCTCCTGCGTCAGGCAGATGCTGGCGGCAGAGGAGGAACTGCCGGAGGTCATCGTATGCGCCAATGACGTGATGGCGATCGGACTCTGCGAGGAACTCGAGAAGAACGGGATCTCGATCCCGGATGATATCGCCGTGGCGGGCTTTGATTCCCAGTTTGAAGGACGGACCGCACCGAAGGGGGTTACTTCCGTACGTCTGGATTCCGTCGGCTGCGGGAAGCACTCCTTTGCGCAGCTGATGGCGCTGATGGAAGGGGGCAAGGCGGCCGATCACGTGGATGAAGCGCCCAAGCTCTTCTACGGGGCTACCTGCGAGGCGGAAGAAGGGAATTATCCGGATGATTTCGGCAACCGCCGCTGGAGCTGGGCGACCTACGATTCCCGCATGAGTTATTCCTCCTCGCACAGCACCTATGATGATGATTTCCTGATGCCCACCACGCTGGAGGAGTTCCTGCAGACGGTCTGGGGACATCTGATGCGGCTGACGGATATCGAGGAGTTCCAGCTGGTCCTGGACAACAAGATGTTCGCGCCGGACGGCGGGATGCTGGGACGGCTGACGCTGGCCGACCAGTCGCAGCATGCGATCGGCGCCCTGCATTACACGGCCGGAGATCCGTCCGGCAACGGCATCGAGCCCGAAAAACTGTTCCCGATCTCCGAGATCCTCCCGAATTTTGAAGAACCCGCAGCGGCACCCGGTGTGTGCTTCTTCATGCCGCTCTACTACGAGAGCAGCAGTTTCGGCTATGCCGAGGCGAAATTCCGTCACGGCAGTACGGGCTGTGATAAGGAATACCGTCTCTACATCAGTGCGCTGTCGAGAGGACTCGAGATCCTGCTGCGCACGCAGGCAGCGTTCGCGAGAAATGCCGTGACCGGTGATATCAGCGCACCCATGAGATTCCGGCCCACAGGCTTCGAGAAATCCCACGCGAGGCTGGAGAAACAGAAGAAGGAGCTCACCCGCGAAGAAAAGAAGGAATACAAGGAGACGATCAAGATCCTCGATCACAATCTCTTCCGGTATTTCTTCCAGCCGATCGTCAGCGCGGAGGATGGGGAGATCTACTCCTATGAGGCACTGATGCGCGTCGATTCCGCGCTGCCCATCAGCCCGCTTGATGTGATCCGCTATGCGCAGATGGAGGGACGTCTCTACGATATCGAGCGTGACACGCTCATCAATGTGCTCAATATCATCAGCACGGAAGAGGTTTTCCGCGACAAGAAGGTCTTCATCAACAGTATTCCCGGCGTCCTGCTGGATGAAGAAGATCTGGCCAAGGTGGAACGGCTCATCAAGAAATGCGGGGAGAATGTCGTCATCGAGATCACGGAGCAGGGGGAGATGGGCGACAGCGAGATCGAGGAGATGAAGGAGAAATACCGTGGTCTCGGTACGCGCATCGCCATCGATGATTACGGCACAGGCTATTCCAATGCCGGCAATCTGCTGCGCTATATGCCGGATATCGTCAAGATCGACCGGTCGCTCCTGTCCGATCTGGACAAGAACCCGCAGAAGCAGCATTTCGTCCGCGAGATCATCGATTTCTGTCATGACAACGGGATGATGGCGCTGGCGGAAGGCGTGGAGACCTCGGAGGAATTGCGCGCCGTGATCCGTTTCGGCGTCGATCTGATCCAGGGGTATTATACGGGCAGGCCCAGCGCCGATCCGGTGGATGCGATCCCCGGCCATGTGCGCAGCGAGATCGTGCGCTATCAGAAGGAGCGCACGGACGGCAGCGACCAGTCCGTCTACGTGGCCGGCAAAGCAGGCCGTGTGCTCATGGGAACCCTCATCAAGGAAGGCATTACCCATGTCGTGGTCGGGGATGACAAGATGACCTACCGCGATATCGCCTTTGCCGGGGCACCGGGACAGAAGTCCAATATCCATATCATGGTGAGCCGCGGCTATGAAGGGATCATCACGCTGGAGAATATCACGCTCTCGAATATCAAGGACATGCCCTGCATCGATATCAGCGAGGGCTGCCATGTGATCATCTCTCTGGTGGGCAATTCCGTCCTCTATGGTAACGGGATCCGTGTGGCGGACGGCAGCACGCTGCGGCTTGAGGGCGGCGGCAATCTGGAGATCCGTGTCAATAACGATGCCTATTACGGGATCGGCGGATCGCCGGTGGAGCGTCACGGGCAGATCACCTGCTCGCAGGACGGCGAGATCAAGGTCGATGCCAACGGCCGGGACGGTGTGTGCATCGGCTCCGGCAAGGGCGGCGGGATTGAGATCAACCGCGGCAGATATGTCTTTATCCAGAGCGGCCAGAACGGTGTCGCCGTGGGCAGCTTTGAAGGCTATGAGCATTTTGTCCTGCAGGACAGCGCCGTCAGTGTGGATTCCACGATGACGGACTGTGTCTGCTTCGGCTCTCTCAGGGGGAGCAGCGATGTGCGTGTGGAACGCGCGTCTCTCCGGATCAACGGCGCCGCGAAGCGCATGTCTGCTATCGGCACGATCTCCGGCGCCAATGCGGACTTCTCCGTCACGGATGCCAATATCGAGGTGGAGATGCAGGTGGACGCCGGGACATGCATCGGCAGCATGGCGGGAGCATCCGCGATCCGGGTATGCCGCGGCAGCGTGAAACTCGACAACAGCGGTAAGAATGCGCTGCTGCTGGGCGGGTTCAATGAGAATTCGCGGATGAACTTCGAGATGGCCAATGTCCGGGGAAGCGTCTATACCGAGGAACGCAAGTGGAGCGCCGCGCCGAGAGAGAATATCCGGATCGACGAGAGCAGACTCCGGTTCGATGTGAACGGGGCGGAAGAGGTCGTTTAAAGCTTCATATCCCCTTCTTTGATCTTACCGAGTTTTTTCAATCCCATTGCAAACAGCGGGCACAGGATGGCCGGCAGAACAAAGCTGATGAGAAGCAGGCCTGCCCAGTCAAAGGCTGTGACCGCGGCTTTCGCGCCGGAGGCCACATCGGCTACCCATCCGCTGTAGACACCGATCTGTCCAACCAGTCCGCAGGTCCCCATACCGGATGATACGGGTGCGCCGTTCATCTGCAGGCCGAATACACAGGTGGCCAAAGGCCCCGTGATGGCTGAAGTCAGGATGGGCGGGATCCAGATCATGGGATTTTTCACGATATTGCCCATCTGCAGCATCGAGGTGCCGATCCCCTGTGAGACGAGGCCGCCCCATTTGTTCTCCTTAAAGGACATGACGGCAAAACCGACCATCTGGGCGCAGCAGCCGGCGACGGCAGCACCGCCCGCAAGTCCCGTGAGACCGAGCGCCGCGCAGATCGCGGCAGAGGAGATCGGAAGCGTGAGCGCGATACCGACCAGGACCGAAACAAGGATCCCCATGAAGAAGGGATGCAGATCCGTGGCCCACATGATGAGATTGCCGAGCGACATCGCGATCCGCCCGAGGGTCGGAGCGATGAGCCAGGAGAAAAAGATGCCGGTCGAGATCGTGACGAGCGGCGTGACCAGGATATCCACCCGTGTCTCGCCGGAGACGGCCTTGCCGGTCTCCGCGGCGAGGATCGCGACAAAGAGGACCGCGAGCGGTCCGCCCGCGCCGCCGAGTGCATTTGAGGCGAAGCCTACCGCCGTCATGGAGAAGAGGACGAGGGGAGGACATTTCAAGGCATAGCCGATCGCAATGGCCATGGCCGGTCCGCTCATCGCGGTGGCGATGCCGCCCACCGTGTAGTCGATGCCGCCGACAGTGGCGACGCTCTCCGTCAGGAAAGCGAGATGGAACTGGGTCCCG
>JAFXTJ010000116.1 GCA_017535945.1 Lachnospiraceae bacterium
ACTCCGGACCTCACGTAGTAGTAATCCGGAACGCCGTCATTCGCGTAGTCCTTTTGGCCTGTGAAATCATCCGTCATCAGCACCAGGAGCATGCGTTGCGCCGCCTGCGCCTCTAATGACGCCGGGGCGATCTTTACCGCCACGGTCTTGGAACCCTTCACTCCTTTCTCCTCTATGCCGGAGACGGTGACCTTGGCCGTGCCGGCCTTGTCATTGTCCTGCCAGTTATTCAGCTGATAGCAGGACGGATCCAGTACGACCATACTTGTGCCGACCCTCGCCTTGACAACAAATCTGTCCGTTCCGGCTGTGATCTGTCCGGTAGTTGTCGCGCAATACTCCAGGTCGGCCGGCGCCGTGATCGTCGCAGCGCTGAGATTCTCCGTCGCGAAGACGCGGAACGTGTCCGTATAGGATTTCTGATAATCACCTGTTCCTATGGCTGCCACGGTCGCGCGAAGCATCGTCCCCGGCTTCAGGACATCACCGTCCAAAACCGTAGTTCCTGCGTCCATGGTGTGAACAAGATAACCCATCTCCTCGTCATGCCGTTTGATGTCCGTTTTGTCCGCATCATAGGCATAGGAAACCGTAAACTCATTGCTGCCAAGCTTCTTCCCGCTCGCATTCTCCGTCAGCGTTGCCGTCATGGCGGCTTCCTTGAAGATCAGCCCGTCCAGGACCTCGGCGTTGTTCGCACCCGTGCGGGTCATCGGCTGCAGTTTGTTCGAAACGGAGAGCGTGAAATCATTCTTTTTCAGCGTTCTCTTACCGATCTCGAAATACCACGACACCGACTTCGTATAGTTGCCCTTGCCGGTTGCCGTAAGAGTCGGCAGTTTGTTCGGATCCGATCCGTCGGACCACCGGACCGTGTTGTTCTTCCAGGACAGAGTGTAATCCTCGCCTTCGACCAGCCATTTATTCAGATCATCGTCCCAGATTTCCACCTTGGGCCGGACGCCACTCTTGCTGAAAGCGAATTCAAACCGATCGTCCTTGTCATTGATATTCCATGTTCCTGTGGACTCCGGTTCCTGAGAAAAGAGCGGGATCCCATCCAGCGGCCTCGCGACGATCTTAAAGGTAAGCATCTTCGTGCCCGTCATGCCGGCGCTTCCTTTACCGCGGATCATCACCTTGGCGGTGCCGATCTTCGTGTTGTTCTGATAGGAATCAGGACCGGGAACGACCTCGAAGTCCTGTCCGTACTTTAACTTTTTCTTCGTACCGCCGATCATCGCCTCGACATCAGGGAAATCATCCTTTGTCAATGTGACGGCACTCCCGGTGTACAACTTGTCATTCGCCTTGATGGGTGCAGAGGCGATGCTGCCGGTGGTCACATAATAGCAAGTGGATGTGTACCAGGTATAATTTCCCTTTCCGTAGATCGTGAGAATGATCTCCGAACCCGCATCGGGGATCGCTTCGGGACCGATAGGAGTTATATCCTGATGGCCCGTCTCCTCATCAACCACCCTTTTCTCAAACACCACGTGATCCGTATCCGGATCCGTCAGCAGCCAGTAATCTGTCCCTGCTGTCAGCAACTTACCGTCCGCATCCGTGAGTTTCACGGTCGTCTTTCGATAGGCGCCTTTCTCATTCTTGTAAGTCACGTCACTTGCCGTCACGGTCACATCCGCGAAGCTTGCCTGCTCGATAATGAAGCTGCGCGTCATCTTGCCGGCATAACGGCCCTTGCCCGTGATAGTGAGCGTCGGGACCTTTTTGTTCGTGGTCAGATCGGCACCGGTGTAGACCGCCGTATTGTTGCTCCACTGCAGGGTGTAATCCGTGCCGGCGGCAAGAATATAATTGTTCCGTCCCTTGTCGACGATCACCGGCTCCGGCTTCGCGCCGCTCTTCCGGTAAGTCGCTGTGGCCCAGGAAGCACTCTGTTCCTTATCCGGCGCTCCCCAGTCATTCAGAGAATCCCAGTCGGCCGGATCTCCGGGCTGTTTGATCTCCAGACGGCCGCCCGCGTCGATCGGGCAGTTCACGATCCGGAAGGTCTTCTTCAACGTGCCCGTATACTTTCCTTTTCCGGTAAAGGTGACGGTCGCCGTGCCGGGATTCATGTTATTCGTGATACTGCAGTCGTAATCAGTATCCGCTGATAATACTCTTCCGCCGCCGCCAAGCTTCACCTCCGCCGGAACGATCGCCGTACCGGTCCAGAGACAGGTCGGATCCAGGCCCTCCACCGTACAGACCTTGATATCATTCGCGATCCGGTAAGTCTTCTTCACCGTGCCGGTGTAGCGGCCAAGTCCTGTGTATACCACCTCATAGGTTCCGGGCTCCTGCGGAGTGCCCGAAGGATAGGTCATGTAATAATCCTTATTCGGAACCAGTTCTTTTTTCAGCGTGTTATCAACCAGCTTCATGGGCTGTCTGAGCACAGCTCCCGTGTAGAAGAACTCCGCCGTAAAGCCCTCCTGCTTCACGCTCGAGAGCGGGACCGCCGCGATCCGGAACGTTTTCGTCACGCTGCCGGCCCACCGACCTTTACCCGAGACTGTCACGGTCGCCGTGCCGGCCTTTTGATTATCCGAATAGGAGAGCGCATAGTCCTTCCCCTCTTTCAGGATCTCCGTTCCCTTCTTCACCGTGAAGAGGAAGTCGTTCTTCTTTGACGCATCGAGCGCGAAAACCTCGTCATTCCCGCAGGCAGCGACTGCTTTTGTCTTTAAGACGATCTTTTTCCCATCGATGTCAACGGTCTGGTTCGGGACCGCCGGGATCGTTGCCTTCGAGATCAGTGTCACTTTGTCAGGATCGATGATCGAGATCTTCAGCATGCGCGTGCCGTCGTAATTGCCCTGCCCGGTCACAACGACATCGTAGACGCCGACCGCCTTCGGTGTGCCTTTATAGGTAAGCGTGTAATCCGTCTTCTCTTTGAGCGTCACCACCCGCCCGTCATCATATTCGTATTTCAGGACGAACTTGGCCTGCTGCTCTTTACCGTTGTAGGGAAGCGTGACATGCGCATTGAGTTTCCCTTCATTGACAGCGAGATCCGCATCCGTATAGGCCTGTGCGACCGGAGCAGGCTTGATGGCAAAGGTGCCCGATCTGGTGCCTGTGAAATTGCCCTTTCCCTTGACGGTCACGGTGGGAGCGATACTGACTTCTTTGCCGTTAACGGTCTTCTTCGCATCCGCTTCCGCCGCATTGATATTGTTGGTGTAGGTAACGGTGTAATCCTGCTCCGAGAGCTTCGTCGTGCCGTACCAGACCTCCGGCGCCGGCTTCTTCGCCGTTCCGTCGTAGCGCTGGTCCGCAATCTGCTTCATCCAGAGTCCGGTCGGAACAGGGCTCACCGTTCCGGACAGATAACTTGTCTTCACGAAAGAGTTGCTGTCTTTAACGACAACACGGGTCTTATATTCTCCCGTAGTGACAAAGTCAGAAAAAAAGTCTGACGGACTTACTCTAAATGACAGACTCTGCCCCGGTTCAAGGGAGATGCCGTTATGCGACAGTTCCAATGCAAGATATGCATAGTTTTCATCATCGTTATCCCAGTTCTTCAGCGCGATAGCGAAGTCTCTCCTGCGCGTGCCGGTGTTCGTCAGGGTAAACCACTGCGGAGCGAATCTTTCTCCCTCCATGATCTCCCCCAAAGAGACCGGCTTGGCCGTTGTCCCGGACGGAGAGAGCGTAAAGGCGGGCGTGACGGTGAGGGAGAGGGGGATAGAGCTTGGCTCTCCTTCTATTTTATTTAATGTTGATGGATAGATCATGAGTCTGCCGGTATACGGTGGTTCCTCCGGTCGTCTGGCCGGAAGCCCGGCCATCATGTTCACCGTCACGATCATGGAATCGTGGGGCATGAGGTAGCTTGCCGGTTTCGTCACTTCAAAGAAGTCTCTCCCCTCGGACAGAGATACATCCATTTTCAGCAGTACATCGCTGTCATTTTTGATCTCGACTTTCTGCGGCAGCGTACCCTCTCCCTCGACCGCGGTGAATTCAAGGGATTCCTTGGAGACGGTGCATTTTATCTCCTTTGGATCGGTCGGTTCTTCTTCTCCTTTGGGCTTGATCAGCACAAAATCGGCGATCGTGTTCTTGTCGTTCAGGATGGAGCACGTAGTGGAATACATGCCGATCTTGCCGCCCTGAGGTAAAACGATCTCATTGACGTTGCTGTTGATGTTCAGGGATTTAATATCGTTTCTTTTGATCCTGATCGCCTGTTTCCCTTCGGCATTGATCATGGCCCTGCCTTGAACAATGAGCTGGCCTGCCTCGCTGTCCTCCGACACGATCGCGGAGAAGTTTTTACTGACAGCCGTGACATGCGGTTCTGTTTCTGTATTAGAAGTTCCGATCACGATCTGCCGGGCAAGAACAGCATAGGATCCGTCTGCTGTGCCGGAATTCACTGCGGTGAAACTGCCGTCATAAATGTTGACAGATTCCGCCTGCAGACAGTTGTACTGCCGATCACTCGTCGCCGGTCCGGTGAGATTGACCGTGGCATTGTACATGTTGAAAGTTGTACATTCGATCGCAGCCGCCGCAGTTTTGTCCGACAGAGCCGCCGTCAGCTCGCAGCCGTTCGCGATGAAGAATTCACCCGTTGCCGTGATGGATCCGTCGGAGATCAGTTTTGCGGACGCTGTATCAGTTTCTTTTTCCCCGCCGAGGTAGAGATTGTTTGTGACAATCTTTTTTGCGGCATGTACTTCGCCCCCCTCTATGGTGATGTCCGAATGGTAGTCGTCGTCGACTGTAACCCCCTCCAGCGTATCCGCATAAACGACCGGATTCGCCGCTTCTTTGTCATTGCTTCCGATGTTGATCCTGTTCGCCCGGATGCCGCCCGTCTCAAGCGTGCCGTCGCCGGTAATCTTCAGATTTAGGTATTTGCTTTCATCCGACATGCGTAATCCGCCGATCCGGACATGATCCTTCTTATTCAGATCGATCGTGACATCCCCCGAGCCCCACAGGAGAGCGATCTCATCTTCGGCATAGGCCTCAGCCAGTGTGCTGCCGGTGACATTTCCATGGACGAAGTTGTTGCCGATGAGACCGACCATGATCCTGGTGGTTAATTTCTTCTCGCTCGTGCCGTCCGCCGTCCTGACCGTGAAGTCAAAGATGGTATTATCCCATTTTTCTTCCGCCTCATTCCAGGTGGCGACGATGCCGGGTTTGGGCCGGATCGTGAAGGTCGCGGTACGGCCTTTGGGGATCGTTGAGGTTTTCTGCCCGTCCACCATAAGCGGCCCGACCGTCCACTTGTCGGAGAGGTCCGCGTTGGTCACGGAGGGCTCTTCCAGCGTCAGCGCGGCTGGATGGTTGTTTTTCAGCGTGACGGTCTTTGCCTCCGGTCCTTCGTCGTCGGTCACCTTGTAGCCGACATTGGCGAACTCCCAATTCAGCGTCTGCTCGTCAACCGGTTCCCCGTCCTTATCGATGATCTTGAACGGATCCGCCTGGATCAGGACCTTGGTCGCGGGCTTGCCATCGGCATCCACGATGGTGCCGCGACCTTCGCGATTCACGACCGAGCCGCTCTCGGGCGTATAGATTTTCAGACTGTCGTCCAGGGTGATGTAGGGATCATACGGAGCCTCGGGATCGCAGGAGGTCTGGATCGCATAAGTATCATTGTTCACCGTATCTTTACTCTCTGCATACAGATAGGCTTCCTCACCCAACTTCAGCCGACTGCAACTCACGGCCGGCCGCGCATCGGAGATGGCCGTTACCCGGGCATGATCGATCTGAAAGTGGGAAATGGTACCGGCCGTACTCGCGTACAGAAGAATAGCCCGCTCTTTGGACGCGTTTACAGTGAGGTCAGCATTTTGCACCGTAAGACTCGATGCCTCTATGGCCGGTCTGTAGTCGCAGTCGATCGCAGCCACCACCGTACCACCTGAGATCTTGATGACACCTGCGTAATGATCTGTCCTGATCGCATCTCTTAACTCACTGCCGATCGACGTCACCTCCCCGCCTCCGATCGCCACTTTAACTCTTGCTGCCAGACCGGCGGTGGTCACCTTGACGGTATTACCGGGACCGTCATTTTCTTTTGCACTCCCGGCAGGGTTGATGATGATCTCGCTGCCAATTCTGTTTGTGCCGAGGTCGATATTATTTTCAGAAACAAGCGTTCCTTCCCCTTGTATGGTAAGCTTGATGTCTTCATCGGCCGTATAGGGAGAGATCGCAGATGTACTGCCCCCCAGGTTGTCAACGGCCATTCCCTTTACCCTGAGCGTCTTATTCTTCGGAATGGTGATCGTCGTGGAAGATACGACCACGCACCCCTTATTTCCGTATAAACTGTTGACCTCGTCTGCAGTATACTCACCCGCAAGGCCGACCCCGAGGTTGGTGCGGAAAAAGCATTTATGGACGGTCGTACTGCCGGCCTCCGTCCCTGCGACGGAAAACCAGGGGTTGACCTGCTCCTCAAAGATCGGATCGATCGTTCCGTCCGCATTAAAGATCATCTCCGATTTGATCCCTTCCTTGGGCCGTATGGTAAAGGTAGCGGTGCCCCCCGCCGGAAGAGATTTACTCTCGACACCATTCACCAGGAACGGACCGAATTCCCAGTAGCCCTTCGCGCTATCTGTGAGCGTCACAGGATCCTGCAGTGTCAGTGTCTTGGTCCCGTTATTGGTGAGTGTGGCAGTCTGC
>JAFXTJ010000117.1 GCA_017535945.1 Lachnospiraceae bacterium
CGGAGAGGAGGCAGGAACTGCCGGAATTCAACAGACTGTGTCTGGAACAGATGGTACGGCTCTGCAGGGACAACGGAGTGCTGCCGGTGTTCTTTAATGCGCCGTATCAGACTTCCGAAGAGGATATGGCCGTCCAGAATATGATCGGCGATATCCTGACCGGCGAAAACGTGACATACATCAACTTCAACAAGGATGCGGCCCGGTACGGCATCGATTACGCGACTGATATGCGGGAATGGAGTCATATGAATGATTCCGGGGCGGCCAAGGTGACGCAGGTGCTGGAGGACTGCCTCCGGGAGCAGATCGATCCCGGAGACCACCGTGGGGAAGCCGGTTATGAGATGTGGGATCTCCACGCCCGGTTTCTTGCGGACAAGGAGGATACCGCGCGCCTGGAGAGTGCCCCGGAACTGCCGGAATATCTGACGGAATTGGACGGGATGAAGGAGCGGTACCTGATCGTGCTGTCGCTTCAGGGCAATTACCGGGCATTAGGGGATGAGGCGTTTCGAACACAGATCGAGAACTTGAGTGGGGAGACGTCATATTATGAGAATGGAGGGATCCTCGCGCTGGACGGCGGAGAACCGGTCTGCAGCCTGCCCGGAGAGGGTGCCTGCGTGTGGCAGTTCAAGGTGGCTGATCACGCGGAGCTCACCGTATACCGGGATGCGGAAGAGACCTGGCCGCATATCCTGCTGGAGGATAAGGAGTATACGGAGGAGGTCAACGGGGTCAATATCCTCGTTTACGACCGGGAATGCGCGGAGATCGTGGATCGCGTCTGCGTGAACGTATACGAAGGACTGGGAACGATCCGGCATGAATGATGGCAGCGGCGCGATACCGAAAGCGGTCTGCGTTGCATTTTCGGGCATTCTCTATTATGATAAAGAATGGTTTTTCTGCGGAAATATCGATAAAAAACAGAAGGCGAGAGCAATATGGAAGGAAATCCGATGAACGGACAGAATAACAATAACCGCCAGGGGGGCGGTTTTGACGGAGGAAACAATCCCCGCAGGCAGAGTTTTCTTCTGCTGGTCGTCGCTGCGCTGGTGACGATCCTGTGCATGAGCTATTTCCTGCGTGTCATGAGCGGGAGCGAGACACAGGAGATCACCTATTCGGAATTCATGCAGATGCTGGACGACGGCAAGGTTCAGTCCGTCAAGATCGAGTCGGACCGGATCGTGATCTATCCGGAGATGTCCGGAGAACCTAAGGAACAGACCTTCAGTCTGTATTCCTTCCGCACCGGTGAGGGAGGCATCACCTATTTCACCGGTAAGGTGGAGGAGGATGACACCCTGACACAGAGACTGCTGAAAGCAGGGGTTGCCTTCAGCGGAGATGTGCCCGACAGCTCCGGGATGATCCTCTCCTTTATCCTCACCTATGTGCTGCCGATCCTGCTCATGTGGGTACTCTTATCTTTCCTGTTCCGCCGGATGTCCAAGGGCGGCGGTCCATTCGGCATGGGGCGTTCCACCGCCAAAGTCTATGTGCAGAAGGAGACCGGTGTGACCTTTGCCGATGTGGCGGGCGAGGATGAAGCCAAGGAATCTCTCGTGGAGGTGGTGGATTTTCTGCACAATCCGGGGAGATACACGGGGATCGGCGCCAGACTTCCGAAGGGAGCGCTTCTGGTGGGACCTCCCGGAACCGGTAAGACCCTGCTCGCCAAGGCGGTAGCGGGAGAGGCGCATGTGCCGTTCTATTCCCTCGCCGGCTCCGACTTCATCGAGCTCTATGTGGGCGTCGGTGCGAGCCGTGTGCGGGATCTGTTCTCGGAAGCCGCCAAAAACGCTCCCTGTATCGTCTTCATCGATGAGATCGATGCGATCGGCCGCAGCCGCGATTCCAAATACGGCGGAGGAAATGAGGAGAGAGAACAGACTCTCAACCAGCTCCTGTCCGAAATGGACGGCTTTGATTCCAGCAAGGGTGTCCTGATCCTGGGAGCCACCAACCGGCCGGAGATCCTGGATAAGGCGTTGCTGCGCCCCGGGCGTTTCGACCGGCGGATCATCGTGGACAAACCGGATCTGAAGGGGCGTGTGGAGATCCTCAAGGTTCACGCCAAGGATGTGAAGATGGATGAGACCGTGGATCTTGAAGCGGTCGCGCTGGCCACCAGCGGTGCGGTGGGATCCGATCTTGCCAATATGATCAACGAGGCGGCCATCAATGCCGTCAAGTCGGGCCGGGAACTGGTCTGCCAGAAAGATCTGATGGACGCCGTGGAGGTCGTGCTGGTCGGCAAGGAGAAAAAGGACCGCATCCTCTCCAAGGAGGAGCGCAAGATCGTTTCCTACCACGAGGTGGGGCATGCTCTCGTGGGCGCGGTGCAGCGCAATACCGAACCGGTCCAGAAGATCACCATTGTCCCCCGTACCATGGGTGCACTGGGCTATGTCATGCAGGTGCCGGAGGATGAGAAGTTCTTAAAGACAAAGGATGAGCTGCACGATGAGATCGTGGTCGCGCTGGGCGGCCGTGCGGCGGAGGAAGTGATCTTCAACACCGTGACTACGGGTGCCGAGAACGACATCGAGAAAGCAACCGGGATCGTGCGGGATATGATCACGCTCTACGGCATGAGTGAGCGTTTCGGCCTGATGCAGCTGGAGACCATTCAGAGCCGGTATCTGGACGGCAGGCGGGAGATGATCTGCAGCGACGAGACTGCCGCGCAGGTGGATGAAGAGGTACAGAAATATCTCGGGCAGTGTTACGAAGAGGCCAAGGAGATCATCCGCGGGCATCTGGATACAATGGATAAGCTGGCCCAGTTCCTGATCGAAAAAGAGACCATCACGGGCAAGGAGTTCATGCGTATCTACCGCGAGACGGAAGGTATCGCCGAACCCACCGAGGAGGAAAAGAAGAACGTCAAGCGGATCTGGGCGACGAGACCGGAGTCCGCCGCGGTCGGGGAGAATGTCCCCGTGCGGGAGAAGAACCCGACGAAGCCGCAGTTTGAAGCAAGTGTCGGCGGTCCGGAGGACAAGCAGCATGAGAGCGGGATCCACTATGAGGATCCCGGACGGGAATTCAGGAGCATTTTTGATACGACGGAGAGCGCGGCCGGCGCGGGAGAACCCGCTGCCGCGGAGGAGCCGGCGGATGCGGCGGAGAACAGGGATTCGATCTTCGCTGACGGAAATGCTGCTCCGGAGAAAGAGATGACGATGGAAACGGCAGAGACACCGGCTTCCGAAGCACCTGCCTCCAAGGCATCTGCTGCCGAAGAACCGGCTCCGCAGGCGCAGAGTATACCGCACCCGGCCCCTCAGACAGGGCGGTTCACCTCCTCCACGGATCTCTTTGATGACTGAAGAGGAGCCCTTTGACATCCGGGAGGAGCTGAAGAAGCTCCCGCACCGTCCCGGCGTGTATATCATGCGGGATGACAGGGACGGGATCCTCTATGTGGGCAAGGCTGTGGATCTCCACAACCGTGTCCATTCCTATTTCCGGACCAATATCGGCAGGGGACCGCAGATCGACCGGATGGTCGCACGGATCGCCCGGTTCGAATACATCGTTACGGATTCGGAGCTGGAGGCGCTGGTCCTCGAGAATAATCTCATCAAGGAGCACCGACCGAAATACAACACGCTGCTCAAGGATGACAAGACCTACCCCTTCATACAGGTGACCGTTACGGAGGAGTATCCACGGATCCGGTTTACACGGGAGATCAAAAAGGACGGAGCGAGATATTTCGGACCGTTCATATCGGCGCAGCAGGTACGAGACACCATCGATCTGATCAACAAACTCTTCGGCCTCAGAACCTGCGGACGGTCGCTGGGACGGGAGGGTGATCCGCGCAGGGCGTGTCTGAATTATCACATGAAGCAGTGCAGCGCCCCCTGCATCGGCAGGATCGACAGAGAGGCCTATCTGGCACGCGTGGAGCAGGCCATCACCTTTTTGAACGGGGATACGGGCGGACTGCTTGCGGATCTGGAAGCACAGATGCAGGCTGCGTCCGGGGAACTCCGGTTTGAAGAGGCAGCGAGGCTCAGGGATCTCAGGGAAAGCGTTCTGTCGGTGACGAAGAAGCAAAAGGTGAACGATGCCCCCGGTGTCGACAGGGATGTCATCGGCACGTTCGCCGAAGGAACGGATGCAGCCGTCCAGCTGTTCTTTGTCCGTGACGGCAGGCTCATCGGCAGGGAGCATTACTTCCTGACACAGGCGGAGAGCGAGGATCCGGCGATCCTGCTGGGTGATTTCGTGAAGCAGTTCTATGCGGGAACGCCGTTTGTACCCAAGGAACTCTATCTGCCGGTGGAGATCCCGGATATGGAGATCATCGGTGAGTGGCTGTCCGAACGAAAAGGAGAGCGGGTACACCTGATCGTACCGAGAAGAGGACAGAGGAACAAGCTCCTGCAGCTGGCCGGGGAGAACGCTAAACTCCTTCTGAACAAAGACAAGGAGCGGATCCGGCGGGAGGAAGGCCGGACGATCGGTGCGGTGAAGGAGATCGCGGAACTGCTCGGACTCTCGCACCTCGAACGGATGGAAGCCTACGATATCTCCAATACCTCCGGCTTTGCCAATGTGGGATCCATGATCGTCTTTGAAAAGGGCAAGCCCAAGAGGAGCGATTACCGGAAATTCCGGATCCGGACCGTGGCGGGACCGGATGATTATGCCTGTA
>JAFXTJ010000118.1 GCA_017535945.1 Lachnospiraceae bacterium
ATCGGAGGAGATCTGATCGTGAAAGCCGGCACCTTTGAATGCCGGGATTTCTCGTACCGCGGCATGCATTTGGAGGTCAACGTTGTCGCTTTCCAGGCGGGCGCCTGCGATGAGGAGATCGATGAGGATACGAACGAGCCTGTGGAAGGGACCGGCAGCCACATCTACATCGGCGCTCCGGACGACGAATACGCCGATGAGGTGATCTACCCCGAGAACAACGGGTCCATCGAACTGACCGGGGACACCTATAGAGAGACCAACCCCAGGATTTATTTCAATGTCGGAACGGGGCATCCCTCTCTTGTTCCCGCAGCGCTCTTCGGCAACGGCGTGTGTATCGGCCCCAATGTGATCATCTACGCCGATGGTCTGCAGCTGGGCAGCGTCAATGTCCACACCGAGGCCCGGGATCAATACGATAATGAGATCCCCACCGGGACCCTCACGACGAAGCGCCTGCCGCAGATCCTGCTGACCAATGAGGATTTTGAAGGGGAGGATTATACAGGCTTCGTGCCCCATACCCTTCATGTATACGGCCATGTGTTCAGCGACGGGCTCCATGACTGTCCGCTTCTTAAGGTCGGTTTGGACCTGAATAAGGATGGTGAGCCGGATGGGGAAGGCGAGCAGGATGAACCATTGGAAGCCGGCGATACGGTGTATTTCTACGACGAGCAGTCGGAGGTGGCTCCCGGTTTTGAGAATGCCCATATCCGTGTCGGAACGCACAAGGAATATGATGAGGATCTGGAAGAGGAAGTGGACGTAACGGATTCCACCGGTAACAGCTCCATAACCTACGTGGTGGCAGGCTCCGACACCCTCAGATGGGGGCGTGCCAAAGACGAATACGGCATCCTGCAGGACGGCATGATCCTCGTGGATCCCGACTCGCTGCCGCTGGAACTGGAATATCTGGTGGGCGGCACCGTGGAGCCCGGAGCACAGGGCTTTTTGTTCAGAAAAGGGGAACAGACCGGCGGCTCCTCCGTGGAGCGTTTCGCAGATTTCCGGGAAGCCTCGAGCTTCCTGCGTACCCTTAACGGCGACGTAGCGGCGGTCCTGACGATCAGCGGCGATATCCGGGACGGCGGCAATCTGGATCTGTCCTGGACGACCGTGGATGAGGACGGTTCGGAAGAACTCCATGGTGTCACCACCCTCTATGTGGTGGGTGAGCCGGGTGAAGGGGATTTGGACGGACAGGTGATCGTTGATTCCTCCACAGAGGGACACTACGGCGAAACGGTCTTTACCGAGATGCCGAATGTGGCTGTCTATCTGGATGACCAGGTGAAGTGGGTATACCGCCGCTTCGATCTGAGAGGGACCGGCGACATCCTGTATCTGGGCAGCGAAGCTCTGACCGGGGAAACGGTGAGGGACGGCTTCCTGGATAACATGGACGTCTATGTCCCCTGCGGCACGGTCCGTCTGGGCGATCCGCACATCACCTCCGATATGACGGTGGATCTCAATGACACCAGACTGGATGCCTGCCGGATCCTGGTTCACGGCGGCGCCTGGCGCGTGCACAGGATCCTGGTCAGGGCGGGTAAGCTGAAGAACGGCTCGCCGGTCTCGACCAACTATCAGATGGAGTCGAATGCCGGGCTGCTGGGCCTTGCGGACGGCGGCGCGGGCATGCTGCAGATCGTGAAGTATCATCAGAAAAGAGATTCCTCGACACCGGAGGCGACCAGCGCACACAGCATCCTGGTGGCGGATACGATCGATGTCATGCGCAATGTGCAGCCCAACTGGATCGAGGAAGAGTATGAACTCGGTTTCAAGTTCACCGTCATGGAGAGGGATGTGTACGATGAGA
Source organism: Lachnospiraceae bacterium (assembly GCA_017535945.1). GTDB lineage: Bacteria > Bacillota > Clostridia > Lachnospirales > Lachnospiraceae > Butyrivibrio. The sequence goes on from JAFXTJ010000118.1 coordinate 1,835, forward strand.
TCATCCTTCGCGAGGAAGAGATATACACGGAAGACAAGGCTCCCGAAGCCCGCATTCTGGTAGGCAAAGGTGCACAGCTTACGAGCCCTCACGGGATCAACGGGCAGTCCAGATATATCCAGGAGCCGCATTATGATGAAATCGAGGAGGCATATGTCAAATGGGACGGCGAGCTGACCGTTGACCCCGACAAGCGCTACGATGTGGAGATGCTGGATACGGAAGAGTTAAACCCCGTCTATGCTTCTCCTGTGCTGTGGTCCGACGGTACGGTGGAGATCGAGCGTTCGGATCTTTATGGTCTGGTTCTGGGCGCGGACAGTCTCACCACCGTGAATGCCAACCTGCACATGCTGACGCAGAATAAGCTGGATGAGGATAATAATTATATAGAATACACGGGTGAGGACGGAAAGACCGGGTTCGTAAAAGAGGCCATGGCAGGCAGCTACACCTGGCTGGAGAGCGACGCCGCGATCCTGACCCAGGCGGACGGTCACATCGAGTTTAACGGAATGGGTCTGTTGGGCAACGGCGGTGTCCGGGCCTTTGTGCCGTTAAGCATTGAAGAGGAATGGTACCGCGCGCTGGATATCCGCGGCGGGGAGCCGGAGGCGAGCACGTATCAAACCATGGCAGAGAACCTGAAGCCGGTGCTCACCACCTATCTGGGCACGCTGGGGACTGCCGCGGCGGGCAGCGCGACGCTGCAGGTGGGCATGTATAAGCCGAAGGGGGAGATCCTTGAGGGATGGGATGACCCCGTGAATATCCCGGTGTTCTTCGATGAAAACGGGGCTATGCATTTTATGCAGGAGGATGAAGATTTCCCTGTGGTCCCGCTGGAGGAGATCACCTCCGACCTGACCGTTCTGGGCACGGACGAGAACTGGAGCGATGAACGGCAGCAAAAGGTACAGATCCTCAAGGAGGAGACGAAGAACGGAAAGACCACGATCGTCCCGGTCACCGGGAGGGCGCCTTCCTTCAGCTGGTGGAACGGCAAGGATGAATACGATGATCTGGTCGGGAACCCCGGCGGCATCCTGCGTTTCAGTTATCCTTTCGCCCTGTACCGTTATGTGTATCACGCCAACTACGACGAGGAGGGTGAGCCCCTCAGCGTGGATCGTGACTTCGGCGATGACGCAAAGGATGAGTTCAACGGGACGCCAAGCTTCCTGGGCGGCTTTTCCACCTGGAAAGAGGTCGTGGACTTCATCAAGGGGATCGATCAGGATACACCCGAGCTTTGGGAGAGAGATCCGGATACCGGAGAACCGGTTCTCGATCCGGTGCTCGATCCGGAAACCGGTGAACAGATGCTCGATCCGGAAACCGGTGAACCGATTGTCAAACCCAGATCCATCCTGGATGATGACTGGACGATCCCGATCCCTGGCGTGTGCGACAATGGGGAGGGCGAGAATGAGCTCGTCCTTAACGACGACTGGCAGTATCTTTCCTACGTGGTGAAATTTGCCTCCGGGCAGAGCCTGGGTGCCAACCCGGCCACACCCGACAGGACGCAGGAACTCTTCATCGAGGGCTATAACCCCGGTGCGACGCTCTCCTTTACGGGCACCATGACGCTTAATCCCGAGTGGACCACCTTCCACGGTGTCAAGCTCGACGCGAAGACAGCGATCATCAATGTAAATGATAATAGGCTGGATCTGCTGTGGACCACCGGCCGGATCGGAACCCTGAAGGGCAAAAAGGCCGTTGAGACATCGGGCGGCTACCGTTATCCGGCTGCCGGCACCGTCAAGATCGTCTCGGATCGGTACGATCAGTGGGGCTATGACTGGTTTGAAGAGCAGGAGGCGGCCCATGAAAGGGTCGATCTCTACATCACGCAGGGGATCACCACTCTGGGAACCCTGTTGGTGGATGTGCAGGTCTCCTATCCGGTCTTTGTCAACGCGGGTCCTGAAAATTCTAATGCCGGCTGGAAGCCGGTGACTGTGGGCGAGCTGGATTTTGTCGCGGGCAAATTTGCCACCGGCGCTCTGACGGCGGAGGTCAAACTTGATGCCGGCGGTGAGACGGAGCCTGACTCTGAGGATCCGGACAAACCCGACATTGCTCATCTGTCTGTCTCTAAGGGCAAGCTCACCGTTAACGGCGAAGCCATCGTGTACAACGGGCGTGAAGTGATGACGGAGGATACGTCCGCAGGCGATATCTACGTTAAGGAAAACCTGTACCTCGACACGCAGAGCCTGGTCCAAAGTGCAAAGACCATCAAGGTGGACGGCGATGTGGTGATGGGCGAGACCTTTACGGTGTACGTGGAAGATGATGCCGTTCGCAGCACGACATTACAGGCGGCGACGGACCTCACGGTCGGCGGCCGGCTCTTCTCCGTAAGCGAAGGCAACGCCCTGTACTATGGCGGCAAGCTTACTCTTAAGGACGTCAAGGTCGGGGCGACGCGCAACGACAGTGACGATATCCTGACGAATGGTCTGCTCCATGATGAGGTCAAAGCCGGTGTCTTCACGATGAACATGGACGAGGACGTTTGGCGTCCTGTCTGGAACGAGGACGAGGATGCGGAATGTCCCGTAAATGCTGTTTGCCTCGTGTATACCAAACTTGCTTCTGAATACGATTACCTGGCAGATCCCGCGGCGGTCAATGTCACTGTTACCGGCGCGGTGGAGATCGTCGATTTCCAATCCGCCGATCTTGAAGATACGGAGACGGCTGAGACACCTCTTACCAACACAGCGATCCTCTTCTTTGATCCGGACCCGGATCACGGGGAGGAGGAGCAGCAGCCGCTGTACTACCTCTACAA
>JAFXTJ010000119.1 GCA_017535945.1 Lachnospiraceae bacterium
GGAGGACATTTCAAGGCATAGCCGATCGCAATGGCCATGGCCGGTCCGCTCATCGCGGTGGCGATGCCGCCCACCGTGTAGTCGATGCCGCCGACAGTGGCGACGCTCTCCGTCAGGAAAGCGAGATGGAACTGGGTCCCGATCGTGTTGATGATGGTGCCGATCAGCAGGGAGCAGAAGAGTCCCTGTGCCATGGCGCCCAGCGCATCGATCAGATAGCGCTTCGCCGAGATCTCGATATTCTTCTTTTTCAAAAAGTCCTTAACGCCGGCCATCGGTATCCTCCGTGTATGAGTGCGTATGAATGATACCACTATACCATGAAGCGCGGAAAATGCAAATGTATGCGAATGCAGGCGGGCTGAGGATCCTGTCAAAACAGGCGAAAAAACAGGAAGAAATGCTTTTTTTTCCGACCGGAGTATGGTAAAATCATCGGTATTATACATTTTCTTTGAGAGAGGCGGTATATGGCTTCAGATAACAGAGACGCGATCGTGTTTTCCGATCAATCATCCGAGATCCGGCTGACAGGCAGTCTGCTGTTCCGTTTCACGATCATTTTTTTCATGTTCACACTCTTTATCCTGATCGTCACAGGCTTCACCACCTATTTCTCGCAGATGGAGATCTATAAGAAGCAGAGCGAGCGCAATATCAGCGAGATCGGCGATTATCTGCGTTCCCTCATCGAGAACGACTGGGCGGATTTCAAGGACTACCGGGATTATTACATGGCGCATTTCGAGGAGATCAACATCCCCTACGATTTTGACGACTATTCGGAAGCGGCCGCGGAATTCGAGCGTCTGTTCACCGTGACTTATCCGGGGAAGACCTTTGGCATCGATGTCGATTTTGACGAGATGACACCGGAACTGCAGGAGGCCTATTTCATCTACCGTCATGAATACTGGACGCTGACCTTTGAGCGGGCCCGCGTTTCCTTCGGCCTGCCGTACACCTATTTCCTGGTCATGAAGGAGGATATCCACAATGTCGTCTACATGATCGACGGCGAACGTACGGAGAAGCAGGTGAACGGGAAGTCCTACATCTATCTCGGAGATGAGTATTACAACGATCCCGAGGTCTATTCCATCCTGTGGGATACCTGGGAGAAGGCCGAGCCTTTGGACGGCTATCAGGAGTGGAACAATGCCTGGGGGCACACCTATGCCTACTACACGCCGCTTGTGCTAAACGGCGAGAAGCTCGGCATCATCGGGACCGAGGTCGCCGTTGCGGATGTGAACAGGGAGATCCTGCGCAATACGATCCAGCTCATCGCCGGTATCGCGTTTGTGCTGGTATCCGGCATGATCCTGATCCTCGCGATCATCAATACCCAGTTCATCCGCAGGACCAAGCTGCTGGAACTTCATGTGGAGAAGTATTCGGAATGCAAGGACGAAGAGATCGCGACGGAGATCGAGCGCGATTTTGACGGGAACGATGAGCTCTCCAGTCTCGGGATCCGGTTCGCGGAGATGATCCATGAACTGGAAGATCATATGCGCAGCCTGTCCAGGGTCACGCAGGATCTGGCCGTTTCCCAACAGCTCGCCGCCGAGATGGACGAGGTGGCCAACAAGGATACGCTGACCGGGATCCGTAACCGCAACGCCTATTCCCGTGAGGCACAGGTCGTGGAAAAGGAGCGCAAGGCCGGTATGCGTGATTTCGGGATCGCGGTCGTGGATATCAATGAACTGAAGAATATCAACGATCATTTCGGCAACAACAAGGGAGATGAGTCGATCCGCATCATCTGCCGGCTGATCTGCCAGACCTTTGCTCATTCCGCAGTCTTCCGCACGGGGGGCGACGAATTTGTGGTGATCATGAAGGGGGACGATTATCGTGTGGCGGAGAGTCTGATCAGCGATTTCGAGCGGTCCATGAAGGAGCGCGCTCATGATGTGACGCTCGAGCCCTGGGAGAAAGCGACCGCATCGCTCGGCTACGCGGCCTACGATCCGGGCGTGGATGAGAATTATACGGCAGTCTACCGCAAGGCGCAGGATCATATGGCGGAACGTAAACTGCAGATGAAGGCACTGCGCAAGATCAGGCTGTAGTACGACCGGTATGAACAGACAGGAGTTTACCGAATTCACCCGTGACCGATTCCGATTCCTGGACGGGGCCACGGGAACAAATCTGATGAAAGCGGGGATGCCGCCGGGGGTCTGTCCCGAGGCCTGGATCCTCGAACATCCCGATGTGCTGCTCGATCTGCAGCGCGCCTATGCCGCAGCCGGGAGCGATATCGTCTACGCACCTACCTTTACCGGCAATCGCATCAAATTACGGGAATATGATCTGGAGAACGGGATCGAGCGGATCAACCGCGGTCTTGTTGCGCTCTCGCGCGAAGCTGTGGGAGATAAAGGCGTCCTGGTAGCCGGTGATCTGACGATGACCGGCAGACAGGTGGAGCCCGTCGGGGATCTGCCTTTTGATGAACTCATCGATGTCTACAGACAGCAGATCACGATCCTGGCGGATGCCGGTGTCGATCTCCTCGTGGTCGAGACGATGATGAGCCTGCAGGAGACAAGAGCCGCGCTCATCGCGGCGGGAGAGGTCGCGCCGGATCTGGCGGTCATGGCGACGCTCACCTTTGACGCGGACGGCAGGACGATGTTCGGGACGGACGCGGCGACCGGTGCCGTCGTCCTCGAAGCGCTCGGCGCTGCGGCTGTCGGGGCGAACTGCTCCACGGGACCGGACGGGATGGCTCCCATCATCTCCGCCATGGCGCGTGCGACAAAAGTGCCCATCATCGCCAAGCCCAATGCCGGTTTCCCCGTGACGGACGCGGAGGGAAATACCGTCTATGATATGAAGCCGGAGGAGTTCGCCGCGCAGATGCGTGCACTGACAGATGCGGGTGCAACGATCCTCGGCGCCTGCTGCGGATCGACGCCGGATTTCATCAGGGCGCTGAAGGAGTCATACGGGGACGCTGCACCGACGGAAGTCGTGCGCAGACAGCCCGGAGAACATGTATTGACCTCGGAGCGGCGCACGCTCACCTATATGATCGGAGATCCGTTCATGGTCGTCGGCGAACGGATCAATCCGACCGGCAAGAAGAAACTGCAGGCGGAGCTTAAGGAGGGAAACCTGGATCTCGTCTGCCAGTATGCCGGGGAGCAGGAGGAAGCCGGCGCTTCCATGCTCGATATCAATGTCGGTATGCCGGGTGTCGATGAATGCGCGCTCATGCGGCGGGTGCTCACCGAGGTGACTGCACTCACCGATCTGCCGCTGTGTCTGGACAGCACGGACCAAAAGACCATGGAGGAGGCACTGAAGCTCTATCCCGGCCGTGCACTCATCAATTCCGTCTCACTCGAGAAGGGCAAGGCAGAGCGTTTTCTGCCGCTTGCGAAGAAGTACGGTGCGATGGTGATCCTGCTCCCGGTCGGAGAAAACGGAATACCGAACACTTATGAAGAAAAAATTGATAACATCAACCGCCTTGTCGATCTCGCGCTCGCGGCGGGATTTGTGAAAGAGGATCTGGTGATCGACGGCCTCGTGGCCACGGTGGGCGCGGATCCGCAGGCGGCGGTATCGGTCCTTGATACGGTTTCCTATTGCAGGGAGCATGAACTTGCGACGATCTGCGGCCTCTCGAATGTCTCTTTCGGTCTGCCACAGAGAGGTTATGTCAATACGGCATTCCTCACGATGGCGATCGATCACGGTCTGACGATGGCGATCGCCAATCCCTCGCAGGAACTGCTCATGAATGCGGCGTTCGCCTCCGATCTGTTAAAGAACAAGGAGGAGAGCGGTGCGCGCTATATCGAGCGCATGCAGCGTTATGAGGGCGGGACGGCTCCCGGACTCGGACAGGGCGGCACGGCGTCCTCAGGCGGACAGACTGCCTCTGCCGGCAGTGCGCCCGCGGCAAAAGTACTGACACCGGGCGAACTGGTACACCGGGATGTGATGCAGGGCAACCGGCGAAATATCAGGCAGGACACACTGGATGCGCTCGCGGCCGGCGAGACACCGGAGGGGATCCTGAATGACAGGCTGATGGCGGCGATCAACGAAGTGGGAGAGTTGTTCAATGCGGGCAAGTATTTCCTGCCGCAGCTCATCGGTTCCGCGGAGGCGATGAAGATCGCCATCTCGGAGCTGGAGCCGTTGCTTAAGGAATCCGGCGGCGGGCGTCCGGAATTACCGGCGATCGTGGTCGCGACCGTGCACGGCGATGTGCATGATATCGGCAAGAACCTTGTCGTTTTAATGTTAAAAAATGTTGGTTTTACCGTTTATGATCTCGGCAAGGATGTCCCGAGCGAGGAGATCGTGCAGGCGGCGATCGACAATCAGGCTGCCATCATCGGTCTGTCTGCGCTCATGACGACGACGATGCAGGAGATGCGGGTCGTGGTGCAGCTCGCCAGAGAGCGCTGCCCGGAGGTGAAGATCATGATCGGCGGAGCGGTAGTGACGGAGGATTTTGCCCGTGAGATCGGGGCCGATGCCTACACAAAGGATGCGGCTGAGGCAGTGTCGACGGCGAAGAGATTATTGGGGATCGAGGTATGAGTATGACGGGAGCGGAAGTGATGGTGCGCTGCCTCGCAGAGGAGGGCGTCGAGGTACTGTTCGGCTACACCGGTGCGGCGATCGCACCTTTCTATGTGAGCCTGGAAGAAGAGGCAGGGATCTATCCGGTACTGGTGCGTGCCGAGCAGAATGCGGCCCATATGGCCAGCGGCTATGCACGGCTCACCGGCAAGATCGGCGTGTGCTCGGTCACGAGCGGACCCGGCGCCACCAATCTGCTGACGGGGATCGCCACGGCTTTTGCGGACAGTATTCCCCTCGTCTGCATCACCGCCCAGGTGAATTCCGAGATGATCGGCAGCGATGTGTTCCAGGAGGCGGACATCATCGGCGCCGCGGAGAGTTTTGTCAAATACAGTTACGCGGTACGCAGCGCCTCACAGATACCGGCGATCTTTAAGGAGGCGTTCCATATCGCGGGTACGGGCCGCAAGGGTCCGGTGCTCATCGATATCCCGCAGGATGTGATGGAGGCGCAGGTGAACAAGTTCTCCTACCCGGAGGAGGTGCATTTGCGCAGCTACAAGCCCACAATCAAGGGCAACACCGTGCAGATCCGCAAGGTCATCGCGGAGCTGACCAGGGCGGAGAAACCCCTCCTGTGCGTGGGCGGCGGCGTCTGCTCCAGCGGCGCCGTGGATCTGATCCGGGAATTTGCCCACCGGTTTGAACTCCCCGTGGTCTCCACCATGATGGGACTGGGAGTCATGCCCACGGATGATCCGATCTATTTCGGCATGGTGGGCAACAACGGCGATCCCAGAGCCAACCGGGCAGTGAACGACGCGGATCTCATCCTCGTCATCGGCGCCCGGGTCGCAGACCGCGCCGTTAACCGGCCGGAGCTGATCACCGAGAACAAGGTGCTTGTGCACATCGATGTGGACCCCGCCGAGATAGGCAAGAACGCGGGTCCCACGATCCCGCTCGTCGGAGATATCGCACATATCCTTAGGGCCATGGTCAAGGAGGAAGCCATCGAGCGCGTGCCCACCAATCACAGCGCCTGGCTCAACGAACTCTATGCTTATAAGACGGAGACCAGGCCCTCTGTCGCAAAGCACGACGACCGCTATATCACTCCGGAAGCCTTCTTTGAGGCGCTCTCCAAATGTGTCGATGAGAAGGCGGTGCTGTGCGTGGACGTGGGGCAGAACCAGATCTGGGCCTGCCGGTACATGAAGATCCGCTCCGGACGTTTCATGACCTCGGGCGGCATGGGAACCATGGGATATGCGATCCCCGCCGCCATCGGTGCGGCATGCTCCAAAAAGAACCGCCAGGTCATCGCGCTGTGCGGCGACGGCGGCTTTGCCATGTCCATGCCGGAGCTGGCCACCATGTGTCAGGAAAAGCGCAAGATCAAGGTCATCGTTTTGAACAACAGGCGTCTGGGGATGGTCAGAGAGTACCAGCATTACCACCAGCATGATTCCCGTGCGATGGTGGTGATGGACGGGGATCCGGACCTGTCGCTCATCGCACAGGCTTACGGGCTCACGTTTTCCCGTATTGACGGCACGACGGACGCTGAGGCGGCGCTGTACGCGTTCTTAAAAGCCGACGGGGCCGGGATCATGGAAGTGATGATCGATCCCGAAGCCCTGACACCGTGATCAAGGAGGCAGCCATGCATAAGATCTATTCCGTACTGGTGGAAAACCGCTCCGGCGTCCTCTCCAAGGTGGCCGGCCTCTTTTCCCGCAGAAACTTCAATATCGATTCCCTGGTGGTGGGAGAGACGGACGACCGGGCCATCTCCTGTATGACCATTGTTTCGAGCGGGGACGAGCGCACCCTTGAGCAGATCGAGAAACAGCTCAACAAGAAGATCGACGTGATCAAGGTCAAGACCTTTGACGAGCCGCAGGCCATCGCGCGGGAACTGATGCTGATCAAGGTGCGCTACAACAAGACGAACCGCCGGGACATCATGGAGAACTGCGAGATCATGCATGCGCAGATCGTTAACATCTCCAAGAGCATGATGCTGATCCAGATCTGCGACGAACCTGATAACATCAAGACCTTTATCGACATGTTAAAGAGCGTGTCCATCGTGGAGATCGCCCGGACCGGGACGGTGGCACTGCAGAAGTGTACGGACTGAAACCGTTTTGCATCTCCCCGATCTGTGGTATCATTGGGAGATGATCTGAGACAGATCTCTTCATACAAAGGAGAATAGCGATGAAAGCTTACAAGGAGATGACCCGTGAGGAACTGCAGCAGGAGATCGAGACCCTGAAGAAGGGCTACCGCGATTATCAGGCCATGGAACTCTCGCTCAATATGGCCAGAGGCCTGCCCTGCAGGGATCAGCTCGATCTCTCCATGGGCATGATGGACGCCCTGTACTCAGGCGCGGACCTCTCCTGCGAGGACGGCACGGACTGCCGCAACTACGGCGGGCTCGACGGCATCCATGAGGCTAAGGTGCTTCTGGGCGCCATGATGGAAAACCATCCGGACAATATCATCATCTACGGGAACTCTTCCCTGAATGTCATGTATGACGCGGTGTCGCGGGCGATGACCCACGGCGTCATGGGGAATACGCCCTGGTGCAA
>JAFXTJ010000120.1 GCA_017535945.1 Lachnospiraceae bacterium
CACCATGCGGGAATCCCGCTCGATCCCGTCATTGGACATGAAGATGATGTCCCGCATGACCTCCTCGCCGCGCAGTGCGACACGTTCCTCGGGCAGCTCCATGTATTTGGCGATCGCTTCCGCATAACCCTCGATCTTGCCGCCTCCGCCGACAATGAACACGGCACTCACCGGTTCTCCGCCGTTGAGTCTGCGGATCTCGTCGGAGACCTGCTTCGCCATATCATCCACGGCAGGGGCCGCGACCGCGAGGATCTCCTTGGAGGTCAGGGACTTATCCAGTCCCATGATATCGGTGTATTTCACGACCTCCTCTTTGCTCGCGCGGACCTTGATATCATCACCGGTGTTGAAATCCACCAGGCAATGTCTCGCGATGACCTCCGTCAGATGGTCTCCGGCGATCGGCAGCATCCCGTAGGCGATGATGGTGCCGTCGTCCGTGATACAGATATCGGAGGTACCGGCGCCCACATCCACCAGCGCCAGATTCAGCATCCGGAACTTCTCCGGGATCGCGATCTCAATCGCCGCGATGGGCTCGAGGGTCAGATTGGCGACCGCAAGTCCCGCGCGCTCACAGGCCTTGTACAGCCCGTCCACGACATCATCCGGCAGGAAGGTCGCGATCAGATCCACGCCGATCCGGCCGGCATCGTGTCCCTCCAGATTGGCGATCTGATACTCGTTTAAGTAATAATGCATGGTGGAATAGCCCACCAGATAATACTTGAGGAACTCTCCCTCCTGGGCTTTCAGGAATTCCGCATAGGCCTGTTCCACCGCTCCGGATTCCAGATGATAAACATCCTCGTTGGTCAGCGTATGCCCGTCGGGGAATTCCATCGTGAAATGCGTCTGCACGGTTTTGAGCACGCGTCCGGCGGCAGCGATACACACATCGGTCAGCTCGATATTGGTGGCTTCCTCCAGATCGTTCTTCACCGCCTTGATGGTGCCCGCGACTTTGCCGATATCATGGATCTGCCCGTCGAGCATCGAACGGGTATCGTGCTCGCGCACCCGCTGTGCGATACAGTAAAAGCGTCCCTTGTCCATGTAGCCGACGGTACCCACCACACTGCGGGTGCCGAGATCCAGGCCAAAGACGATATTCTCACTGTGCTGATCTTTCCGTTCCACCGATATGTTCCCCCAGGATCCTGTCTATCTGTTTGCGTGTCTCTATCAGTTCATCGCTGTTGTCGATCACGACAGCGCAATGTGCGCGGAATTCCGCATCGGATAACTGTCTGGCAAATACATCATCGATACGCTGTTCCGTATAACCGCGGGTTTCGGCAAGACGCCTCCGCCGGACCTCTTCCCTCGCATAAATATACCACATTTCATCGACAAATGCTTCATAACCTGATTCAATGAGAAGGGCGGCCTCCACGAAGACAAAGTCATGTGCGGCCGATCTCCGCTCCGCTTCGATCATGTCCCGGATCCTTGCGTTCACCACCGGATGGATGATCGCGTTCACCGCCTGCGTGAGCGCCGGATCCCCCAGGATCTTCCGCGCCATAAGCGCGTTGTCGATCTCCCCGTCCTCCCCGAGGATCTCTTCTCCCAGCAGTTCCACGACCGGCTCATAGCAGCAGGCGCCGCGTTTTTTGAGCTTTGCGGCCTCGGGATCCGCGTAAATGACGAGGCAGTCATAATTTGCTTCGATATAGGAGAGGCAGGCGCTCTTGCCGGCACCGGCTCCCCCGGTCACCCCGATGACGAACGGCCTCTTCACTTGGCTTCGTACCAGTCCGTGCCCGTGTGGCAGTCTGCTTCCAGCGGCACGGCCAGATCCGCCGCGGCACACATCTCCTCCGTGAGGATCCGTACCACGGCATCCTTCTCTTCCTCAGGGGCCTCGATGAGCAGCTCGTCGTGGATCTGCAGGATGAGCTGTGCCTTTCTCCCCTCCTCCCGGAGTCTCTTCCATACGCGGATCATCGCGATCTTCATGATATCCGCCGCTGTTCCCTGGATCGGCGCGTTCATGGCGACGCGTTCGCCGAAGCCCCGCTGTACGAAATTGCTGCTCTTCAGCTCCGGCACCGGGCGTCTCCTGTGATAGAGCGTCTCCGCGTAACCGCGCTCCTTTGCGAGCGCTACCTGCCTGTCGAGGAAGGTCTTGATCCCGGGGTAGGTGGCAAAATACTGTTTGATATAAGCCGCCGCCTCCTGCCTGGAAATATCGATATTCTGACTCAGACCAAAGGAGCTGATCCCGTAGACGATCCCGAAATTCACCGCCTTGGCATTGCGGCGCATGAGCGGCGTCACTTCCTCCATCGGGACACCGAAGACCTTGGATGCCGTGATGGCGTGAATGTCGCTGCCCTGCCGGTAGGCTTCGATGAGCTCCCCGTCACCGCTCATGGCGGCCAGGATCCTGAGCTCGATCTGGGAATAATCCGCATCCGCGAAGATACAGCCCTTTGCCGGCACAAAGACACGCCGGATGGCCCGCCCCAGTTCCGTCCGCATCGGGATGTTCTGGAGATTGGGATCCGAGGAACTGATACGTCCCGTTGCCGTCACCGTCTGATGATAAGTCGTATGGATCCGGCCGTCCGCCGCGATATAATCCGCCAGCCCGTCCGCATAGGTGCTCTTCAGCTTTGTGAGACCGCGGTACTCCAGGATATCCCGTACGATAGGGGCATCCTCCGCGATTTTTTCCAGTACATCCGCCGCGGTGGAATAACCGGTCTTGGTCTTCTTGCCGCCGGGCAGCCCCATCCGGTCAAACAGGATCTCGCCGAGCTGCCTGGGCGAATTGATATTAAACACCGATCCCGCCGCCTCATAGATCGACTGCTCGAGTTCGGCGATCCGTCCGGTCAGCTGTTCCCCGTACGCTTTGAGTTCATCGCGGCGCACACCGATGCCGATCCGTTCCATGTCATAGAGGATATAGGACAGAGGCATCTCGATCCGTTCAAACAGATCGAGCATCCCGGTCTCCGCCAGCTGTTCTGCGAGGATCGGTGCGGTGAGCGCGCAGATCCTCGCGCAGTCACCCGCATAGGCCGGAGCCTTGTCGGCGGCATCCGCGAAATCCGCTTTCCCGAAGATCTCCGCCCGGGATGCATGGATCTCGCCGAGGAGCGTTCCCGCCAGATCCTCCGGTGTCATTTCATTCACCAGCGGATTCAGCAGATAAGCAGCGATCCTGCAGTCAAAAACCTGCTCAGCCTTGTTCTCTTCATCATTGAGGATCCGGGCGGGTGTAAAGAAATGATAAGCGTCGCCCGCATCGAACAGGGCGATCCGGACAGCCTGGGAAAGCCGTTCGAGCGCCCCGCCGAGGTACTCCGCCGTCACCTCCGCTGTCACCGGGACATAGCAGAAGACATGCCCGGCGGCATAGACAGCTGCGCCTGTGAGCTTGCGTCCGTCGATCCGCACCGCCCCGTTGCTGATAAAGGACAGCTGTCCGTCCGCATCACCGCGGTCCCGGTCCCACAGCAGGCACACACCGGTAAAGCCGGCTGTGCCGTGTGCAGCCTGCTCAAAAGCCCGATCCGCATCCTTCCTGCCGGCGCAGATCTGGAGCGGCATATCCGGCACTGCCTGTGCCGCCTTTGCCGGCACTCCCGCCTCCGCCGTCAGATCAAACCGATTCAGGAGATTTTTGAAGCCGAGACGTTTATAGGTTTCATAGGCTTTTGCCGTGAAATACCCGTTCACGCCGTTCTCCGGCAGACGGGCCGCATCGAGCGGGAAATCGAAAGGTGCGTCCTGATCGATCGTGGCGAGCCTGCGGCTTAAGTCATAATCCGCCCTGTGGTTCTCCACGGTCTCGCGCAGCGCCTTTTTCGTGATGGATGCGGCACCGGCAAAGATCGCCTCGCCGGAACCGAACTGCGCCATGAGTTCTTTGGCGGTCTTCTCCCCCACCTTGGGAAGACCCGGGATGTTGTCGGAAGCATCGCCCATGAGCGCCTTGAGATCGATGAAGCGTTCGCCGCTCACTCCCCACTCGGCCTCGACAGCAGCCGCATCGTAGCGTGTGACGGTGGTCTGCCCGCGCACGGTCTTGGGCTGTGCGATGATGATCCTGTCCGTTGCGACCTGCAGCAGATCTCTGTCTCCGGAAACGATCGTGGCATCCCATCCGGCGGCCTGCGCTCGTCTGGCGGCCGTCCCGAGGAGATCGTCCGCCTCCAGTCCGGCCTGTTCCATGCGGTAGACCCCCATATCGTCCAGGACCTCTTTGAGGAGCGGGACCTGGCTGCGCAGCTCCTCCGGCATCGGCTTGCGCTTTCCCTTATACTCCGCATACATCTCATGACGGAAAGTCGGGGCGTGTACATCAAAAGCGACCGCAAGGGCGGCCGGCTTTTCTTCGTCAATAAAACGTAATAAAATATTCAAAAATCCGTATACAGCACCGGTGTGGAGTCCTTCGGCGTTGGTCAGATCGGGTAATCCGTAAAACGCCCGGTTGATGATACTGTGTCCGTCTATGAGCAGCAGTTTGTCTGACATGATCTCTCCATCAGCTACAACAACACAAACCAGGATATGACGGCAACCGTCAGGATCCCCAGGATGACGGTGCCGACGCCGTAACCGGCGATCCGGTGCAGACGCTTGCGGCGCACGAGCCTGGACCGCGCCGTCTTCATGAGTCTGCCGAATTCGTCGCCGAGATTAAAATTCCTGCCGTCCTCCAGCCGCTTTAATCCGATCCGGATCAGCAGCCGGATGGTCAGCTCCTCCCTGCAGTCCTTGCAGGAATCGATGTGAACCAGGAATGCGTCCAGTTCGTCGGTATCCAGATCATCGTCGAAAAAGGACTCGATCTCCCGTTCGATCGTCTTGCAGTCAGGTTTTTCCATCCCGGATGAGCGCCTCGTACTCCGCGCGTGTGAGGATCACATAATCCGCGCCGTCACCTTCGTTCAGGAGCGCTTCCGCTTCCTGTCTGTCTGCGGCACGGCGCACGTAATAATCGTTGCCCAGGATATCGGCAGGGGTAAAGGCCCCCTCTTCAAAGTCGCCGATGAGCAGCACCGTCTCGGTAAAGGGGGTATCATCACGGTCCCTGGAGGTGAATCTGCCGGGAATGGATTCGCCGGCAGTATACTCCGGGACATCTCCTTCATCAAGGAGCTTTTCGAATTCGGCCTCCGGTACCGGTTTGGAGAAATAATATCCCTGAATGGAATCACAGCCGATGCCGCGCAGGTAATTGTACTGCTGCTCCGTCTCCACCCCCTCTGCGATGATCGGGATGTAGAGACGGTTGGCCAGACGCACAATGGTGGAGAGCATGGCCTTGCCGCGGTCACTGCTGTCGACATCCGCCATGAGGCCGCGGTCGATCTTCATGATATCCACCGGCATATCCTTTAATACATTGAGCGAGGAATAGCCGCTGCCGAAATCATCCATCAGGATGATGAAGCCCTTCTGCCTGAGCTCATGGATCGTAGCGGCGAGCTGCGTCTGCACCTCCTCGTCGATATAGGCGCTCTCCGTGACCTCGATATGCAGATACGTCGGATCGATCCGGTACTCCGTCAGCAGTTCCTGCAGTTCCTCCGCGAGCTTCGGATGGAAGATATCCTGTCTCGACATATTGACGGAGATCGGGACGATCTTTTTGCCTTCATCCAGTCTGCGCCGCATGAACGACAGCACGGAACGCCAGACGGAGAAATCCAGCTGGGAGATGAACCCGTTGCGCTCCATGACGGGGATGAAATACCCCGGCGTGAGCAGCCCGCGTTCCGGGTGATCCCAACGGACCAGCGCTTCCGCACTGATGAGCTTTTTGGAATTGGCGAGATAAACGGGCTGGAAATAGGTGACGAACTCTCCCTTCTTCAGCGCCTTCTCCGCCTGGGAGACGAGCTCCTGCTCCTCCAGCAGGATCCGCCTGAGATCATAATCATAAAAGGCGTAACGCTGGCGCATGTTGTGCTTGACCGTCGCACAGGCGAGATAGGCCTGTTCGATGATATCCGAGATCTCCAGGGTATCCTCCGGCACCTCGCACAGCCCCAGATGCATGAAGATCCGGTAATTGAAATCCAACTGCATGAGAGATTCGTCGGTCCAGTTGATGATCCGCTCCGGATCGACCATCTCCGTCGGGAGACAGACCGCGAACCGGTCGGAGCCGATCCGCCCGTAGGAGCCGGGCACGCCGTTCTTGAACAGCGTCGCAAAATGCTCCTTGAGCTTGCGGCCGATCATGATGAGGATCTGATCCCCCACCTCGTCGCCGAACATGTTGTTGATGGTCTTGAAGCTGTCGATATCGCTGACGACGACCGTGAAACGCCGTTCGGGATAAGTGGCGAGAAGCTCGGCCGTCTGCTGGCAGAAGCCCTTCATGTTGAAGATATTGGTCAGGGCATCATGTTCGACATAATGCTTCTTGATGATCGTCTCGGGATCCTTGTCATCATAGCGGTGGAAGGTGACCACAAAGAACACGGCATCGCCGATCTTCTCAAGCGGTCTCGCGTGAATGCGGCAGCGCATATAGGTGCCGTCGATCCGTTTCACGGAAGCATCCATGGCCACCGTGCACATCTGCTCCACGGCGGTACCGAATTCCGTCAGAACGCGGATCTTATCCTCGGTGGCGATGTCCGCAAGGTTCGGGATATCATGGTCGCCGAATTCGATCGCGTCCTGCGCGATCCCGGTGAGCGTATAATACTCCGTATTCGCGCACAGGACACTGATCTGTCCCTCCATGCGGTTATCCATCGACACAAAGGCCGCGCAGGGGAAATTCCTGACCATTTCTTTGTAGTACAGGAGCTTCTCCCGACTGATCTTCACACCCATTTCTCTCCTCTCTCCGGCGCCGTCGGAATGCGGTCCGCCGGGTGCCCGCGGCAGATACCCGCAAGCCATAATATTATAGCAAATCGCGGCGCGGGAAACAACCGGAAATAGACACCGGATCGCATCTTATCCTGTCATAATATGCCCTTGCATTTTTTGCATGCCTGTGATAATATTGTCTGCGTTGATGTTCGGGAGCATAGCTCAGCTGGGAGAGCGTCCGCCTCACACGCGGGAGGTCACGGGTTCGAGCCCCGTTGCGCCCATGAAATAAGCCCCGGATGACGCTGCAGGTGTCATCCGGGGCTTTTGTTCTGCCTGCGTACCCCTATTCCGCCCCTTCCTCCGAGATCATATCGGCATCGTCGTGCAGGATCGCGAGCATATAACGGATGCGGATATTGGCACGATCATAATACTGTCGCGCCAGCGATTCGGCATTTTCATCAAAGTCCCCGTCGTAGGCGTCATGAAACGCGGCCACCGCCTTGGTCATGTAATCTGCCGCCTCCGCGGGCAGATCCTCCATGGTCTCGAATTCCTCCGGGATCTCCACGCCCGACATCTCCGTAAAGAGCGCATCGAGACGGTCCATCTGTGTCAGAAATTCCTCCGTCGCATCGGGACTGTCCGGATCGATGCCGTTGATGAGCCCGTCGATCTCGCCCACCTCGGTGTAGAAAGCATCCATCTCCTCGCAGTACACATCCAGCGGATCCGGAGTCTGATCCCCGCAGCCGGCCGTGAACATCAGCATCAGAGATACGGCGGCGAGAACCGCGATCTGTTTTTTCTTCCCCTGTTTCATGATCATATCGTGACCGGTTATCCCAGTTCCTTCTTGTGATCCACTGCCCGGATCCTGGCCATGGCACGTGCCATCGCCATCTGGGAGACCCGGTATTCGCGCATGGACAGCTGCTTCTGCATTCTCTCCTGCGCACGCTCCAGCGCACGTCTGGCGCGGTTCTCATCGATCTCATCGGGACGTTCGCAGGTCTCGGCGAGCACCGTACAGGTATTGTCGCTGAAATACACGACACCGGAACCGATGACGGCTTCCTGCCACTCGTCCGTCACCTTGTCCTCATCACCTGTCTGTCCCTCTTTGAGAACGGGCACGCGGAAACGCATCTCCCCGTTGGAGACGGAATAGACCGAGGTCTCATGATGCGCGAGAAACGCCTTTTCCCCGTCCGCGCAGGGAAGGATCAGTTCGATCGCGTCGCCCCTGTAGAAGACGCCTTCCTCCGCGTAGATCTTCAGTTGAAAGATGTGTTCGCCCTGCATGCCGGTTATGCCAGATCCTTTGCCTTGGCCGCCACGTCATCGATGGTGCCGACATTAAAGAACGCCGCTTCCGGATAATCATCCGCCTCGCCGCCGACGATCGCTTCAAACCCTTCGATCGTCTTCTCAAGCGGCACATAGACACCGGGTACACCGGTGAACTGCTCCGCCACATGGAACGGCTGGGACAGGAAACGCTGCAGCTTTCTCGCGCGGTAGACCGTGCTGCGGTCCTCCTCGGAGAGTTCCTCCATGCCGAGGATCGCGATGATATCCTGCAGCTCCTTGTATTTCTGGAGCATCTGCTCGATCCGTGTCGCCACGCGGTAATGTCTGTCTCCGACGATCTCCGCCTCCAGGATCCGGCTGCTCGACTCGAGCGGATCCACGGCGGGATAGATGCCCTGCTCCACGATCTTACGGGAGAGAACGGTCGTCGCATCCAGGTGCGTAAAAGTCGTCGCCGGGGCCGGATCCGTCAGGTCGTCCGCCGGGACATAGATCGCCTGGACGCTCGTGATGGCCCCTTCCCTGGTGGAAGTGATCCGCTCCTGCAGGGCGCCGATATCCGTTGCCAGTGTCGGCTGATAGCCCACGGCGGAAGGCATCCGTCCCAGCAGGGAGGATACTTCGCTGCCCGCCTGCACGAAACGGAAGATATTATCGATAAAGAGCAGCACGTCCCGGTGATCCACATCACGGAAATACTCCGCCAGTGTCAGTCCCGTTTCCGCCACGCGCATACGGGCCCCCGGAGGCTCGTTCATCTGTCCGAACACGAGCGCCGTCTTCTTGATGACACCCGAATCACGCATCTCCGCCCAGAGATCGTTGCCCTCTCTCGAACGCTCGCCGACACCGGTGAAGATCGAATAGCCGCCGTGCTCCGTCGCGATGTTGCGGATGAGTTCCTGGATCAGCACGGTCTTGCCCACGCCGGCGCCGCCGAAAAGGCCGATCTTACCGCCTCTGGCGTAAGGTGCCAGCAGGTCGATGACCTTGATCCCGGTCTCGAGGATCTCCGTGTTGGTCTCCTGCTCCGCAAAGGCAGGTGCCTTTCTGTGGATCGGCCAGTGCTCGCAGTCCGTGAGCTCCTCCCCGCCGTCCACCGGATCTCCCGTGACATTAAGAAGTCTTCCCAGTGTCTTCTCCCCGACCGGCACCGAGATGGGGCCGCCGGTGGCGATAACACGCATTCCTCTGGCAAGACCCTCGCTGGCGGTCAGCATGACGGTCCGTACCACACCTGCTCCGGTGTGCTGCATGACCTCCATCACATCCCTGCGTCCGGGCACATCGGTCTTTAACGCATCACCGATCCGGGGGAGCGTCTCCCCCTCCGGAAATCTCACATCCACGACAGGTCCCATGACCTGTATGATCCTGCCCTCGTTCAATGGTTTATCCTCTCTTCCTGGAACCGCCGACCACCTCGGTGATCTCCTGGGTGATCTGTGACTGTCTCGTGCGGTTATAATTCCTCTGCAGATCCTTGACGATCTCTGCGGCGTTCTTGTTTGCTGCATCCATGGCCAGCATCCTGGAATTCTGCACGCTGCAGAAGGATTCCACCAATGCGCCGTAGATCAGGCCGCTGACACAGGGAGGTACCACCTCATCGAGGATCGCCTGCGGGGAAGGTTCCATACGGATCACTTCATCCGAGGTCACTTCCTCCGGCTCCGCCTCTTCCCTCTCCAGGGATTCCTGCAGGGGGAGAAGTCTCTCCACACGTACCTCGGTGGACAGTGCCCCCTTCATGGCCGTGTAGATGATATAGACCTCCTCCAGCTCCCGCTGTTCGAAATGATCCAGCATGCGGGAGGCGATGCTGCGGGCCAGCGGAATGGTCGGCTTCTGGGCGGAATACTGGAAATCGCCGTCGGTCTCGATGCCCCTCGCCTTGAAATACTGTCTGCCCACCTCACCGACCACGTAGAAATACTCGGTGCCCGGATCCGGGATCAGATTCTCGGCCAGGGTCAGCACGTTGTGATTGTAGGCACCTGCCAGCCCCTTGTCGTCCGAGATGACGATATACCCTTTTCTTCGGTCATCCGGTGCGATCTCGGAATAAGTGTTCAGATAGACATGCTCGGTCCCGGGCGGGATCTGCTTCATGATCTTCGACAGCAGAGATCTGGTGGCTCTGAAATACGGCTCCGTCTCCGCGAGCATCTTTTTGGCCTGACGCAGCTTGTTCGAGGAGATCATATACATGGCATTCGTGATCTTCCTCGTCTCCCGGACACTCTCGATGCGTTCCTTGATCTCCTTAAGGTTTGACATCGGGTTCCTTCTTTATCCGCTCGGCATGCTCCAGGATCTGGTTCTTCATCACCTCATCCAGTACGGCGCCGCCGTTGATCTGCATGATGATATCACGGTAGAGTTCCTTCATTCTCATGAGGAGCTTATTCTGCGCCGCTTTCACTTCCGCCGGCGGGTAGTCATCAAAATACCCGCTGTTTGCGCACACCAGCGTGATGACCTGCTCCGCCTGTGACAGCGGATGATAAAGCGGCTGCTTCAGCAGTTCCATCAGCGCCTTGCCGTGGGCGAGCTGTTTCTTCGTCGCATCATCCAGATCGGAGGAGAACTGCGTGAAGACAGCCATCTCCCGGTACTGGGCGAGATCGATACGGATCGAACCGGCCGCTTTCTTCATGGCTCTGGTCTGTGCGGCGGAACCGACGCGGGACACGGAGAGACCGACATTGACAGCAGGACGCATGCCCTCAAAGAACAGATCGCTCTCTAAGAAGATCTGTCCGTCCGTGATCGAGATCACGTTGGTCGGGATATAGGCGGACACATCGCCCGCCTGGGTCTCGATGATGGGCAGGGCCGTCATAGACCCGCCCCCGTTCGCATCGTTTAATTTGGCCGCCCTCTCGAGCAGTCTCGAATGCAGATAGAAGACGTCGCCGGGATAGGCTTCACGCCCCGGCGGACGCTCGAGAAGCAGGCTCATGGAGCGGTAGGCGACAGCGTGCTTGGAGAAATCGTCATAGACGATGAGCACATCCTTGCCCTGCCGCATGAAAAATTCGCCCAGCGCGCAGCCTGCATAGGGTGCGATATACTGAAGCGGCGCGGGATCGGATGCCGTGGCCGACACGACGATCGTATAGTTCATCGCTCCCGTATCATGGAACATCCGCACCAGACGCGCCACCGTGGACACCTTCTGTCCGATGGCGACGTAGATGCAGATCACATTCTTATCCTTCTGGTTGATGATGGTATCCGTGGCGATCGAAGTCTTGCCCGGCTGGCGGTCGCCGATGATGAGCTCTCTCTGTCCTCTTCCGATCGGGAACATCGTATCGATCGAGAGGATCCCCGTCTCCATCGGCTGGCAGACACTGCGTCTGTCCATGATCCCCGGCGCCTTCTGCTCGACGGGGTAATATCCCTCCGCTTCGATCACTCCGGCTTCGTCGATGGGATCTCCCAGTGCGTTGACGACACGGCCGAGGAAATTCCTGCCCACGGGGATACCGGCCTGCTTGCCGGTCCGTACCGCCTTGGCGCCGGCACTGATCCCCTGCTCGCCGCCGAAGAGGATGCAGCCGATCTCATTCTCCCTGAGATCCTGCACCATGCCCCGCGTACCGTCCTCAAAGATCAGGATCTCGCCGTAAAATGCCTTTTCCACCCCTTTGACGATCGCGATGCCGTCGCCGACCCAGGTCACCTCACCGACTTCTTCGATCCTGGCCTGCAGCTCGAAATCATTGATCTCCCCCTTTAACAGGGAGATCAGCTCCGCCTCCGAGGGAGCAGACAGACCCGCAAGATGTTCTCTGAGCTGTACTTCCCTGCCCGCTTCGCTGAAATCAAACTCATGGGAATCCATGCGGATCTTGAAGCCCGATCCGATCGTCGGATCCTTGATGAGATCGATGATCAGGGTATCCAGCTTAAACCGTCTGCAGAGCGAGGAACGGATCCGCTCCAGCTGCGCCTGTTTGGGCGGGATATGTGCATAAAGGAGACTGGCCTGTGCCGGTCTCCTCAGGATATTATCATTCTTTCCTGCGGAAGGCATGCTCATGAAGCCTCCTCCGATTCGGTGAGCTTGCGGATGAACTCGTCATAGAGCGCGCCCTCGGATTCCTCATCGGCCGTATGCATCGCGATATGCGCCGCAGCGTCGATGACCATTTCCTTAAGCGCCGCCTGATTCTTGTCTCTGGCGATCTGTGCCTCGTTCTCCGCATCCTTGCGGGCGCCGGCTATGATCCTGCGGCTTCCACCTTGGCTTCCTCCACGATCCGGTTATACTCCTCATAACCGCGGCCGCGCCAGTCCGCCAGCGTCTGCTCCTTTTCCTCGGCGAGCAGGCGGGCCTCTTCTTCATATTTGTCATGCTCCGCCTTAGCCTTCTCCAGTTCCTCGTCGAGGTGCGCATTGATCCCCTCGATCTGCTCCCTGCGCTCCTCCAGGATCTTGTTGACCCTGCCAAAAAGGAACTTGCGGAAAAAGGCATAGAGGATCAGGAGATTGATGATCGTATAGACGATGCTCATATTGACACTTAACACGGTGATCTCCCTCCGCTGTTTACTTCACAAAGACGATGACGATAGCCACCAGCAGGCCGTAGATCGCGGTTGCTTCCGCAAGAGCGCCGCCCAGCAGGAGCAGCGTCATGATCTTGCCGTTCGCCTCAGGCTGTCTGGCGACCGCCTCAACGGCTTTGGCTGTGGCGATACCGATGCCGATACCCGCACCGATGCCGGTCATAGCCGCGATACCTGCGCCCAGAGCTGTCAGATCCATAGTATTCCTCCTTCTTGTTCGTTGAACAGATTTATTCCACCGCTTCCTTGATGTAGAGGGAAGTCAGAAATACAAACACATACGCCTGCAGCAGACCGTCAAACAGATCGAAATACAGGCAGAAGACCGCCGGCACAAAGATCGGTACCAGCGTCTTGAGCATCTCCATGATGACCGTCGCCGCCAGGATATTGCCGAAGAGTCGCATGCACAGGGACAGCGGTTTGATCCCCAGCTCCAGGATGTTCATGGGCAGGATCACCGCGATCGGCTTCGCAAAGGATTTGAAATACCCCTTCCCGCCTTTTTTGCGGATCGAGGCGATCTGTACGAGGACGATGCTCGTGATGGCCAGTGCGGCCGTGACATTGAGATCCATCGTGGCGGGCGTAAAGCCCAGGATGCCCACCAGATTGGAGAATCCCAGGAAGATCAGCAGCGTCATGAGCCACCCGGTGTACTCTTTCGCCTCCTCGCCGAGACCTCCGCCGACCAGGCTTCTCAGCTTCACCACGGCCGTCTCGATGATAAGCTGCCGCTTCGAGATGTTCGTGACACGCATCTCCGCCGTCATGATGAGCGTCAGGATCATGAGAAAGATCATGACTCCCCAGGAGACGACGACGGATTTGGAGATATCAAAAAAACCCGCCGGACCGAAGCCCGGATCGATCGCGATCGCTGTCTTGTCGGAGTTTAAGAGCTCCTGTACGACTTCACCGACCTTATCCATGAAACCCGCTCCTCTACTTCTTTGCGCCTGCCGCCACGCTCATGGGTGCGGACGCATTGTTCTGCGCGCGCTCGATGGGCTGCACCTTGGTCTCCGTGCGCAGATACTGATCTTCCTTGACACGGATGGACACATCTTCCTTCTGTGTATACTGCGCCGCGTCATGCTTGCGCGCCACGGGCCGCATCTGGCCCTTGAGCATCGCAAGGATGATCCAGGCGATGATGACCGCTATGACAATGCCGATAATGATTCCCATGATCCCTCCTTAACTCCCCATCAGATAGCCAAGAAACGCGAAGACGATGCTCAGGCCTGCAGCGATCAGGAAGAACAGGCGTGCCGCCTTGCCCTGATCGATCGGCAGATTGCCGATCATCTTGCCGGTCTGTCCGTTCATCGCAAAGATAAAGGTCTCGTTGTTCCATTT
The DNA here is from genome assembly GCA_017535945.1 of Lachnospiraceae bacterium. GTDB lineage: Bacteria > Bacillota > Clostridia > Lachnospirales > Lachnospiraceae > Butyrivibrio. The sequence continues at coordinate 14,058 of JAFXTJ010000120.1, forward strand.
GGTCGAGAGCATCCAGACCGGGAAGAGCGCGTATTCGATCTTCTCCATATCCACCTTGATATGACGGTCCTTCTCGATGACCTCATCGTGCGAGACGCTGTCCCGCATCTCCTGCGCGGCTGTATTCTCGGCGCGCTCCCGGATCCTGGGATCGACGTCTTCTTTTTTCACATCAAAACGGTTGGCGAGGAAGCCCGGCAGATACGCCATGGAAAAAGGCTTGAGATCCTTGTAGTCAAAAGGCTCGATGGAATCCATCAGGTCATCCGGCATCTTCTCGGAGGCATCCGCGGGAACGCGGTGGAATGCGACATCGCCGCTGCGGCGCACGTCGTAGATCTTGGTCTCCGTGACCTCCACCTCGCCGCGCAGCTGCTCGGGTGTGAGATTGAACTGCCTGAGATCGACCCCGTGGAAGGAGGCGGCATGCCCGCGGCGGGTATTGTTATCCCGCCCCTCAAAGCGCATGTCGGCATGCGCCTTGCCGGAAAAGAGCCAGAACGGCACATAGACGCCCTGGATCTCTTCCAGATGGTTGTTCTCGGTAAAAGACTTGGGCAGCAGGTGCTTGCCTTCATAGTATTTCTTCAGCGCGGCGACCGCATCCTTCTTCTCATAACGGAAAGGGATGCAGTAATCCGGCTTCACCGCCTTGGACATCTGTCCGGCGATCGCAGTGGGATTGCCGCAATACGGGCAGGTGGTCACCGCCGTGGAGGGATCCGTATCGAGTGCCGCGCCGCAGGAGGTGCAGACATAGGTATTGGTCTCCATCTCCCCGCCGTAAGAGGCGGCCTCGGCATTGGCGGCATCGATCCGGGCGTCTTCCTTCTCCCTGGCGGCTTCCGCTTTGGCGTTCTTCTCCGCCATCCACTTCTCCACCTCTTCCACGGTATAGAGCCCGTCGCAATAGTCGCATTTCAACTTCTGTGTCGCCCCGTCAAAACGAAGCGGTCCTTCGCACGCGGGACACTTATAGGAGGTAACCTGTTCAGCCATACTCTCTCCTTATGAGACCGTTTCAAAGCAGACGCTCCCATTATATCCCTTGTGGACTGGAAATGCAACCGATACTATATCATGTGGTCATACACAGGAAAGACACGTTAAACCGATCCCGAGGCCGCCAGATCCACATGCTGTACCAGCCCGGCTCCGCCGCTCTCCCTGAGGAAGAAGCCCGTGGAGCGGATCATGCCCTTTGTGCGGTTCATGGCATCCTTCAGCGCGAAGTCGGTCCGCTGCTCCTTCAGACAGATCGCGCCGATATCCGCCTGCTTCAGATCGAGCAGTTCCTGACTGCCGTCTCCGTTTTTATACCAGACCTTCAGTCTGTCAAAGATCTCATCATTCTCATCGATCCAGCCGTTGCCGTCGCTGTCATAAGCCGCGAGATCGCCGAACCCGTCGCCGGAGCGCGTACCGAAGAGCTCCGAGCCGTCGTCGATCCGGCCGTTCCCGTCCCTGTCCAGGGCGAGGAATCCGCAGCCTGCCGAGGGGAGCTTCACCTCCTCCTCTTTGCCGTCCGCATCCAGATCAAAGCGGAAGGTCTGGTCCGAGACCTGTGTGATGCCGCTTCCCGTATTGATGATGAGCGGATCCATGAGCGCACCCGCGAGAGCCGGCGTGCTGATCTTCGTATACTGCAGGAATTCCCTGGACATGTACAGATTGATGTCAAAACCGATCCGGCGCCCGTCCTCCGTCACGGCCACCCCCTGTGCCGAATACTGCATCTCCTCATATTCGTACTCATAGCTCTGCAGGTAACCGCCATCCGTCCCGGCAGACATGCCGAAGATCCGGAAAAGCCGGTTCATGATGAGGGATAAAAGTGCATACCGGAAGTTCCCTGCACTCATGAGAGCCGAACTGCCCCGTCCCGTTCCGACCGTTCTCTCCCGGAAGCCGTTTGAGAGCAGATCGCCGCGCGATGAATAATTGGCATAAGGATCCGATGCCTCGTCACGCTTCCCCGACAGGCGCCTCCGGAACAGGGAAGCGTAATCCTCCTGTTCCTTATAACTCCCCGTGCGTCCCGCTCCCTCGTGCTCGTAATGTCCCGCAGCCGCCAGGCTGAAGGATGCCTCTTTGATCTTCATACGCGTCCTCCTTTGTCCGTGTGAAACAAGAACGCACGGATCCGCCGGCGGATCCTGTCCTTTGGATCCCTTTGCCTGCGGACTCGTGCGTTCCTTCGCCGTCCGATCTGTGTTTCGGACAAAAAAGGCTCTGATCTTATACGGATGTCATGAACGGACGTCTATATGTCATGAATGGACAACCCCGTCCGTAAATCTCATCAATCCTCCCGGATCGGGACGATATTGTCCGGAGTTTTGAAAATGTGCCCGGCCGGTACAAAACCGCGCACGCAGGAGGTGGGATAGATCCTGGTGCCGCGTCCGACCACGGTACCGGGATTCAGCACGGTGTTGCAGCCGACCTCCGCACGGTCGCCGAGCATCGCGCCCATCTTGCGTAAGCCCGTCTCAACAGTGTCCGCACCCTCATGCAGAACGAGGTTCTTGCGGTCGCTCTTGATATTGGAGGTAATGGCGCCGGCCCCCATATGTGCGCGGAAGCCCAGGATGGAATCCCCCACGTAGTTGAAATGCGGCACCTCCGCCCGGTTGAACAGGATGGAATTCTTGCATTCGCAGGAATTGCCGAGGGTGGCGTTTTTGCCGATGACGACACTCCCGCGGACAAATGCGCCGGGCCTCAACTCCGCCTCCTCGTCGACGATGCAGGGGCCGGAAATGCAGGCCGCCGGATGGATCTTTGCGGAGCGTGCGATCCAGATATTTTCGCCCTTTTGCTCATAGACGGCGGGATCCAGCGTCGGTCCCTTCTTCAGGATCCAGTCTTTGATCCCCGCGAGCGCCTCCCAGGGCCATACAAAGTCCTGCAGATATTCCGCAGCGATGGTCTCCTCCAGCGCGAACAGTTCGCTGATCCGATAATCGTCAAGCATCCTTTTTTCCTCCTTTGGCTGATGTGCTCCGGCTCCTCTTCGCCGTGCTCTTTTTTCTGCCCGTGTCCGATGATCCGTGATGTCCACCCGTGTATCCGTCCTTCCAGGCCGGATAGACACTTTTCAGATACGTGAACTGTGCGGAGAGCGCCGCGTTATGATCCGCGCCGTTTACCGCCAGGGTCCTTCTGGATACAAAATCCGCCAGTTTCTCCATATAGGCGCTCTCGTCGAGAGAACCGTCGGCCACCATTGTAAGTCCCTTCTCCCAGCTGGCTGTGAGCGCGGGATTCAGCATGGGCTTCATGGAACAGGTGACCGTGTCGTAGATCATCTCACCGAGCAGTGTCGGTGTGATGATCTGGGTCTTTTTGTTGAGCGAAAGATACCTGTTCTTGAAGAGCTTCTCGAGGATCCCGGCGCGCGTGGCGCTCGTGCCGATCCCGCTCCCCTTGATCTGCGCGCGGAGTTCCTCATCCTCGATGAACTGTCCGGCGTTCTCCATCGTGAGGATCATCGTGCCGGAGCTGTACCGCTTGGGCGGCGTCGTCTCGCTCTCTTTGATCTGCGGATCCTTCAGGGTACATCTGCTCCCCTTCTTCAGACCCGAGAGTGCTTCAAGCATCTGCTCCCCCGTGAGGGTCACTTCCTCGCCGTCCGACTCCTTCTGCACATTCTCCTCCGGATCTTTGGAGGCATCGGCATCCTGAGCATCCGCGGAACTGCCCTGTGCCGCCCTCTTTGCACTCTGTCTTTCCAGGACATGCAGATATCCCTTGGACTTCAGCGCCTTAAAGGACGCACGGAACAGTTCCTTATGTCCCTCCCCGTCCGCGGCGGACAGAGTGAGCGACGTCTTCTGCCAGACCGCCTGGGGATAGAAGATCGCAAGAAACCTCCGGCAGATCAGTTCATAGACGGCGGCCGCCATCGGGGAAAGTCCCTTCAGTGCCCCCAGCCCCTGCCCCGTCGGGATGATCGCGTAATGGTCCGTGATCGCCTTGTCGTTGACATATCGCGTCTTCGCGATCCCTTTGTAAGCCTCATGCTGGATCACGGATCGCGCGTAGAGAGAGACCGATTCTACTTTGGTCAGACCGTCGATGTTGTTTTTGATCACCTTGGCGATCGCCGTGGAGAGGACCCTGGCGTCCGTTCTGGGATACGTGGTCAGCTTCTTCTCGTAGAGTTCCTGTGCGATCGAAAGCGTTTCTTCGGGACTCAGCTTGAAATACCGCGAGCAGTCATTCTGCAGCTCCGCGAGATTATAGAGGAGCGGCGCGTTCTTCTTCTCGGTCTTGTGCTCCGCCTTGTCCACGACGGCTTCAACCGTGCGCTCTCCCGCTACACCCTGCGGAAAAAGTCTGTCGATCAGAGCCTGCGCATCCTCTTTCTTCTGGAACCCGCTGTCCTTGTAGAGTGCGGGAGATCCCGCGTATGCGCTCTCATCATTGGGGATCCAGCGTGCCGCAAAAGACGCCTCCCCCGCCTGCGCGGTGACCTCCACGCGGTAAAACGGGACCGGCGTAAAGGCGCGGATCTGCCGCTCTCTCTCCACCACGATCCCGAGGACACAGGTCATCACCCGTCCGACCGCGATCACGCATCGCTTCTCCGAGCCCAGATGGCGCTGTATCATATCGCCGTATTTCAGGGTCAGGGCACGGGTGAAATTGATCCCCATGAGATAGTCTTCCTTGGCCCGCAGATAGGCGGAAGCCCCAAGACCGTCATATTCGCTGTCGTCCTTCGCCTCGCGGATCCCGCGCAGGATCTCCTCATCGGTCTGGGAATCGATCCAGACCCGTTTGCGCACCTTATCCGGACTGACACGGGCCTGCGCATCGACCAGACGGTAGATGTATTCGCCCTCTCTCCCCGAGTCGGTGCAGATGTAGATGGTATCCACATCCTGGCGGTTTAACAGCCGCTCGACGATGCGGAACTGCTTCGCCACATTGGGGATCACTTCGTATTTCCAGTCCGACGGGATAAAAGGCAGCGTTGCAAAGCTCCACCGCTTGAACTTCGGATCATAGACCTCCGGATAACTCATGGATACGAGATGCCCGACGCACCAGGTCACCACGGCCTCGTCACTCTCCAGATAGCCTCCCGAATCACTCATCCGGTAGCCCAGGGCGGCGGCGAACTGCCTCGCCACACTCGGTTTTTCCGCGATAAACAGTTTCTTAGACATGCTCCAGTTCTTCCAGTCCGATGAGATGCAGGCCTGCCACATGCCGGGCAGCCGTTGTGAGTTCGCTCCCGAATCCCTCTCCGGAAAAGAGATAGCAGTGATCGGGATCCAGCCCGGCCTGCCTCGCATACTGCAGCGCGAAATGATAATCGTCCTCCGTCAGGATCCTGTCGTAGGCGCACAGGCCGATCAGGGTCTCCCCCTCTTCGCTCTCGGCGACGATATCGATCGCGCCGGCCTTACCATTCCACTCCCCCTCCTCCGCGATGGCAAAGGGAAGTCTCGACTGTTCATCCAGACGGTTGATGTACTCCGTACACACGATCCGGTAGGCGTTGTTCAGGGTTCCCGCAAGCGAAGGTGCGATCCAGAGATCGTAGGCTCTCGCCGGGTCGCCGTAGAGCGCGGCACCGGGATGCGGATACAGTGCCGCATAGGAAAAGCGCATGAACGCGTTGCTGATCCGGTAGACACCTTTCTTTGTGTGCCGGGCGCCGACCACGCCGTAGGAGAACACCTTTTCCACGAATCCGGGAGACATCAGTGTTTTCAGGTAGACAGACAGCTTGGCTCTGGGGATCCCGGTGGCATGATAGAGATCGTTGAGTTTTTCCTTGCCGTCCGCGAGATTGGCCAGGATCGTCGCATAGACGGCGGGCTCGCGCACCAGTTCGGCCAGCCGCTTCTCCGCGAGATCCGAAAGGCTCGCCGGGTGAGCGTCCGTCAGGAAAAGTCTGCAGATGTTGTTCTTAAAGGAAGCAGCAGGATCGATCGTCTGCCAGAGTGCCGTCTCCCCGCCGAAGACGGCATACCAGGCGATGGCATCACGCATGGACAGCCCGGGGAATGCCGCACGCAGCTCCGCAAACCCGGCCGGACGCTTCTTCACAAAACCGTCGATCCTGCCGGCATAGCTGCCCGCACGCTCCACAAGGGAATTCTCCACCCAGACCTCGTCATCGGACAGAAGGAAAACAGTGATGCGGCCCGCGTGTTCCGGGGCATCCAGCATCCGGAACAGTGCTTCCGTGAAGCCGCTTTTTTCATAGAAGAAATTCTCGAAATCATCAAACAGGAGGACGAGACGCCTGCCTGCCGGGATCATGGAGATGATCGCGGAGAAGACCGCCTCGTATGTCACCTCGCCGGACAGACTGACTCCGCGCTCCCGCAGCATCAGCGTCAGCCTGCGCAGCTGTTCATGGTCATTGACGCAGGCGGCCCGGTGATACAGGAAACGCCTGCCCGAAAGCAATGCTTCCAGTGCAGGCTTCCTGTCAATATAGGCACTGCCGTAATAGACGGCAACCCTGTTCTCTCCGTCATCGGCAAAGCGCCGGAGCGCTTCGGCGGTCGCAGCAGAGATCCTGTCCATTATTTCTTATCGATATACCCGAGCGCTTTCAGGAGCTCCGCGCACTCCACCGCACCGCCGGCGGCGCCGCGCATGGTATTGTGCGAGAGCCCGACGAACTTCCAGTCAAAGAGGGTGTCCTCACGCAGTCTCCCGATGCTCACACCCATGCCGCGCTCGTAGTTCACATCCGCAACGACCTGCGGTCTGTTCTCCTCGGTCATGTAACGGATGAACTGCTTCGGCGCATTGGGGAGTCCCAGCTCCTGCGGCTTGCCGGAGAAGGCCTCCAGTGCGGCGATGAGTTCGTCCTTTTCCGCCTTCTTCTTCAGCTTCACAAAGGTTGCCGCAGTATGTCCGTAAAGCACCGGGATCCGGATGCACTGGCTCGTGATCGCGATATTGTCAGCGGGTACGATCGCATCGTTCTCGATATGTCCGAAGATCCTTAAAGGCTCCTTCTCGCTCTTCTCCTCCTCCCCGGAGATAAAGGGGATCACATTGCCCTCCATCTCGGGCCATTCGGCGAAGTTCTTGCCGGCGCCGGAGATCGCCTGATAGGTGCAGGCCAGCACCTCGTAGGGCTCCCACTTCTTCCAGGCGGCGAGAACGGGGGTGTAGCTCTGGATCGAGCAGTTGGGCTTGACGGCGATAAAGCCGCGCTTTGTCCCGAGACGCTTCCTCTGGACATCGATGATCTGCGCATGCTCCGGATTGATCTCCGGGATGATCATCGGGACATCCGGCGTCCAGCGGTGCGCGCTGTTATTGGAGACGACCGGCACATCCGCGCGGGCGAAGCGTTCCTCGAGTTCCCTGATCTCATCCTTGCTCATCGCGAGCGCGGAAAATACGAAATCGACCTCCGACGCGATCTTATCCACCTCATCCACGCCGACGATCTTCAGATCCCTGACGGCTGCGGGGATCGGGGTCTCCATCTTCCAGCGGCCCTCCACGGCCTCCGCATAAGTCTTGCCGGCGCTCCTCGGGCTCGCTGCGGCCATGACGGTCTCAAACCACGGATGGTTCTCCGTCAGCGCCACAAAACGCTGACCAACCATACCTGTTGCTCCCAGGATACCGACTCGCAGTTTCTCACTCATGATGCTCTTCCTCCTCTTCATATACTTTTGTCCAGTCTTCCGACAGGACCCGTTTCGACTCTTCGATCTCTTTCCGCATCGCCTCCGTTCCGGGGGCGCCCGTAGTCAGACGCTTTTCCACGCAGGTCTTTAAGGAGACGGCTTCATAGATATCCTCGTCAAACGCATCGGAAAACTGCCTGAATTCATCGATCGCAAGATCATCGATCGCACAGTTTTTATCGATGCAGTACCGCACGAGCCGGCCGATGATCCCGTGCGCATCGCGGAAAGGCACACCCTTTCCGACCAGATAGTCCGCCGCGTCCGTGGCATTCGTAAAGCCCAGGGCCGCCGACTGTTCCATCCGCTCTTTGCGGAATTTCATCGTCTTTATCATGGCATTGAACAGCAGGAGACAGTCCGCCACAGTGTCCGCGGCGTCAAAGCAGCCTTCCTTATCCTCCTGCATGTCCTTATTGTAGGCGAGCGGGATGCCTTTGAGCGTCGTGAGGATCTGCATCAGATCTCCGTAGACACGGCCGGTCTTGCCGCGCACGAGCTCCGCGATATCCGGGTTCTTCTTCTGCGGCATGATGCTCGAGCCCGTGGAGTATGCGTCATCGATCTCCACGAAGCCGTATTCGTTGGAATTCCACAGGATGACCTCCTCGCAAAACCGCGAGAGATGCATCATGATGAGCGACAGCGCCGCATCGAACTCCACGATGTAATCGCGGTCCGAAACGGAATCCATGCTGTTCCTCGTGGGCCCGTCAAATCCGAGGAGCGTCGCCGTATAATCCCGGTCCAGCGGATAGGTGGTACCGGCGAGGGCGCCCGCCCCGAGCGGGCAGACATTGAGTCTCGCGCACAGATCGCGCAGACGTCCGGAATCTCTGGTGAACATCTCGAAGTAGGCGCCCAGATGATGAGCGAGCGTCACGGGCTGTGCCTTCTGCAGATGGGTAAACCCCGGCATCACTGTATGGATGTGTTCCTCCATCAGTGTCAGGAGCGTCGTGCGCAGTTCGCGCAGGAGCTTATCCGTCTCCACCACACGGCGTCTCGTATACAGGCGCATATCCAGCGCCACCTGGTCATTGCGGGAGCGGCCGGTATGCAGCTTCTTGCCTGCATCCCCGACCCGTTCGATAAGATGGTATTCGACAAAGCTGTGGACATCCTCGAAGCGGTCTTCGATGGGAAGCGCGCCGGCGTAGACATCCGCATAGATCGCTGTCAGTCCGCGGACGATATCGGAAGCCTCCTCGTCCGTCAGGATCCCCTGCTTCTGCAGCATCTTGGCATGCGCGATGCTGCCCTCGATGTCTTCTCTGAGGAGTCTCTGATCAAATCCGATCGAAGCGTTGAAACGCCACGCCTGTTTGTCTGTCTCTCCGGCAAATCTGCCGCCCCAAAGCTGTGCCATGATACCCTCCGCAGCACCCGTTCCGATTAATGGTTCAGAGTATCATAGCAAAAATCAAATCTGATTTCAATAATTTTTTCCCGGTACCCGCCTTGCTGCCGGTCTACCCAGTGACTGCCCGCATGGTACTATTGCACCTCATGAACCGTACGGCTGAACTTCCTGTGTATCGTTTCGACGCAAAAGCCGCAAATACGATACGCTAATCGGACTGTGATACCTGCAAATACCGGTTTTCCGCGAATGCATGGTATCTGTTGCCACAGGCGATCGAACTGTGAACAGTAACCAACCGATCACAAAAAATGAAGGAGGCCGCGCCTGATCGCGCCCCGGTTCCTGCCGGTTGAGCCTCCTTCAATTCATTCTTAACATACGATCATCAGTAATGCAACTGGAACCGCATCACCGTGATACGCCCGTACTGCCCTTCAGGTTCAGATCAAAGGTGACCTCCCCATCTCTGGTGAGCACGACCTCCGCCCCTGCCTCCTCCAGGATCCGTATCACCTCCGCATCCTCCGGTTCCGTGTCGGAGGAGGTGATGACGGCGTACACGGGATGACAGGCTTCGATAAGCGCTCCGGTATTATCCTCGATCTTCCCGTGATGCGGGACCTTGAGCAGATCACAGGATATGTCCGGAAGCGCGAGGAGTTCTTCGATCCGCTCCTTTTGTGCATCCCCGGTGAAGAATGCCCGCTTCCCGTCCCGCTCCACCATGACGGCCAGCGAGGAATTGTTGCTGTCTTTTTTTTCATACTGTACCTGCATCGGCGGATAGATCGTATAAGTCGCACCGCCCGCCTCATAGGTCAGCGTGTCCGTCACTTCGGCCGCTTCCATCCCCTGAGCCTCAAGTACCGCATAGAACTCATCGACCTGCTCCGAATCCTTTTTGCAGGCAGCCGTGTAGATCCGGTCCACGGGAAATGTCCGAAGCACCCGGTCGGCGCCGCCCACATGGTCCTTGTCAAAATGACTGATGATCAGGGTATCGATCCGCCGGATGCCCTGTTTCCTGAGGTAAGTGACTACGGTATCGCCCTTCTTGTCGGATGCCGTGTCAATGAGAGTAACATCATTCCCGCAGCGGATCACAAAGGCATCCCCTTTGCCGACATCCAGCGCCGTGACCGTGAAGCGGTCCGCCGACAGGCGAAAGAAAACCAGGATCCCGCCGGCCAGCAGGATCAGCAGTGTCAGGATGAGGATCAGATCATTCCGTGATTTCTTCATATATCCAAATTAGTCGGACCGGCTCCCGATGTCAACACGGATAAATCGTATTTGCACGGCCCGTGCGGTTGTGCTATAATCCTTGATGCGCGCGCCGGCGTGTCGGAATTGGCAGACGAGGCAGACTCAAAATCTGTTGATGGCAACATCGTGCGGGTTCAAGTCCCGCCGCCGGCAGTGAATACAAACAGGGCCTGCGGTTCCTCCGCATGGCCCTGTCTCTTTTTTCTGCGGTATCAGACGATCAGCTCCCCGCTCAATCCTCTCCGGTCTTCCGGATCGCCATCGCATTCTCCGCCTGGATCTTCGGATCATAGGAGAGCATGGGCGCGATCTTCTCTCCGTGGATCCTGCGGCTGACATAGTTTCTCGTCAGCTTCACCACCAGCGGGCTCATCGCCAGCACGCCGATCAGGTTGGGGATCATCATAAGCCCGTTAAAGGTGTCCGAGATATCCCAAGCGATCGAAGAAGTCATGAGCGCTCCCGACAGGATCATGAAAACAAAGGCGAATTTGTAGATCACGGTCGCGGAGGCCGCCCTGTCGCCGGCGAGGTACTCCACCGCCTTGGCCCCGTAATGCGACCAGCCCAGGATCGTCGTAAAGGCAAACAGCAGGATCGCGATCGCGACGAAATACTTGCCATAGGCCACATTGCCGACACGGAAGATCGTGTTGAAGGCCTCCGCGACCAGTGTGGCATCGCTCCCGGTGACCGCGATCCCGGTATCCAGATCGACAACGCCGGAGGTCAGGATGACGAGCGCCGTCATCGTGCAGACGATGATCGTATCCATGAACACCTCAAAAATACCCCACAGCCCCTGCTTGACGGGTTCGCGCACGTTGGAATTGGAATGGACCATGACCGAGGAGCCGAGACCCGCCTCGTTGGAGAAAACGCCGCGCTTGCAGCCCTGCGTGATGATCGTCTTAAAGGCGACACCCGTGGCTCCGCCCCAGGCCGCATGCTTCGTAAACGCCATGCCGAAGATATGGGAAAATGCCGTCCCGATGTGCGTCGCATTGCAGATGATGATGACGAGAGACCCGATCACATAGGCGATCACCATGAAGGGGATGATCTTCTCAGCGACGGCAGCGATCCGCTGCAGACCGCCGATGACAACGATACCGACGAGAAACATGAGCACCATGCCTACGATCAGCATGTAGATCGTCACATCCGTGCCGCCGGAGGAATAGAGGACGACGGAGGACAGCGCAGGGATATCAAAGGCAGATGTGAAATTCATCACGATCTTGTTCACCTGGCCCATATTGCCGATGCCGAAGGAGGCGAGCGCCGCGCAGACAGCAAACACCACCGCCAGGATCCGGCCGACCCGCTTCATGTGCTTATAACCGCCGAGGCCGTCCTGCAGATAATACATGGCGCCGCCGGACCACTCTCCGTGATGGTTCTTCCTGCGGTAATAGATCCCCAGGATGTTTTCGGAATAATTGGTCATCATCCCGAAGAACGCAGCGAGCCACATCCAGAAGACCGCGCCGGGGCCGCCGGTCAGGATCGCCGCCGAGACACCGGCGATATTGCCGACACCGACGGTTGCGGCCAGTGCCGTGCACAGCGCCTGAAACTGCGAGATCGATGCTTTCTCGCCCGTATGCTCCGTCACCTTGCTGTCAAACAATGATCCGACGGTCTTCTTCATCCAGTGACCGATATGCGTCACCTGGAAGAAGCCCGTCAGCACCGTCATCACGATCCCGGTGGCGATGAGCAGCCAGACGCCCACGCTGGTCCATACCCAGGTGTTGACGACATCATTAAATGCTGCCAGTGAATCCATAAAACCCATCTGTTCCGTTTCCCCCTTTCCTGTAACGACCTTGTCCTATTCGAGCCTGCTCCTGATATGGGAGAGGATGCTCTCTTTGGTGGCTGTCTTGGTAAGATACCCGGCCGGCTTCAGGTCCATGATCCGGGCCAGCGCCTCTTTGGTCTCCACGCCGGTGAGGAAGATGACGGGAATACCTGCAGAGTCCGGATCCTCCTGCAGCATCGCAAATACCCGGGGACCGTCCATCACCGGCATATCATAGTCAAGCAGGATGAGATCGACCGGCATCCCCGTCTTCGCACCATGCACAAAAGGCAGCACAAATTCGCCGGAGGTGACGACATCCGCGAGATAAGTGTCCTTGAGCCAGCTGCGCACCAGCGTGGCGTAGACCGGATCGTCATCGACGATCAGGATATGCTTCTTCTGTTCCTCTGTATACTGCCCCGTTTCCATCGGTCCCCCTGTCAGATCCTGCCGGCGTTCTGCTCCGCCTCCCAGATCAGCTCCTCCAGCGACTGATAGAGCCGCTCCGGCTCCACCGGCTTGGAGAGATGCGCGTTCATGCCGGCCTGCAGAGAGAGCTGCACATCCTCGTCAAAGGCATTGGCGGTCATGGCAATGATCGGTACCACCGGTGCGTCCTTGCGGCTTAACGCGCGGATCGCCCCCGTCGCTTCCAGCCCGTCCATCTCCGGCATGCGCACATCCATGAGGATCGCATCATAGTAGAATTCCGTGCTGTTCTTAAACATCTCCAGAGCGATCCTGCCGTTGGCGGCATGCTCCGTCTGCACTTCCTTAACGGAGAGCATCTCCTTCATGATCTCCGCGTTGATCTCCATATCCTCTACGAGGAGGATCCGGCGTCCGTTAAGCGGCGCGCGCTGCTTCTCCTTGAAGAGACTCATATTGTTCTTGCGCGCGATCCGTTCGAATTCATCGATCACATTGGAAGCAAAGAGCGGTTTGGCTAAGAAACTGTCCACACCGGCGTGCAGCGCCTCATCCATGATCTCGTCCCAGTTAAAGGAGGTCAGGATGATGACTGTCGTCTCGTTGTCATAACGTTCACGGATCTTTCTGGCCACCTCGACCCCGTCCATTTCCGGCATCTTCCAGTCAAGCAGCACCAGATTGTAATGCTCCTGCTTCACATGGGCGACCTCGAGCATCTGCAGCGCCTCCTGTCCGCTCAGCGCGATATCCGCCTTGATCCCCGCCTCATCCAGCACGAGTCTCGCATGATCGGCGGCGACCTGTTCGTCATCCACGACCAGGACGCGCAGCTCCCTGAAGTTGATCGTGCTGCTGTCGATATTGGAATGTGCGCAGTTCTTCAGCGTCACGACCACCGTGAACTGCGTGCCCTCGCCTTTCTTTGAATCCACGGAGATCGTGCCGTTCATGAGCTCCACGATACTCTTCGTGATCGCCATCCCGAGGCCGGTGCTGCCGTATTTGCTGATGCGGCTGCTATCCTCCTGCGTGAAGGAATCAAAGATCTTAGGCAGGAATTCCGGATCCATACCGATCCCGGTATCGCGGATCGTGAACCGGATCGTGCTCTGGTCGTCGAACACGTTGGTCCGCTCGACCGTCAGGTGTACCTCCCCCGGCGCGTCCGTGAACTTGATCGCATTGCTCAGGATATTGATCAGCACCTGCTTAAGCTTCATGTCATCGCCGATATAGTAATCAGCGACACCGCCCAGAAGCCGGCATTCGTAGGTGAGGCCCTTCTCGCTGCACTGGGACATGACCATCGTGTTGATCTGCTCCAGCATCGCGCGGAAGGAGAACTCCTCCTTGCGCAGCACGATCCGCCCGGATTCGATGCGGCTCATATCCAGGATATCATTGATGAGCCCCAGCAGATGACGGGCGCTCGCGCCGATCTTGTCCAGATAGTCCCTCGTCTCCTGCGGCAGCTCATCGTTGCGAAGCGCCAGCGCATCCAGCCCGATGATCGCGTTCATCGGCGTGCGGATCTCATGGCTCATGTTGGAGAGGAAGGCCGTCTTGGCACGGCTCGCCTGCTCCGCCGTCTCCAGCGCATCAGAGAGTGCCTGGTTCTTTGCCAGAGACTCGCGCATCTCGGCATCGATATCCGTAAAGCCCGCTCCGACGGCATGGACGATATGGTCCGCTCTGTCCTTCGGATGCCGCACGCCTGCCATGCGCAGCATCTCATAGGTCTCCTCGCCGTCCCTCCGCACGAGGTACCGTAGCGTGATGAGCGTCTCGGTCTTTAATGCCTCTCTGATCGCATCGGGATCGATGAAATGCAGGAACGCCTCCCTGTATTCGTCCGTCACATACCGTGCGGCATAGCCGGCGAATTTCTCCATATAGTCAAAACTGTCCCCGGAGCTCACCGATTCCCCGGTCGTCTTTTCATCGCTCCGGTAGCAGATCCCCTTCCCGCTGTCGAGGTCGATATAGTAGACACTGCGGTAATCGGAGGCGAGCGCCGTGATCATGCTGTCCTGCTGCGTGCGGGTCTTCTCCTGAGACAGGAGCTCATCCTGCAGCGCGATCCGCTCCTCCAGCTCCTGCTGCATCATCTCGGAAGCTTCCTGCTCCGATGACAGCCGCACCGCCTTCCTCGTCTGCAGGATCATAAAGGTCGAGATGATGAGCAGGATGAGCGCAGTCAGGACAGACTGCAGGACACTCTTGCGGATGATCCCGGCCGAGATCGTATCGATCTGTTCACTGATCACGCTCTCCCGGATCAGATAGGTCAGCATCCAGTCCGTGCCATGGATGGGCACATAGCTCAGGGTCTCCCGGATCCCGTCGTAGGTAAAGGAGGCTTCGCCCCTCTGATGCTCCGCAAACTGTCTCTTCACCGTGGCACAGTCACAGCCGTCGTCGTAGACGGCATGTTCCATCGCGGTCAGGAGGTTGTCCTCCGCGGAGAGGCCGCCCAGTACCAGGCCCGTAAAGGGCGCGCCGTCCGAACGGTAGATATTGCAATAGGTGGTACTGTTGTCGCCGGACTGCAGGGATACCGCATCCAGGAAATGATCCATGCTCATCTCCATGAAGCAGGCGACGAGAATGTGGCCGCACAGATCCAGCCGGTCCACGGGAACCGCGATGATCACCTTTTTATCATTGCTGCCCGCGTTCCTGACGGAGATCTCGGCCCCGGCGAGTTCCTGCGGGTCAAAATCATACTGATCGATGTCCGTCCGGGTCCCGCGTGAGGTATAGATCAGTCCGTCCTCGTCAACAAATGCAAATTTCTCCAGCCCGTAGAGCAGCTTCATTCTGGACTGGTAGGCCTGCAGGTTCTCGACGCTCTCCAGATCCTGCTTTTCGAGAAGGCCGACAGCAGCATCCATATCGCTCACATAATCCTCCAGCGTTGAAGCGACGACCTGCTCCCTGCGGCCCGCGAGCTCGTCCAGATACAGGAGGCTCACGTTGCGCACCGCCGCCTCCGCGTCCCTGCTCGCGCTCCGCCCGGTCCAGATCGTGCCGAGGATCAGGACAGCCGCGACAATGATGCTGCCGAGGATCGCGGCCTTGAGGACACCTCCCGGTTTATTCGCGCCGAATCTCTTTTTCAGCCTGTCAAAAGCCATCTTTGCTGCTCCCTTTATTCTTCGATGAGCCCGGAAAGCGCATCCCGCATCGCTTCCAGTTCCTCCGCGAGTGACTGGTACGGTGCATCCGCCCCGGCACGTGCGAGTTCCGTGATCTCCGATGCCTTTTCATAGAGAGGCGTCAGGGACAGATTCCCCAGTGCGCCCTTGATCGCATGCGCCGCCTCAAAGACCCGGCGGGTGTCGCCAGTGTTCGCCGCCTCCTTAAGTGCCGTGAAATTCTGATCCCTGGGGACCATGCCGACAAGTCTCAGATACAGAGCCTCGTTGTTCATGCAGCGTGCGAGACCCTCTTCCACATTTGCGCCGTACTCCCTTAATTTCTCGATCGTGATCATCCTGTCTGCTCCTTTTTGATGAGTGCCTCGAATTCCTCCGGCGGCACGGGTTTGGAGAAATAATAACCCTGCACGAGCTCACAGCCCATATCGCGCAGTTTGTTAAGCTGTGCTTCCTCCTCCACGCCCTCGGCGACGACCGGGACATCGAGGAAACGCGAGATATCCATCACAAGCCCGCACAGTTTCAGACTCTTCTCATCCTTTAACATATTGCGGGCGAACTTCATATCCATCTTGAGCACATCGATCGGGATCGATGTGAGCATGTTGAGCGACGAATACCCGGAGCCGAAATCATCCATCTCGATCCGGAATCCCCTGCCGCGCAGGCTCTCCACGACCTCGATGAGCCGCTTCTGATCATCCGAATAGGCGCTCTCCGTGATCTCCAGGTGCATCTCTCCTGTCGTCAGTCCGTTTCTGTCGAGGATCGACAGCAGGGTCTCCTCCAGCCTGGGATCGTAGATATCGATCCGTGAGACATTAACGGAGATGGGGACCGTCCGTCCGTAGGCATCCTTCCAGCGGCGGATCTGCGCGCCGGCTTCCTCCCACACGAAGCGGTCGAGCTTCTGCACCAGACCGTTGCTCTCAAAGAGCGGGATGAAATCTCCCGGGCTGATCATCCCAAGCTCCGGATGCTTCCATCGGATCAGCGCCTCGGCGCTCCGAAGAGCCGGCTTATCGCCCTGGATCGCGTACTTGGGCTGGTAGTAAACAATGAAATCCCGGTCCGCGATCGACCGGTCGATATCCCGGATGAGCCGTTCCTGATAGAGCTGCTTCTCATGCAGCTCCTGATCGTAATAGGCGACCCGCCTCGTGTAATCGCCCCTGAGTCCGTCCTCCGCAAGCTTTGCATGGTCGAACCACTGCTCGGGCGGCAGAGACCTGTCCACCTGCCTGTTGATGCCGAAACGCAGGCGGATCCTCGCCCCGGATAGGGAGAGTTCCTCCATCCCGCTCTCGATCCTGTCCGTAAACGCACGGTAATCCTCCATACCCGCATGGCAGATATAAAAGGTGTCCGCCGACAAGCGGCAGGCGATGCCGAAATGCTCCTCCAGTTCCTCCGTGATGAGCGAAGCGATCTTCCTCAGGATCGCATTGCCCACCTCCCGTCCGCAGATCTCATTGATCAGATGGAAATGTTCGATATCGAGGACGATGGCATCCAGTGCTCTCTCATCCGCCTGTGCGAACCTTCTGATGTATTCAAAGAAGAACTCGTCGGAATACAGACCGGTCAGCGGATCGGTCTCCGTGCGATCGATGAGGCTCTGCTTCTCGTAGAGATCGATGATCCGCTCGCAGCGTGCGAGGATCACCTCCGGCATGCTGTATGGCTTCTTGATGAAATCGTCCGCGCCGCCCCGGATGCTCGTGACCTCAGCATCGCCCTCCTGCGTCATGACGATCACCGGGATCCCCGCGAGTGCCGGATCCGCCTTGCATCTTGAGAGCATCTCCTCGCCGCTCATGACGGGCATCAGCAGATCCAGGAGGATCAGGGAAAATGTGCCTTCTCCGCGCAGGATCTCCAGCGCCTGCTGTCCGTTCTCCGCGCAGGTCACCTCATATTCGCTTTGCAGGATATTGCTGAGGATCTCGCGGTTGATGGCTTCATCCTCCACCACGAGCACCCGCCTCCTGATACTGTTATATCTCTGTCTTTCTTTCATGTCTGTCTCCGCGAAGTGTTAGAAGCCACATCAGAAATGACCATAAACTATATTATTATACAGCAAAAGGAAAAGACGCGCAACGAATGCGCGTCTTTGGTTTGTGCATATCTGCCTGCCGGATCAGGCCACCCGGCCCGGCTGTTCTTTTGCGATGATCCCGCCGCCGATGACACAGCCGTCCGCATCGTAAAAGACGGCCGACTGTCCGGGAGCCGCGGCGCGGACCGGTTCGTCGAAGAGCACGCGGATCGAAACATCTCCGTCTGCCCCGGTTTCTGCCGGAGTAAGGGTAGCCGGAGCTCCGGGATGATGATAGCGGATCTTCACCTGACAGTGCAGTTCCTCCCCCGGGGCAAGCCCTTCGATGCTCATGAAATTCACACTGCGGCAGAGGATCTCTCTGCTGTAGAGATGCTCTTCGGGTGCGATCACGACTTCCCCGGTCTCCGGCCGGATCTCCTTCACATAGGCAGGATAACCAAGCGGCAGGTTCAATCCCCGGCGCTGCCCCACCGTGTAATGGATGATCCCCTTATGGATGCCGAGGACCCGGCCGTCCTCATCGACAAAACTGCCCGGCCCGGTCACCTCGCTTGCATGTGCCGCCACATAGTCCGCGTAATCTCCGTCCGGCACGAAGCAGATCTCCTGCGAATCCGGCTTGTCCGCCACCGGGATCCCGGCCTTCTGCGCGATCGTGCGGACCTCTTCCTTGGAGAGCGCACCGAGCGGCATGATCGTGCGCATGAGCTGCTTCTGTGTGAGCCGGTAGAGCATATAGGCCTGGTCCTTGTTCTCATGCAGCGCTTTCTGCACGGTATAGCGTCCCGCAGACGTCTTCACGATCCGTGCGTAATGTCCGGTCGCCACATACGATGCGCCGAAGCGCTCCGCCGCTTTGAAGAGTCCGCTCCATTTCACATGGCGGTTGCACGCGACGCAGGGATTGGGCGTAAGTCCGGACAGATAGTCCCTGACAAACGGCTCCGTCACATGCGCTGCGAATTCCGGGAAGCAATCGATCACATAGTACGGGATCTCCAGCCGGTCACAGACGGCCTCCGCGTCCGAGATCTCGCAGCACCTGCTCTCCTGTCCGTCTTCCGTCACAAAATGCCGGAGCGTCACGCCCTTCACCTCATGACCCGCAGCCTTTAACAGATATGCCGCCACGGCGCTGTCCACGCCGCCGCTCATTCCGATGATCACACCGGACATCTTCCGTTCCTCACTGTACTCCCTGCTCTCCGGCCAGCTCCGCCGCCGTTCTCGCGATCCAGCCGGTCATGCCGTCCGGGAGGCGCTCATCCATCGGCGTCCCGTCGTCAAACAGGAGATTGCAGTGAACGGGGTTCACGAGACAGTGCTGCCCCATCTCCACGCCGAAATTGATGGAGGCGACGCCCTTGTCCCCGTTGCGTACCCATTCCGGCGTATAGAGGAAGCAGTGCTTCATCCTTTCCAGTCTCGGGATCCGCGGCGCGACCGTCTCTTCAAAGGGATGGAATTCATCGCGCCTGCCCATCGCAAAGAAGAGGTATTTTCCCTTTGCATCATAGGCATCGAGCACCTCATCATCGGGCAGTGCGGCACTCCCCACCGGGATGACGGCGTCAAAATCATCCATATAGTTGTCCATGAGCCTCAGAACAAAGGTCGCGCCGGAGGAATTGCCAAACAGAAAGACCGGTCCGACCTGATCCTGCCGTGCTCTGATATGGTCCATGATCAGCGCATGAACGGGTTCCAGATATTCCGGCGACCAGTAGCCCGCCGTCCGGCCGTCCTCTCCCTCATATTCATTTGCCACGGGGATCAGGATCCGTGCACCGCCCATGCTCTTCTGATACTTCTCCGTGGCATAGAATTCCGCACCCGTATAATTGATGCACAGATCGCCGACCAGGGAATTCCCCGTGCCGTGCAGGAAGACAAGCAGCGGGAGCCTCTTCTTTTCATCCGCCCCTTCATCCGGATCGTAACAGTAATACTTCAGTTCCGTGCCGGAAGCATCCCGGTACTTCCCCTGATGAAAGAGATGAAAATACTTCCCGGCCTCATAGGTCGGCGCATAGGAGATAAAGTCCCCCTCCTCCATCTCACCCGCCCACGGCGGTACGGGTCTGTTCTGCTCGTTCTGTGCCATTTCAAATTCCCTCCTTTTCCTTTTCCCGATCCGTCAACGCGTCATAACATTTCCCGCGTGCGAGGGCGTTCTTCAGGAATCTGTCCGCTTCGCCCGACACTTCCTCGATGAGATCCGTATCGATATTATGCCCGCAGTTAGAGTAGATCACGAGTTTGCAATTGGGAAGCGCCCTGGCGGTCCTCATCATGAGTTCCGGTGTACTGATGGGATCATCGATGCCCCCGATGATCAGCACGGGGATCCGGATCCCGGCAAGTTTCTCACACAAGGCCTCCTCGCTCCCGCATTTGATGAGCGGTCTTCCGTAATCGATCCTCTTTTCCCTTTCGTCAGGCTCCGGTTGCGCGCTGATGTGTTCCTCGCGCTCCCGCCGGCGAAGGGATCTGGCTTCGTCATGATCGACCGGCGGATCAAACGGCGGCGGCGCATCGATGATCCCCTGCAGCATCATCTGTCTGTAGGACATCGTTCCCTCCGCCAGAGAGTGAGGTCCGGGGACCACGGCGACAAAAGCGCTGACCCTGTCCGGATATCCGATGGCCAGATGCCAGCCCACGCCGGCACCGTGCGAGGCGCCCATATAGATGAAACGCTCCGCGCCGATATGATCCGCCAGTGCCGTCACATCACCGGCAAAGATATCATACCAATCCTCGCCGTAGTCTTCTGTGACATAGTCGGAAGGGTGAAATCCCCGCAAAGTAAGGCAATACACATGATATCCGAGCTCCGCCATATACTGCTGTGTGCCCTTGGGATAAAACCCGACCTGCGCGCAGAGGATGATCCTGTCGCCGCTCCCGTATTCATCGTAATGCAGTTGATATCCGTCTTTCGTTATGATCTGTCCCATTCTTTCAGTATCTCCCTGATCCCTTCCCAATCCAGCTGTGCAAGCCTGGAATTAATTCGCTTAAACCGCTCATTGTGAGGCTCCGGAAGCCTGTATTCCTTCAGCGATCTCACGACCATGCGGGCCAGCTCGTAATCCTGCATCTGCGCAAATTCCGACAGTCCCTCATAAGCATCCGCCAGCATTTCCGCGGATATATCCGGCCGGTCTGAGGATCCCTCCGCGACAGCCGCCAGGATATCTTCATAAGAACGATAGAGGCTCAGTAATCCCGCTGTATTTGCTTTGATATACGCTGTATTGTTTTCGTTTCCGGCTTCCTCCAGCAATCTTGCCTGTTCGGAAAGCTCCATGGCACCGACTGCTCTGGCAGCTGATTTGAGTGCGTGAACCTTGATCGTATAGTTCACGAGATCCTCATTATCATAGTAAGTCTCTATCTCATCCGCCCTGTCGCCGACAGCGGAATAAAATCCCTCCAGAACCGACAGGTATTCTTCCGTTCCGCCGCAGTTTTTGACTCCCTGCCCGGGATCGATCCCTTCGCAATGCAGCAGCCATTCCGGAAGCGGTTTCTCTTCCTCATGAGGTTCCCTGTCATTTTCGGACAGGACGACTTTTTCCTCCGGAAGATATCTGATGAGCATTTCCTCAAGCTTGTCCGCATCAATGGGTTTGGTCAGATAATCATCAAAGCCCGCGGAAAGATACTTTTCCCTCGCACCGCTTATGGCATTTGCGGTCAGACATACTGCAACTGTATCTCTGTTTGGATCATACGGCAGTTCCCGCATTTCATGCAGTGTCTGTATGCCGTCCTTGTCGGGCATCATATGATCAAGGAAGACAATATCATACTTCTTTTTCCCGGACATCTTCAGGCATTCTTCGCCGCTCGATGCGGTATCGATCCGCACTTTGGTGCGCTTCAGGAGATTCCTGAATACCGCAAGATTGGTATTATTGTCATCAACAACAAGAATATCCGCTTCCGGTGCCGTAAACTTTTCCCTGTATTTCGTACGGGCAGCCAGCGCAGCACGGTAGGAAGCTTCATAATCTCCGATGGGATCCCATTTGATCACCTTCTGTCTGATGGCAAAATGGAAATCCGAACCTTCCCCGTAGACACTTTCGACTTCCAGGGAGGAATCCATCATCTCAAGGAGTTTCTGGGTGATGCTCATGCCCAGACCGGTGCCTTCCACATTGCGGTTACGCTTTTCTTCGATACGGTCAAACTTGGAGAACAGTTTGCTCATATCCTCTTCTTTTATCCCGATACCGGTGTCTTTTACCGAGATCTTCAGCAGGATCGTCCCGTCATCTGTTTCCGGCCTCTCAAAGCTCACCGCAAAAGTCACGCTTCCCTTTTCGGTATATTTCACCGCGTTTGTCAGGATATTCGTGACGATCTGCTTGATCCTTACCTCATCACCATACAGGAAATGCGGGGTATCCTTATCTATGTCGAGCTTCAGCTCCAGTCCTTTGTCATCCGCCTTCGTCCGGCTCATATTGACCAGATCGTTGATGATCGAAGAAAGGTCATATTCGACCGGGATGATCTCCATCTTGCCGGCCTCGATCTTGGAGAAGTCAAGGATATCATTGATCAGCCCCAGCAGTGTGGATCCGGCAGTCTTGATGCTGGAAGCGTACGTCAGGATATCCTCATCCTCACTCTCCCTCAGGATCATCTCGTTCATACCGAGTACGGCATTGATCGGTGTACGGATCTCGTGTGACATGTTTGACAGGAATGCCGATTTGGCCTCGCTTGCCGCAACTGCCCGTTCAGAAACATCCTTCAGCCGTTCTCTCTCTCTTCTTTCCTTGTCAATATCCTCAGTCACCCACAGGATACGGGCGATCTTTCCGGTATCGTCTCTTTTGGATACGATGATACGGCCGCGTCTCCATTTCTTTTCCGGATTCATGACCTCCTTGGTCCATATATCCGTATCACGCATCCTGTCATTGATGGTTTCCAGATCTGTCGACTTCAAAAGATCTTCATCTATGCATGATCCATCGATCGTGCGTCTGATCATGGTATTGATGATCTGCTGAAGATCCGTCGGTTTATCCTCAATTGCCTCATCAACGGATACATAACCGGCACGGAGCTCGCGGAAAGTATTATTTTCCAGGTTGAGTTCATACATGGAATTGTAGATATTCGCAATGGTGGAGATGATCTCCATCTGTTCTCTGTTCTTCTGCTCGATCCTGTCTTTTATCTCTTTAGCGTGATTCAGATCGATCAGCACAAACACATACAGCATCACGCATGTACCGACGATGAATATGTCGGTTATGGACAGCCCGTAGATGAAAAACTGTATCAGGGAGCCGGCAAACGGGGCGATCGTGAACAGCAGGAGTGAGATCCGGATATCTTTGTTGATCATCTTATAATACCGGCATATCACTGTCAGAAGTATGACAAGAGTGATCAGGGGGATGATATAGCAGACCATAAACCCCCATGAACGATGATATGTGTTCTGCTCATCGATCACATAATAATACCTGCCGAAGATGTTTCCGATCAGCAGGATCTCACTGATACCGACAAGTACATAGATCCCTTTCAGACGTTTGGGCAGCTCTTTCAGTCCGACATCATTCCTCAGAAGATCACTGAGATAATGGGTAAATCCGCCAATGAGGACCGGCATCATCGCAAAGGTCATGAAATTGCCGACACGGACCATCCAATAGCCGGGTTCGCTCATATCCCCTCTGTAGATATAGGAAAACATCTCGAATATGAGCAGGATCATTCCGCCGATTTCCATGATCATGAGGGCGGCTTTTCTGCTTTTCTCCAATGAACCGGTCAGAAAAACCAGAAATGCCGTCATGGCACAGACGCAGCTTAACGAAAGCATGACGTCTGTCTGATGTCTGATAAGAAAATCAAGCATGATCGCAGGTTCTCCTTTGTCCCATATGTATCTGACATTAAATTGAAAAAACCGCGAAGCGAGCGGTTTGAGAATCGTTCTGTACTTCGCGGTATAGTGGGCCTCTCTTCCGTCGTGTCGAACCCCCAGTTAAAAAGAAGAACATAACTCCATCTCTTCACCGTCTACCGTTTCATACTTTAACGGCGTCATCTTAATAGGTTTATACGACTTCAGATCACATTTATAGTTGGGATCGAAATAATTCAGGAATTCTTTCCTACTTTTGATCAATTCCATGGTTTCCTGAATATTCAATCTTCTCTGGTCCTCTGTAAAAAAGAACGTAACCACGATTTCGTCATTATAAACATATTTTTTCAATCAAAGCGTCAAGAAGCTTCTGCCTATTTTTTAAATTATCAAGGTTACCGGTAAATGAATAGAAGAAGCGAATGATATCCTCGACTTTAAGTTCGGCATCTTTACGCAACAAGGCATTATCAAGTGCTTCCTGCATTGCGGCTTCCTCTTTATCAAGTTCCTCCAACTCGGTATTGAACGCTTTCGTATAAGCTCCGTTCTTTATAGCATCCATAATATTCTTCCGGCTCTTTCGTATAGTCTTTAACCCGTCTTCATACGATTCGATCAGCTCTTCAATGCCGTTATGCTCTGAAAGATATTGTTCATCAAAGGTCAAAACAAAATACATTTTATTGTATCTCTAATGGCCTTTCAATTATTATACGCACCGGACCGGAAAATGCGACATCCTTTTCAGGATTTTTTATTTTTGACTCCCGCGCTTGAGGTTTATGCCATCCATGTATCCGTCGTACTGTTTAAACATCCCTTCTTCGGGATAGTTTCCGGAATATATATGCCAGACGGCCGGATCGATCTTTGCTCCGCTTGCATATACGGTACCCGCAGGGACACTGTCGGAATCCATGACAAGATCGATCTTTTCATTTCTGTAATCTGCAGGCGAAAGATCCAACACACCGTTAAGCTTTAAGGGATGTCCGGGTTTTTCTTTTATCCTCGTGTCGGCTTTATCGAACACGGTGATATCGCCAAATACTCCAGTACCTCCGACAAGGATGACTGCATCTCCGGAGCTTGCCGACTTAGTCCGAAGATCCGTGATGTTGATATTCCCGTCTACCGATATCTCTGCGATCGCCTTCTGCTTATTTTCCGGATCCGGATTCGGCTCAAACTCAGGATTCAGGAAGACGTTCGGAACCGTAAGATCACCCGTGCAGTAAGCTCTGACCCATCCCCTGTTTTGTGCCAGAAGCTCCAGTCTCGAGTTCTTACCGCCTGTTATGCCCGAGGCGCGGATCGGTATGTACTCAGTCCCGTATTTTTCCTTGTCTGCGGAAAGCCGCAATGTGTATGACGAAAGGTTGAAGGCCGAAGTTGTCTCAACATAATCCCGTGCAGCTTTGTTATAGGCAACAGGGATCAGCATTACACCGTCGGCAAGCGTCAGATTGCCGGAAAGTTTGATATTTCCAGCATATCTAACCCGGACATAGTCAAAGCCCTCGTTATGGTCAACATACAGTTTAAGAGTGCCGGCCTTTTTCGGAAGCGGGAGAGGCGCATATACACCTTTTGCATTCTTGATGTCATAAATGCCGAGATCATCAGCAAACTGGATATCATAATCCTCATAGTAAGCACCCGGCCTGTATCCGCCGTCATATTCAAGAAGCTTGTAACGGTTGAGTGCATCTATCTGGGCAACGGCCTCCTCATACGTCAGAAAATCCATGGCCGGAAGCTCTGTCCTCGATTTTACTTCATCACTGTTGGCCCGTTTAAGGATACTCCGATACATGTGCAGGCAGATCACCGCTTTCTGCGCGGTAAACACGATCGTGTTGCCCGTCTTGATCACGTGTCCGTTGTCCTTCAGCGGGTCACCGTCATCAAGTTTTGACATCATGGTAGATGACGGCCGGAAGTACCTGTTACCGGCAAGCGGCGCCGTGGCTAGTATCATTCCTTCCACGGGCTTTGATACATCCGTATAAGTGATAACTCCGCCTTCTTCCTTGCCGCCTTCCGTGTTCTCCCTTATCTCGACCTGTATTGGTGCATCGTTTGGAAGGTCGGGTCCGATATCGGCAAGACATTTTACTTCACCCGAAACGGTCAGCTGGCTGATGCCTCCTCTGCCCTTTTTATCAAGAGCGGACTTCTTCAGTGAAAAGACTGCGCCGGGAGAGCCTACAGAATCTACGATGACATCCTTCAGTGATATCTTTCCGTCGGTTGCTTTGTCTTTTACCGTCCTGTTGTTGTCGCCGACATATGCCTGTCCGGCCTTAAGACAGCTTGAATTATCTATTTCCGTCGTCCCCTTAACGGTGATATTGGCAGCTGCCACTTCGGAAGTTGTTGAAAGCGTTGCACCATCCGCGGTCAGATTACCGCGTACCCCGAGCTTACTGTTATGAAGCTTAAGTCCTTTGGCAGTTACCGCACTTACCGATGATTCCGGGATTTCGCAATCATCAAACTCTATCACGGAATCAGCCTTTATACTGTAGGGAATGTCCGTATCATATACCTTTGATCTTTTTGACTTGCCCCTGGCTGTTATGCTAAGGTCATGTATCGTCGTGGGCGCATTGAAAGTGAGTACGGAGGACGATGTGTACACATGCTTATCGTTGCCGGTAATAGTCAGATGACAGATCTTCGAGGGCATGGTAAGTGCCACGGGAGCATCTCCCGTACCGGCATCGCGCTGAAAATCGATCTTTACGTAAGAGTTATCATCCCCGGCCGTTTTTGATCCGATACGGTCGATCTCGGCTGCTGCATCGGCAAAATCGACGAACAAACCCTCGTATGACTTAGCGGTCATTTGTTCATCTCTGTATCCCAGAACATGTAAAAGCGGAGATGTATTTGTATTGGTAATGTATACGCCGGATCCCGATTTGATCATATAATCATCATCAGGTTTTGCTTGCAGCTTAAGGTCTGTAAGCCCGGCTTTACCCATCGTAAGGAGCTTGCAGTTATACCACCCGTTCTCGGTCTTCCATGTTGTCTTATCGCCGTTGAACAGTCCCTTGTTATTCGGTGATGAAAGGCTCAGCTTGGCTTTGGTTTCCTCGGGATCGGTAACAAGAGAATACTTGGGGTTACCTGAATCATCAACCTCATATTGGTTCTTCTCCACATCAAACCTTCTGAGCAACGGCATCAGTGTGACCTTCACCCCATCGATCCGGCCGTTTATCGATAATTGGCTCGTACCCGCAGCTTTGGCCGAAGGTGTCGTGAAACAGTACTTGATGTCAAGCCCGGGGGCACCTGAATCGGAAATGATATCGGTGATGATAGTTGTATTCTGTCCGCCGCCTATCAAACACTTGTCAGTACCGTTCGGTTGCTGGCCGACATGCACCGTTTTGACAGAAAGCTTCCCTGTCGTTTTGCCCGACTTATCCGCAGCCATACTGAGCTCGGATTTCTTGTTCATGATAAGCTCGCCGACTGTTACATCGCCGACTGCATTAACCTTTGCCTCATCATAAAGACGCATTGTTGCTGCAGTCGTCTTACCCTCCAGCTTTATTTCGGCATTTTCATGTGCTCTTAACTCGCCTACATTGACGGTTCCTGTAACGGAGGATTTAACAGGCAATACCATGGTGCCCTTGCTGCCGGTGATGCTTGAAAAAACAGGTGGAGGAGTGACGTTGTTGTATATCGAATACTCGAGCGTTTTTCCGTTTGCAAGGGTAACGGCGGTTATCCAGCCATCCAGGTTTCCCGCATAATAAACATAGTAATTCTTTCCGGGAAGCTTCTGTCTTGTAGTAGTGGTAATTGTGATATTCGGTCCGATCGTACAATCGGTCTGCGGTGCAAAAGCGCCCCTATAAACAAGTATTACCTGTCCATGCACCTCTCCAGCACACTCCAAATCTATCCTACGGGCTGCGGATGCTTTCGGCATCGTAAGCGCTGCAACGTCTTTTGTTCCATAGACAGCTTCAACATAACTTCCTGCCACCTGGCTTTTCGGATCCGTTATGGCAGAAGCGTCCACGACCGCATTCGTGCGCCAGCACCCTCCTTGAAGGAACACGATAGAGTATGCCCTGTTCTTGTTATTCGCAATGTTGATAGCAGCCACGGCTTCATTCCATGACCTCGCATAACCAAGCACATCATGCGAATCCGCATCCTCCAGGCGAATAAGCATTTTGGACTTATCATCGTTTATCACATACCCTGAGCTGTCCTTGTAAGAATAATATGGCTTCTCTTGCGTTACTACACGACCATCTTTGACAAACAATCCATATGCAAAGAAATGATCGGCATCAGCTACGGGAACATATGCAAGTCTTCTGCCTGCGTAGGATTTCCACGAAAACTCCGGGACATTCTCCAGTGGCTTAAGGTCTCCCTTATACGGTACAAGAAGCCCTATGAACACAGGGCCTGTAACCGCCCCCTTGATGCTGAGAAGTGAAGGCCCCTCAAGTGATTTGGTTGCTGCATATATCGTGCTCTTAACCGGATCTCCATTTTCGGCAGTGTTATCCGTCGAAAGATCACCGATCTCCGCGGTTGTTTCGAAATCAACTCGTGTATTTATAAGGCTCAAACTGCCTATTGTCGTCTTGCCGGGAAATACCAGTTCACAATTGGTGGCAGTAAACGTTTCAAAGCTGACTTTGCCTTTACCGGGTTCGTCACTCTTGGGCCCGGCAGTATTATAAAAATAAATATCGGTAAGAGTGATCTTGTTATAGCCCGTAAGCGCACCGGAATAACAGATCTTTGATGTTTTATTTTCTATCCCCGAGATTATATCCAGTTCTTTCATCCTGTCTTTTGCAGGAAGAGACAACGGGCTGAATACGTAATTGTCCGTGATCACGGTGTCCGTAAGCGTAGGATGCGAAGGATCATAATCACCTGCCTTCGTAAGAACCCTCATCTCATACTTTGCCGAGCTGTCATTAATGCCGTTGATCTCGGCCGTAGCCTGCGCAAGATCACAATAATACGAAGTGAACTCATTTCCTTCATCGACTCTCTTGAGTTCCACTATCGGAGCAAGTACCATATCATCGGATGACGTTTTCACAAGATAGATCGCGTTGGAATACTTAACAGGATAGTATTCATCCATACTGTATCCATAAAGGTCTATTTTGAACATGCTCAATGGATTGTTTCCAACAACCGCCAGTTCGCCCGTTGCCGGGAACGAAAGCTTAACACTCTCATTTGCTCCTGCCGCTATGGTAGTTACAGCAGGCTGCATCTCTTTGATATCAGGACCACCATACCAACTCAGTTTGACCGGATATCCCGATACTTTTCCGGTGATGGTTACTCGCGGCTTATTCTTGGCATTTCGGTTGTAATACAAGATGGAGTTATGTTCGTCGTCGTTGCTAACAATATCATTGATCGTAACAAATACATCGCTTCCCCCATCTGCCGCAACATACGAAGATCCGCCCAGCGTAAGTTTTCCCGTTATCTTGGCATCTCCCTTGTACACTAATCTCCTGTAATGACCAAGCGAAATGTTCCTGACATTGACCTTGCCGTTAACCGTGAAATAGTCAGATTGCTCACCGGATGTCCCATTTACCATAGTCACATCGTCCGCTGTAAGGGATCCTACAGTTGCTCCGTAGTATTCATCCGTCAGATTAAGCTCTCCGGCAGTGACCGCAGTTTTTTCCGCTAAGATCGATCCGGCATTGACAACGGATGCCTTCAGGGTCTTTCCGTGCATTTCAAATTCACCGGCACTCAGTTTTGTAACACTGATATCTCCCGCAACGATATTGTCCCCTGTATAAAGCTCTTCGAATCCGGTGATTGAGCCGTTGATGACCGGAGAAAGATTATCTTTATCCTTGGCCAGCCTGAAGACGGCAGAGTTCTTATTGTTGCCCGATACGTTTCCGATAAAAGGTACATATGTCCTCAATTTGACGTCGAAAGTATTAGCCAGATAAACAGATCCCTTGTCTTCGGAGTCGATATCAAGATTATTGGTCACAACAGCCTGACGGGCATATTCCCCGAACTCAAGATAGAATCCGCCCGCCTTTAAAGGCTGTGATCTGTTGGCATATGTATTTGATTTTACTTCTATGGTTTGAGGCGCACCGTTAAGAGACGGGTATGTGACCGTGCTTCCCTCCCGGTAATATGCCACCGGAGCGATCGAAAGATAATCAAACAGTGTAAACGACGTAAGGGTCAGGGCGTTCGTATAGAGAATGGTGCTGCTCATATTCTGTTCATTGCCGACAACATAGAGTTTATCGATGTTGGCCGACTGCGGAAACTTGAGCTCTATAGCCGGATTGCCCGGATCATCCTCGCTTCCCTGATCTTTGATGACAATGAATTCATACTTCTGCTTTGTCTTCTTTGCATTGACAGCTGCAACGGCACCGTCCCACGAATCATAGTAGTCGATCACTGCAAGAGGATCATCGCACGCAGAAGATACAGCTGTCTTACCGTAAGAGGGAGTATAATAATTATTCCTGGCTTCAGGTATGGTAACTACCGCTATATCCACATCGCTTCCCTTATACAGATGGAAAGTATTACCGTCCTTCTTGAGATAGTAGCCGTTTGTGTTATAGTATCCGTCCTTAACCTTTGACCCGTAGGCCGTCTTATCAACATCTGTGTAGTATTTTGTCTGACCGCCTTCATCATACGTCCAGCAACTCTCGGGAATGTTTGAATTCCCTGCAACCGGAGGCTCATCCGAAGTTATCGCATGATAAGGCACGAACTGGTCGATGGTGCCGTTCTTGGCCGTAAGAAGCGCCATGCCTCCGGAAGGATATGTTGTGTCGTCAGGCTTCTTCTCCAGTTTGGGAATGGATTTGCCGTCAGCGCTCTTAACACACACCCTTATGCGGCAACCTTTATCCTGCAGTGTCACATTTCCGGTCACGTTAAGAAATGGTGTGCCGGGTGCCGACCGGAGTGAAGGGTTCTGAACGGTCGCAAGTGTGGCATTTGCTGTGATGTTTGTGATGTTGCCCACATCGAATGCTCCGCGCGATTCAACCCACGAATCGCCGCTCATGTATAGATCGTTGATCTTCACGGCATCGGCTTTAAGCTCATTGCCGCTTCCGGACATCACAGAATCACCGCACATCTGTGCTTCGGTCACGGTAGCCTTGGACGTGCCCGTGCCTCCGTTATCCGTGACCATCCAGATCTGACCGTGGTTCTCAAGCTTTGCTACAGTAAGAGTCGGTGCGATCCACGATCCTTGTGTGTTCTTATAATCAGACATGATCACCCTGGAGTTCAGGGGGATAACAAGATTGGCAACATTTGCGACGGAACCGGCAATAACACTTACCTCTCCGCCTTTAAGGTCAAAGTCAGCTCTCGGATCATATGCGGCGTCCGCAAGCTTTCCGCCTGTGGCGGAAGTTGCATATCCAACGAGCTTATTTACTTCATCCTGGGTATAACCGGCTGCCTTCTGGACATCGGAAACAACGCACGTCATGACGCGAGTAGGGATATCACCTGCAATCTGCATTGTTCCCTTCTTGGCAGAATCATTGAATATCACGGGTGAATTGAATCTTATGTCGGAGCCTTTAAGATCCAGCACATGTCCTGCTATATCGATCGTCGCAGCGGTATAAGGAGAAAGCTCGTTACCCTTTTTGTCACAGACTCTCAGGTCCAGATCCTCGAATGTCACATCGCATGAGAACTTCGTTGATACCTGATATTTCATGACGGATATCTCGCCGGAAGTTGATCCATGACCCCTGAAGATCATTCTTTTTGCCTTCTTGGGGAAGGTCATCATACGATCCGTATCAATGTCAGAATCACCGATATCAAGGTCGAGCATGTATGTCTTGTCCGGATCATTAAGAGCGGCTACGGCTGCAGAAGCATCAGACCACTGCGCATAACTTCCCAGAAGTTTAAATGCCTGAGATTCATCGTTAAACTCACTTATCTCATACGGAGGTTCTGTCGCATATGCTTTTTTCTGTGTACCGTCGTACTTAACACATACATACGTCTTTTCATAAGTACTGTTGAGCGGAAGATACACTGACATGAAATCGGGCATCGATGTCTGATCGGTCATGAACAGATAATCCGGAAAATCCGGCTGTTGTCCCGGTGTGATCACTTTACCGGAACCATTATCCTTGATGGCATGAGCATCCCTGTTTGTGTTTGAATAGTGATACCCGCCGGAGGGATTGATCTGATTTTGATATTCCACCATCGTCATTATGTCCGAGGACGTGTTGATATCACCATATGATATTCCAAACCGGAGACCGCATCCCTTATCGGCGGTTATGGCACCGAAGATCTTCACGTCAGTGGCATGGTAATCCTTCAGGATGACCGGAGAATGAAGCGGGTAATTCTTATCGGGATTGCCACTGTCGTCGTTTTCATAGTCCTGTGTAACCTTTATTGACGTCAAGCCAGGTGTGGTTTCACTATCCACACCGAGAAACGTATCGTTGTTGAGGCACAGTATCGACCCTCCGTGAAGAGTGGTAGTACCCGTTACATAGAGTATTTCCGCGGCAAGAACGGAAAGCCTCGTCAGTTCAAGAGACTGTACCCGGAAAATACCTTCCTTCATTACCACCGTTCCATCGATCGCCACGGGAACAGGTGACTGGAAAGTCATTCCTGACGAGATTGTTATCGTGGTAAAATGCTGATCCGACCCTGTGGCAAGATTTGGACAGATCACGAGACGGGTCACACAGTTGGGAACAACAACATCATCTGTTATAGTGAATTCATTCTTTCCGAGATAGAGGATGTATTCACCCGTTTTGCCTTTAAACCTCTTATTCGGATCCGTGATATAGCTTATAGCATCTTCTATGGTATCCGCATATTCTCCATGATCCGGATCACCCTTCATTATGATATAGACTTTATCGATCGTAATGGATATGGCATATACCGAAAAACTGTCGGCTTCAAAAGTCACGGTATGTGCTTCTTCATCAACCCGGCAGGGAACCGATTCATACTCGTAACTTACACCTGCCCCTTCAGCTATCTCCTTCTGATGAAGGATCCCGAGGCCGTCAGTATCAAATTCGGGATCAAGGTTAAGAGTGACAGTGACAGAAGCTGCGGGATCTTTGATCTCTCTTTCCCACACAGCCTGCTCTTCTTCCTCTGTTCCGGATCCTGCTATTGCAAACGTATCTTCTCCTTCACCGTCTTCGGAAGGCTGGCCCTGTGCAACATTTACGACGCTGTACAGTGAGATGTCAAGGTAATCCACGATCCTTGCATTATCCCTGCCTCCAATAACATCCGAAGAAGCTTCTTCGCATGCGTTTTCAAACGCCTCTATCTGCTCTGCCGTAAGGGAGCCTTCTCCTGTCTCGGGAACATCGGCGACCTCGAGGCGTGCGCTTCCCGGAAATTCAGTCTGATCACCGTTTGCGGACGGCTGTATCTCTATCTTCCCGCTCACGATATCTTCCGCCTTATCCGTCACGACGGAATCCCCGGTCCTGATAAGTGTGGGCGCCGGAGCAAATATGGTCTTGTCTACTTTCAGAGTGTATCGTCCGACCTCATTATCATCCGAGTAAGCATCGATATCGGAAATCAGCTCATCCGCAGATCCTTCATCACCGGTTTCACAGGATAAGGCCTCCTCATCGACCGCAAGTTCCGTCACCTGGTATCCGTGTTTTGGCAGAAGCTTGATGGCAAGTTCACAGCCTTTGGGCATGATAAGTGTTCCCTTGCTGTATTCGTCCTCTGAAGTTGTGAACGAGATGTAGTCGGGAAGTGTCCTGCCGTCAGCAGCTTTCCCCGTAAGATCAAACCCGGCACCGTTATCGAGGCTTTCGGGAAGAGTTAATGAAATGGGTGAAATGTATGCATCTCTTACGTAGTAATCTTCGCCCTCATCGGCGGGA
This sequence comes from Lachnospiraceae bacterium, assembly GCA_017535945.1. Lineage (GTDB taxonomy): Bacteria > Bacillota > Clostridia > Lachnospirales > Lachnospiraceae > Butyrivibrio. Next base: position 47,698 of record JAFXTJ010000120.1, read on the forward strand.
TCCGTAGAGTATCTGAAAATGCTGACCGCACTTTCCTCTTCGGTGACCGGGCGTGCGAGAATACCCACTGAGAGTGCGGGTTCTTCAACAGTATCATCCTCACCGGCCGGACGCTCAAGAAGCGCATCTACAGATTCGGAAACATCGACGGTAAATGCCGCATATGCTTTGCCGTCAATATAGACCACCGAACCAATATAGTCGGCAAACTCGTTTTCGTTGCCCGGTGTGAGCCATTCGGGAACTGCATATTCTTTATCGTTTATGACAAGAGAGGATTCAAGAGTATAACCGCACTCGACAAGAAACTCGAGCACTGAGGAGTTTTCGGACAACGAACCTTTATCTTCGGGAAGCCTTACGATGACCTTATCAGCAGAATCGACATAATCCCACGTATATTCCTCATCACCGAAAAGTGCGAACACCCCCGTGAGCGTATCGGATCCGTTGTCGATAACATATGTGTCTATCGGGATACTTGAAATATCAGCTGTCGATCTTTCCTCCGGTGTTTCCGGGGTTGTCTCATCTTCGCCAACCGCAGCGTTTTCCTCAGCAACCGCGGCTTCTTCCCCGGGTTCTCCACCAACCTCGGAAATAACGGAATCTCCCTCATTCACGGGATCCGTCTCATCATCAGAAGAAGTCATAAAATCATCAGCGACCGCTTCGGCCTCTTCCGTGTACACCTCATCAGTGTCTGCGGGGTCCGCAAACGGAGCCTGCACCTGTTCTTCGTCGCCGGAATAGATGACATCCTCGTTATTGCCGGAATAAATAATCCCTGACTGCTCGGCAGCATTTACGGATACGGGCTCTGTTGCTACAAGCGCCGTAGATGCCACCATGACAAACGACAGCAGTCCTGCAAGTGTTCTCCTCATGATCATTTTTATACCCATATATATACCTCTCTCCAAAACACATTTCCTGTCACATAAAGGAATATTATTATACCAAAAAAACGCGAGAATTCGCAATATAAGCGCATCTTCGCGAACAAAAAAACAGTATGAAAAAAATCACATCGGATCTGAAGGACTTTTCCCCTAAACAGAAAACTTTATTCATGATCCGATAAAAAATGACATATCAAACTATTCTGACGATTCCCGACTGACTGCGCCTAATGACGGTCAAAAATATAATCTCAAAGAGATGATCAAAGCGTCTGAAAAATTGAGCAGACCGCTCAGTGACTCAGAAGCAGAAAAGTTTAGAGTGAACAACAATGTCTAAACAATCAGCCGAACAAGACTTCAAAAACAAACTGTTCAAAGCCTTGTCCGATCAAACCCCCGACGCAAAACCTGATAAAGACGGGTTTCTCGTAATCCCGATCAGGAAACGCAACAAGAAAGATAACCCGGATACGCCACCATGACGCCAAAATGCCCTCATACAGACATATTATCTGTACGAGGGCATATTCTTTCGCTAAATCACTTAAAACGTCTGTATGGGCGTCCTGATGCGTTCTTGGCATATCACTCTATCATACCGAAATGTCTGAACGCTTCCCGGATCATTTCTTCTCTATCAGGCTTCAGTTTGGGCACATAATGACCTTCCGAGCCCTTGTAACCCTTATATTCGGTCTTTGAGAGTCCACAGCGCTCTTTTGTCTGTGAAATGCTCAAATTGCTTACATGGACGCCATAATGCGTTTTAACCCATGCCTGTATCTGTCCGTATGTTGCACACGGCTCCTGTTTTACAAAATCAAAAATATCAAAAGGGATACTGATACAGGCAATGTTGTGGCGAACCCCTATTTTCAATTTAGACATGGGGTTCGACGGTTGGTTGTAAAGTGGATCAGAGGGGAGTCGAACCCCTGTCCAAGCATACTCTCAGCATCCTTCTACGTGCTTAGTCCGTCTATGTACGTCCCGGGCGACCGGACGAACAGATTCCTCCCCGGGCGGCTTTCGAGATTATCTTAACGCCTGCTCTCAAGAGCTTACTTACAGGCGGGCAGCCGCTTTCTTTGAACCCCGGTGATTATAGCGGCGTTATCACCGTGGGCTTAAACCGGGCATTTCAGCCCGGTCGTCGCTCTGGTCACTAACCCTGAGGATTAAGCAGCCATAGCAACAGGTGCCTCATAGTCGGCATCTATTGGTTGGTGTCGGATTAAGGAGGCCACCACCATGCTCCGCACGCTTCTCTACGTTGACTATACCTGTCGAAACCTTTACTGACCCATATGCGATTGCCAAGGAACCGCCGGCACCTCACCGGTACCTGTGCCATCATCTTACAACAGGTTCATCGGCAAATGCAAGTATTCTCTTAACTCTCATCTTCCCGGTCGGCATCCGTCAGCGTCATGATGATGACCCTGTCGCTGTCGGAGAGACGGATGCTTCTCGCCCGGATCCTCAGGTTGCGTGTGGTCTCCGGATCCGGATGGACCGGGTGCACAAAAGTCACCTCGCCGTCCCGGCGCCTGATCCCGTCAATGATGGTATGGATCCGTATCCCCTCCTCATCATCCGTCCGGTTAAAAATCCTCTCCACCGTCACATAATCCTCCGTTCCCGGGCTGAAGCCAAGCATGGACAACGCCATGTCATTGATGAGGATCACATCCTTTGTGATGGCGTCGGTCACGAGCGTCCCAACCGTCTGCGCCTTGAGGATCTCACGGAAGAGCCTGTTGCGGTCGGACAGCGCGTTGTGCAGGTCCGCCACCGCCCCGGCGATGGCACCGAATTCATCCTCGCGGGACATATACTGATCCAGACTGTGCGGCTGCGAGAAGTCCCCTCTCCTGAGGCGCCTGATCTCATCGTTGATCGCGACCACCGGTTTTGTCAGCCGGTCGACACAGTATGCGCACAGCACGACCATGAGGAGCGTCACGATGACCATGATGGCGATCAGGCTCAGGCGGACCCGGCTTACCACATCAAAGGTGTCCGCTCCCGGATCCGTCACCACAAAGATCCAGTCCCTGTCTGCCATATAATAGCAGCTCCCCGCCCGCATCCGGTCGGAGAATGTGGCGACATTGTCCGGATACTCCCCGTTGTGGAAGCCGAGCAGACGATCCAGGATCACGGGATCCATGCACACGCTTCCGACGATATCGGGATCGTAATCAAAGATATAAGTCCCGTCCGCGGCATTGATCAGGGAATACTCGACATCGGCAGTCTCATCATTCACGGATCTCAGACGCTCCCCCAGTCCGTCCGTATAAAAAGCGGCGCCCGCGAAGCCGATGGCCCGGCCCGACTCATCACAGACCGGTGCATACAGCGGGATCACCATCTTGCCGGTCACCGGCGCACGGACGATGCCGGTGCAGAACGCATGTCCGTTCGTCCGGATCTGTTCCTCCAGTTCCGCGGCGGATACGGCATCGCGGAATGTCTTGTCCACACTGTCGGGATTGATGTGGGCGAGTACATAGGTATCCCACTCGGCCACATAAAGCCCCTCCATATGATCATATGCCTCAGCAAAACCCTCAGTAAAACTGCGCGCTCTGCGGATCGCCTCCGGATCACGTCCGCTCTTTAACACTTCACGGATCTCCGGGGTCCTGGCATATGCGTCGATCATCTCCACACATCCCTCGATATAAGTCTCGATGATCTGTGACCTGTCCTTGGCGATCAGATTCATATCCCGCTTGACTCTGTTCGTCAGTTCCATGGAGAGATTGAGATTTACGACGGCAAACAGGAGCAGCATCGCCAGCGTGACTACGATACCCACGATCATCGCGATCCGGAAACTGATCTTGTTATTGACCCGCTTTTTCATACCCCGCCCTCATTGCTGCGGATATGCTCCCCATCCATCACAAATACGAACAGCCGGCCGTTCTCCACCTTGATGTCCCAGATACCGTGAAGCTCCGCAAGTCCGGCCGCCACATGAAGCGCGCGGATGATCCCGCCGTGGCAGGCCGCGAGGATCCGTCCCGGGGCGTCGGATGAAGCCGCAAGCTGCTGCATATCCGCAAGAAATGAGCGGGTACGCGCAAGGACGTGCGTGAAATCCTCTCCGCCGGGCGGCGGCGAATATTTCTCCGGCGCCTCAAACAGTCCGCGGAAGGGCAGTTCATCCTGCTCCCACCCCGGATAATCCGGCTTGAAGAAATCCGTCCCCTCAAAGATCCCGAATTCGATCTCCCGGATCCTGGGATCCGTCGGGATCTCTTCCATGGGCAGGCCCGTCACGATGGAAGCCGTCTCCACGGCACGGACGAGCGGACTCGAGACCACCCGGTCAAAGGTGATCCCCTCCGCGCGGAAGCGCTCCGCGGCAGCTCTTACCTGTTCTCTGCCGGTATCAGAGAGCGGCACATCCGTCTGCCCCTGAAACCATCCTTTTTCATTCCACCCGGTCCTGCCGTGGCGGATCAGACAAAGTTCCACCTCTTCTACATCTCCTCGATATGCAGCACATAGTCAAGTGAAGAAAGCGCCTCGATGATCTGGCTGTGTGACTTATACTTCTTGAGCTCCGGTGAATCGATGGAGAGCGAAATGGAGTATACGCTGAGCTTCGATTCCCGGTAGGAACGGTTCAGCTCGATATCGTCGATCTTGAGCCCCAGTCTCCGCAGCGTAGTGATGAAATCCTTGAGATAGGTGCTCTCCACCAGTTCCAGGTGGATCTCAAACCGGTTGGCGTGTTCTCTTAAGAGATCCTCCATCCAGGGCATCATGATCAGACACAGCAAGAGCATCAGCGCGGAGAACACGGCGATCACATAAAAGCCCGCACCGCAGGCCATGCCGATCACACAGCATCCCCACAGGGCCGCCGCGGTGGTCAGTCCCTGGATCTGATTGCGCGCGTTGCGGAACAGCGCGTGCACACTGATGGATGCCCCGCCGATCAGTACGGCGGCGGAGATGAGATACAGTCCTCCGCTGCCCTCTTTTGCGATGTCACCGGACAGGAGCATCCGTTCCGTCAGCATCGCGGCACAGGAAGCGGTCGCCATCACCATAAAGGTGCGCAGACCTGCGGAATGCAGCTTTAATGACCGTTCGCAGCCGATCACGGCGGATAAAGCCACGGCGAGGCAGATCCTTATGATAATCTCTCCGGTTTCCGGACTCATTTCTTCTCTCCTTTGCTCTTGCCGGCTGAGCCGTTCTTCTTCCGCTTCTTGCCGGATGACTTGTCCTTGGCTTTTTCCTTATCCTTCTTCCCGGAGGCATTCTCACCGGCCTGATCCAGAAAGTACTGATCCGCTTCTTCCGAGAATACCCGCTCGTCCGCATCCACCCGCTCCCCGGCGAGATCCTGCTGGATCCTGTTGATCTGTCCGATCAGTTCCTCCACCGGATCAACGGTTGCATCATTATTGGCCGCGTCCTGCCCCGCGATCTCATCCAGATCGTTGGTATAGGATCCGGACAGATACAGGGCCGCCTTGGCACACACGGGACCGATCAGTTCATAGAGCACACTGGAAGCCAGAATGATCGTCTGCAGCGCTCTCCCGCTGTCTCCCTGCAGAGTCCTGGCGCCCAGCTCCGCCAGACCGATGGCGATCCCTGCCTGAGGGATGAGGGCCAGTCCCAGATAGTTGCGGACGGAAGCCGATGCGCGTACGGAAAGAGACCCGAGAAACGCACCGGCATACTTGCCGGTCAGACGCGCCAGAAAGTATCCGATGCCCACGGCGATGAGCGGGACGGATCCCACCGCGTCGCTGACGGCGAACAGCGCCGAGAGATCAAAGGAGATCCCGGAGCGCACGAAAAACAGCATCAGGATCGGCGGATTGAAATAGGACAGCTGCCTGAAGAGCCGCTCATCATCCGTGAGATTGATGTAGACCATACCCATGGTCATGCAGCCAAGCAGCGGTGATGTCTCGATCAGGGCGCAGATCCCGCAGAATGTGAACAGCATGGTGACCGAGATGATAAGCCGGTTGTCCGTGGAATGCCTCACCTTCATGATGAGTGCCGTGACGGCGCCGAAGAGCCCGCCCGCGATCAGGGTCATGAGGATCGTGAGGATGGGGATCAGGATGCCGGAGATTTCCACCGCATCGCCGTTTATCTGCGCTTTGGCAATGGAGATCGCGGCGCTGTAAGCCACGAGCCCCAGGATATTGTCCAGCGCCACCACTTCCAGGAGCGTATCGACAAATTCTCCGCTGGCACGGACCTGCCGGATCGTCATCATGGTGGAGGCCGGAGCGGTCGCCGCTGCCAGGGCCGAGAGGACCACGGAAAAGGTCATCGGCAGGTGCAGGATGTTCACGCACAGCACAAACACCAGGATCGTGGCAAGAAACGCCTCCGCCAGCGTGATCAGAATGACCCGCGGTCCGTTTTTGCGCAGCGTATCCAGCCGGAAGAACTCCCCCGTGGAAAACGCGATAAAGGCCAAAGCGATGTCCGGCAGAAAATCCGTACCGGATACGATCGTATCCGGTACGAGATGCAGACAGAAGGGTCCGATGAGGATCCCGGCCACGATGTAGGCCGTCACGTTGGGAAGCTTTAAGAGCTTGGTAATGCGCGTCATGAGGAAGCCCGCGATGAGCATCACCGACACGGACAGGATCGCGACGGCCGCTCCCGAGGCCGCCGCAAACCGTTCATACAGCATTGTGATGATCATATGATGTCCTTACCGTCAGTCACTCCTTATGCCTCGAGTACATGAATGTCATTGGGATCGAAGCGGATAAAGGCCTTCTCTCCCACATTGAAGATCCTCTTGTGCTTGGGGTTGAAATCGGTGATCTTGACGGTCTTGCCGTCCACCAGAGCTTCATAGTTCTGATAGGAACCCATGAAGCAGGACAGTGTGACCTCGCAGGGCAGCTGTCCCTCTTCCGCGATGACGGCCGATTCGGGACGCAGCACCAGGGAGCACTGTGCGCCCTGATCGATGGTACCGACACCTTCCACGGAGATCCTGCCGCCGGCCAGTTCCATCTCGCCGCGGTCACCGTCCCTGGATACCAGCGTGCCGCGCAGGAAATTCGCCTCGCCGATGAAATCGGCGACGAACTCGCTCTGCGGATGATAATAGATCTCCTGCGGCGTGCCCATCTGTGCCACGACGCCCTTCTCCATGACGATGATCTTATCGGAAAGCGCCATCGCTTCCGACTGGTCGTGCGTCACATAGACCGCCGTGATGCCCGCCTCCTGCTGGATGCGGCGGATCTCCGTACGCATCGAGACACGCAGTTTTGCATCCAGGTTGGACAGGGGTTCGTCAAAGAGCAGCACACCGGGTTCCAGCACGAGTGCGCGCGCGAGTGCCACACGCTGCTGCTGTCCGCCGGAGAGCTGATTGGTCATGCGCGCTTCCATCCCCTCAAGGCCGACGAGCTTTAAGATGTCGAGCACCTTCCTCCGGATCGTCTCCTTGTCCATCTTGCGCAGTTTCAGACCGTAGGCAACATTGTCGAAGATGTTGTAATGCGGCAGGAGCGCGTAACTCTGGAACACCATCGCCGTGTCACGCTTGTTGGGCGTCAGCTCATTGATCGGCTCGCCGCCCAGATAGATCTCGCCCTCATCCGGGCTCTCAAAGCCCGCGATCATGCGCAGGGTCGTCGTCTTGCCGCAGCCCGAGGGACCGAGCAGCGTCACGAAGCTGCCGGGCTCGATCTCGAGTGACGTATCATGCACGGCATAGAAATCCTTGTGTGTCTTGGGGTCCTGGTAGATCTTGGAGATGTGCTCGAGACGAACACCTTTCTTTTCTTTTGCCATGTCTTATTCCTCCACGATTTTCCGGCTTGTGCCGAAGAATTTCATCAACAGTTCCATGAGCAGCACCGATCCGTAGGTGATCAGGATCAGGATGGATGCAAACGCGCAGGCGATGCTGTAGGAGCCCTTCTCCGCAAATTCGTTGATCTGCACGGTGATGAGCAGGAATTGCGGCGTGACGAGCAGGATGATCGCCGAGATCGCGGTGATGCTGCGGACAAAGGCCGTCACCAGACCGCTTAAGAAGGAGTCCTTGATGAGCGGCAGCGTCACGGTCATGAAGACTTTAAAGCTGTCCGCGCCCATGTCATAAGCGGATTCCTCGATGGATTTGTCGATCTGCCTGAGCGCCGAGATACCGCTTCTGGTGCCCGTCGGGAGCGAACGCACGACGAAGACGATGATGAGGATCGCCGCGCTGCCGTAGATCCCGCTCAGGAAGCCGGTGTGGAAGAGGCCGCCGGAGAAACCGCGGATATAACCGACACCGAGGACCGTCCCGGGAACCGCCATGGCAAGCATCGACACCGCCTCGATAAAGCCCTTGGCCTTAAACTTCCGCTTCACGACCAGATAAGAGATGATCATGGACAGCAAAGCCGTGATCGGCGAGGCGATGAGCGACAGGACAAAGGAATCCTTGAACGCCTTGAAGCCCTTGTACTTGGAAAAGACCTGGCCGAACCATTTGAGGGTGAGCGGTGTGAACTTGTACCCCCAGGTCGGGAAGCATGCCCCGATGGGCACGCAGATATACATGAGAATGACGAACAGCGCGCTTAAGGAGCACAGGATCGTGAGCGGTATCGTGACGCTCTTGTCCTCGATGAGCATCCTCGCCCGCGAGGCCTTGCCGGTCAGCGTGGCTGCCGTCTTGGATTCCAGATAATACTTCTGCACCGCGAACATGAGCAGCGTGATGCATAAGAGCACCACAGCCATGGCGGCTGCGCCCTGCTTATCATATGCGCCGGTGATCTGCAGATAGATCGTCGTGGCCAGCGTGTCATAGGAGCCGCCGATGATCATGGGGTTTGCGAAATCCGCGATGGATTCGATAAAGGTGACGAGGAACGCATTGCCGATACCGGGTAAGAGCAGCGGCAGCGTCACGCTCGTGAACACGCCCCAGCGGGAAGCCCCCATGTCACGGGCCGCCTCCTCCAGGGACGGATCGATATTCTTTAAGAGCCCCTTGAGCATCATGTAGCAGACCGGGAAAAAGGTGAGTGTCTGCACGATGACGATGCCCCAGAAGCCGTAGACATTGTTGTCATAGATCCCCAGCAGGAA